>NZ_JBIBEB010000007.1:0-87869 GCF_042902325.1 Pseudomonas sp. NPDC012596 | reverse complement strand
TGTTTGGTAGGCACAATTGGACTCGAACCAACGACCCCCACCATGTCAAGGTGGTGCTCTAACCAACTGAGCTATGTGCCTGTCGTGTGGTGCGCATATTAGTCATCGAAAGCACACCTGTAAAGCGTTTTTTTTCAAAAAAATCAAAAACTTTCAGAACCCTACCGCTTGTGCAGTGCAGCGCTTTCGCGACGCGCAGAATGCAAAAAGGGCGACCCTTTCGGATCGCCCCTTCTGATGTTTGGTAGGCACAATTGGACTCGAACCAACGACCCCCACCATGTCAAGGTGGTGCTCTAACCAACTGAGCTATGTGCCTGTCGTGTGGTGCGCATTCTACGCATTCCAAAAACGGTGTCAACACTTTTTTTCGCGCTAACCCACTGAATCTTAACCCCTTTATAGAGAAGGGCCAGCCAGGGGACAGTAAAGGATTTTCAACGGACGACTAGCGGGTGTTTATTATTATTGATAGCATCGGTACATTCGTTAAAAATATAAAACACGAGGTTTCTCGAGCATGGCCAATACCCCCTACCCCCAGTCCTACTACGCCGCCTCGGCCAACCCGGTGCCGCCACGTCCGGCGCTGCAGGGTGAGGTGGAAACTGATGTGTGCATCATCGGCGCCGGCTACACCGGCCTGTCCAGCGCACTCTTCCTGCTGGAAAACGGCTTCAAGGTGAGCATCGTCGAAGCGGCCAAGGTCGGCTTCGGTGCGTCGGGCCGCAACGGCGGCCAGATCGTCAACAGCTATAGCCGCGACATCGACGTCATCGAACGCACTGTCGGCCCCAAGCAGGCACAACTGCTGGGCCACATGGCATTTGAAGGCGGCCGCATCATCCGTGAGCGCGTTGCCAAGTACAACATCCAGTGCGACCTGAAAGACGGCGGTGTGTTCGCAGCGCTCACGTCCAAGCAGATGGGCCACCTGGAATCGCAAAAGCGCCTGTGGGAACGTTTCGGCCACAACCAGCTGGAGCTGATGGACCAGAAGCGCATCCGTGAAGTGGTTGCCTGTGACAGCTACATCGGCGGCATGCTGGACATGAGCGGTGGCCACATCCACCCACTGAACCTGGCCCTGGGCGAAGCTGCCGCGGTCGAGTCGTTGGGTGGCATCATTTATGAGCAGACCCCGGCCATCCGCATCGAGCGTGGCGCCAACCCGGTGGTGCATACCCCGCAGGGCAAGGTGCGCGCCAAGTTCATCATCGTCGCCGGCAACGCCTACCTGGGCAACCTGGTGCCAGAACTGGCTTCCAAGTCGATGCCATGCGGCACCCAGGTGATCACCACCGAGCCGCTGAGCGAAGAACTGGCCCGCACCCTGCTGCCGCAGGACTATTGCGTCGAGGACTGCAACTACCTGCTCGACTACTACCGCCTGACCAGCGACAAGCGCCTGATCTTCGGCGGTGGTGTGGTGTACGGTGCACGCGACCCGGCCAACATCGAAGCGATCATCCGCCCGAAGATGCTCAAGGCCTTCCCGCAACTGAAGGACGTGAAGATCGACTACGCCTGGACCGGCAACTTCCTGCTGACCCTGTCGCGCCTGCCTCAGGTTGGCCGCATCGGCGACAACATCTATTACTCGCAGGGTTGCTCGGGCCACGGTGTCACATACACCCACCTGGCCGGCAAGGTGTTGGCCGAAGCGCTGCGCGGCCAGGCCGAACGTTTCGACGCGTTCGCCGGCCTGCCGCACTACCCATTCCCGGGTGGCCAAATGCTGCGTGTGCCGTTCAGCGCCATCGGTGCCTGGTACTACAGCCTGCGCGATCGCCTGGGCTTCTGATGCAAACAGCGCCGGCCCGCATAAGGGCCGGCGCTGGCAGGGCTACCGGCCCAGGCTGGTCACTGCCTGCTTTGCCGCCACTTCCTGGCCCGCCCGGGCCAGTTCGTCGGCAGCCTGCAGCCAGCGCTGCCGGTCTACCTGGGCTGGCAGTTGCCGCGGCGGCTGCACCAGTACCGCCCAACTCCCCTCCTGCGCCCACGCCGAGGCAAAATCGTCAAAGGCCATCATTTGCCGCCGGTGCATGCCGGAGCGCAACAGCACCCGCTGCTTGTAGCGATCATAGCCGATCAGCAGCGCATAGCGCGGCTCACTCCACCACGCCGAACCTTCCTCATACCGCAGCAGCACCGGGTTGCCAGCGGCCACTTGTGTCAACAAGGCATCAAGCTGTTTGTCCAGCGGGTAGACCACCATGCCGTAATCGCGGGCCACGCGGGGGATGCTGGTGCCCAGCGCCTCGGCGCCCTGTGGCAGGTTCAACGGCTTGTCCAGCAGCCCTGGGGTGATCGGCGCGCCCTGCTGCGAGAGCAGTGCCGCCAGGGCCATGGCGCCGCTGTGGTTGGCATTGCCGCGGTAGAACGGCACGCTGCTGATCTCCACCCGCTGTGGCAAGCCCTTGAGCGTGGCGGGTGGCGTGCTCGCGCAACCGGCCAGGGTCGCCGCCAGCAGGCAGGCAACCATGAGCCGCCGGGGGCCGGCAACCAAAGACTTGAGGGAAATTTGCTCCATGGACACTCGCTTGTTCTGGCGCCAGGCTGGCAGCGCCTGGCTCTGGCCAACGATCATAGGGTGCGGCGCCGCCCGGGTATAGCCCGGCGCTGGCTTGGAACCAAACGAACCAAGCAATAGACCTTAGATCAATGGAACGTCACACAGCCAGAGCTAGACTAAAGCAGTGTCTGGAGGGCGAGCCGTGGGCCAGCCCGAGAGAAGGAGGCACACATGAGCCTGACAATGGCAATTCTCATGCTGGTGGGTATGTGGCTTAGCGTTGCAGCCGCCATGTTATGGGGTGTTCTGCGTATCGTACGGCGTCATTCACAGCATCCCCTACCACCGCAGGTTGCGCCTGAATCACGGCCGGTCAGCCGTGCACGGCGGCATGCCGGGGTGCATTGATTCTCAGGTCTTTTAAACTCAGTCGCCGGCAAGCCGGCTTCCACAGGTACTGCACTGGCTTCAATAACAGTACGGTACTTGTGGAAGCCGGCTTGCCGGCGAATGGGGCGCTATGCGCCCCCGCATGCATCAACCTTCGGCAGCTTCGCGCTTCATCCGTGCGCGACGCGACAGGATGTTGAGGATCTCGATCACGGTCGAGAAGGCCATCGCCGCATACACATACCCCTTCGGCACGTGGGCACCGAAACCTTCGGCAATCAGCGTCATGCCGATCATGATCAGGAAGCCCAGGGCCAACATCACCACGGTCGGGTTGTCGTTGATGAAGTTGGCCAGCGGGTCGGCGGCCACCATCATTACGATCACGGCGGTGATCACGGCGATGATCATGATCGGCAGGTGCTCGGTCATGCCCACGGCGGTGATGATGCTGTCGACCGAGAACACGATGTCCAGCAACAGAATCTGGAAGATCGCGGCGGCGAAGCCCAGGGTGACCGTGGAGGCAACCTTGGATTCTTCCTTGGCGCCGTGCGGGTCGACGTTTTCGTGGATTTCCTTGGTTGCCTTCCACAGCAGGAACAGGCCACCGGCAATCAGGATCACGTCCTTCCAGGAGAAGGCATTACCGAACACCTCGAACACCGGGTCGGTCAACTGAACGATCCAGGCCACCGTGCTAAGCAACGCCAGGCGCATGACCAAGGCCATGCTGATACCGATACGGCGCGCCTTGGAGCGGTATTCGACCGGCAACTTGTTGGTCAGGATCGAGATGAAGATCAGGTTATCGATGCCCAGTACGACTTCCATCGCCACCAACGTGGCTAGGGCGACCCAGGCGGTGGGGCTTGCGGCGAGTTCCAGCAGATATTCCATTTTTCAGTCCTGCAACGGTTCTGGGTCAGATGTCCTGGGTCTTGTCTTGCTGGTCGTCACCCTTGGGCTTCTGCCCTTCGGTGCCGATGGCGTCGCTCAACGCGTTCTGCGCCGCCTTGTTGGTGTCATCGATGGCTTGCTTGGCCGATTTGGCCGCCTGGTCCAACATCTGCTGGGCGGATTTCTCGGCCTGGTCGCAACCGGCCAGGGTGAACAGGGCCAAGGCTAGCACCAGTGGCGTGCCGATGGATTTGAATTGCAGCATGGGGTCCTCGCTTGTCGATATCCCGACGGCGCGCATTGCGCCTGATGGGGTCGAATTCTAAAGACGCCGATACATCAGGAAAATTCGTTTTTTCAGGGGTTATACTTCGGTTTTTACGAATCGGGAACGCATCAATGCTCAACTATCGTCAGCTGCATTACTTCTGGGCCGTGGCCAAGACCGGCAGCATTGCCCGCGCCAGTGAGCAGCTCAACCTGACCCCGCAAACCATCAGCGGCCAGATCAGCCTGTTTGAGCAGACCTATGGCCTGGAGCTGTTCCAGCGGGTCGGCCGCCAGTTGGAGCTGACCGAGACCGGCCGCCAAACCTTGGCCTATGCCGAGCAGATGTTCCAGCTTGGCGGTGAGCTGGAGGCCATGCTGCGGGCAGGCCCGCAGGAGCAGATCCTGTTCCGCGTGGGCGTGGCCGACGTGGTGCCCAAGTCGATCGTCTACCGCCTGCTCGCCCCCACCATGGAGCTGGACGACGTGCTGCGCATCAACTGCCGGGAAGACAAACTGGAACGCTTGCTGGCGGACCTTGCCATTCAGCGCCTGGACCTGGTGATTTCCGACAGCCCGATGCCCAGCCACCTGGACATCAAGGGCTACAGCCAGAAGCTCGGCGAGTGCGGCCTGAGTTTTTTTGCCACAAAGGCCCTGGCGCAGCGCCATGCCGGCGCCTTCCCCGCCTGCCTGCACGATGCGCCGTTGCTGATCCCAGGGCAGGAGACCGTGGTACGCAGCCGCCTGCTGCGCTGGCTGGGCGAGCAGCAGGTGCAGCCGCGAATCGTCGGCGAGTTCGACGACAGCGCCCTGATGCAGGCGTTCGGCCAGTCGGGTAGCGGCATTTTCGTCGCCCCCAGCGTGATTGCAGAGGAAGTGTGCCGCCAATATGCAGTGCAGCTGATCGGCCAAACCGAGGCCGTGCATGAGTCGTTCTATGCCATTTCAGTGGAGCGCAAGGTCAAGCATCCCGGGATCGTGGCCATTACCGAAGGCGCGAGAAAAGAGTTGTTTCACTGGTGACATGGTAAAGTCGCGCGCTTTAGAAGATAACGAGATACCGCTGCACATGTCCCCCATCCTGCGCATCCTCAACCGCACCAGCCTGGTGAGCCAGATTGTCATCGGCCTGATCGCCGGCATCGCCCTGGCCCTGCTCGCGCCAGCCATCGCCCGCGACCTGGCGTTCCTCGGCAAGGTGTTCGTCAGCGCCCTGAAAGCGGTGGCACCGGTGCTGGTTTTCGTCCTGGTCATGGCCTCGATCGCCAACCATCGCCACGGCCAGCAAACCCACATCCGCCCTATTCTCTTTCTTTACCTGCTGGGCACCTTCGCAGCCGCTGTGGTAGCCGTGGTCGCCAGCATGTTGTTCCCTTCTCCGCTGGCCTTGAGCACAGGCGAAGCTGCACTGAGCGCACCGGGCGGTATCGTCGAAGTGATGCAGAACCTGCTGCTGAGCGCCGTCGATAACCCGGTCAGCGCGTTGGTCAATGCCAACTTCATCGGCGTGCTGACCTGGGCCATTGGCCTGGGCGTGGCCCTGCGCCACGCCAGCGAAACCACCCGCACCATGGTCGACGACCTGTCCAATGGCGTCACCCTGCTGGTGCGCGTGGTCATCCGTTTCGCCCCGCTGGGCATCTTTGGCTTGGTCAGCTCTACCCTCGCCCAGTCTGGGCTGGATGCCCTGCTGGGTTATCTGCACCTGCTGGGGGTGCTGATCGGCTGCATGCTGTTCGTGGCGCTGGTGATGAACCCGCTGATCGTGTTCTGGAAGATTCGCCGCAACCCTTACCCCCTCACCTTGCTGTGCTTGCGCGAGAGCGGCATCACGGCCTTCTTCACCCGTAGTTCGGCCGCCAACATTCCGGTCAACCTGGCGCTGTCGGAGCGTTTGGGGCTGCATGAGGACACCTACTCGGTGTCGATTCCGTTGGGTGCGACCATCAACATGGCCGGCGCCGCCATCACCATTACCGTGCTGACCCTGGCCGCGGTGCACACGCTGGGCATCCCGGTCGACCTGCCGACCGCCGTGCTGCTGAGTGTGGTGGCGGCCCTGTGTGCCTGCGGTGCGTCGGGTGTGGCCGGTGGCTCGCTGCTGCTGATTCCGCTGGCGTGCAGCCTGTTCGGCATTCCCAGCGAAATCGCCATGCAGGTGGTGGCCGTGGGCTTCATCATCGGCGTATTGCAGGATTCGGCGGAAACTGCACTGAATTCGTCGACCGATGTGCTGTTCACGGCGGCGGCGTGCGAGGCTGAAGAGCGGCATAGCGCCTGAATATATTGGGGCCGCAATGCGGTCCCGATTGCCTTGAACGGCGGCTTTACCTACGCTAGTGGCCTTTTCCTCGCAATGAGACAGGGCCATGTCAGAAGACCAAACCACAGACGAAGGCCGCTTCACCGCTATCGAGATCCGTATTCTCGGCTCGCTGATCGAAAAACAGGCCACCAGCCCTGAAAGCTACCCGCTGACCCTCAATGCCCTGCTGCTGGCCTGCAACCAGAAGACCAGCCGCGAGCCGGTCATGAACCTTACCCAGGGCCAAGTCGGGCAGGCCTTGCGTGCCCTCGAGGGCCAGGACATGACCCGGCTGCAGATGGGCAGCCGCGCCGACCGCTGGGAACAGCGCGTAGACAAAGCCCTGGAGCTGGTACCGGCACAACTGATACTGATGGGCCTGATGTTCCTGCGCGGGCCACAGACCCTCAACGAACTGCTGACCCGCAGCAACCGCCTGCACGATTTCGACGACACCGAACAGATCCAGCACCAGCTTGAGCGCCTGATCTCGCGCGGCCTGGCCTTGCACCTGCCGCGCCAGGCCGGCCAGCGTGAAGACCGCTATACCCACGCGCTGGGCGACCCGGCAGAAATAGAGGCGATTCTTGCCGCGCGCCAACAGGAAGGTGGCGCTCGCAGCAGTGGCGCCAGCGTCTCGGAAGAGCGGATCGAAGCCCTGGAAGCACGCATTGCAGCACTGGAGGCGCGCCTGGCCGAGCTCGAAGGCTAGGCCACTCAGTGATCCGGTTCAGGAAAGTTGCGGCAGCTTTTGCGTTCGGCCAGTTCCCGCTCACTGGGGCGCTGGTCGACGAACACGGTGCGCCCGTCGGCGTAGATTTCCAGGTAGCCCCAGTGCAGGTCCTGCTCTTTCTGCCCGGGCTTTGGCGGCACGAGCCACCAGGGTTCGCGGCTGATCAGGGTCATGGGTGAGATTCCTGAGGGTGTCTGCACTCATCATAGACACCTTCGGAATTGGGCTGGGCATGACCGGCCTCATCGCGGGCAAGCCCGCTCCTACACGTACGATACGGTACCTGTAGGAGCGGGCTTGCCCGCGATGAGGCCGGTGCAGCTTACGCAGCTTATGCCGGCGCCGAGGTGCGGATCAGGTGGTCGAAGGCCGACAGCGAGGCCTTGGCGCCCTCACCCACAGCGATGACGATCTGCTTGTATGGCACCGTGGTCACGTCACCAGCCGCGAACACGCCCGGCACATTGGTCGCACCCTTGGCGTCGACAATGATTTCGCCACGCGGTGACAATTCGACCGTACCCTTGAGCCAATCGGTGTTCGGCAGCAGGCCGATCTGCACGAAGATGCCTTCCAGCGCCAGGTCATGCAGCTCGTCGCTGGTGCGATCTTTGTAGCGCAGGCCGGTGACTTTTTCGCCGTTGCCCAGCACTTCGGTAGTCAGCGCACTGGTGATCACCTTGACGTTCGCCAGGCTGTGCAACTTGCGCTGCAGCACGGCGTCGGCGCGCAGCTGGCTGTCGAACTCGATCAGCGTCACCTGGGCGACGATGCCGGCCAGGTCGATGGCCGCTTCCACGCCCGAGTTGCCCCCACCGATTACCGCCACACGCTTGCCCTTGAACAGCGGGCCGTCGCAGTGCGGGCAATAGGCTACGCCACGGGAGCGGTATTCCTGCTCGCCTGGCACGTTCATTTCGCGCCAGCGGGCACCGGTGGCGAGGATCACGGTCTTGGCCTTGAGCGAGGCGCCGCCAGCCAGGCGCACTTCATGCAGGCCGCCGTCGGTGGCCGGGATCAGCGCTTCGCCGCGCTGCAGGTTCATGATGTCGACGTCGTACTGCTTGACGTGCTCTTCCAGCGCTGTGGCCAGCTTGGGCCCTTCGGTTTCCTGCACCGAGATGAAGTTCTCGATGGCCAGGGTATCGAGCACCTGGCCGCCGAAGCGCTCGGCGGCGACACCGGTGCGGATGCCTTTGCGCGCGGCATAGATGGCCGCCGATGCACCGGCCGGGCCACCGCCAACCACCAGCACGTCGAAGGGGTCCTTGGCGTTGATCTTCTCGGCCTGACGGGCGCCAGCGCTGGTGTCGATCTTGCCCAGGATTTCTTCCAGGCCCATGCGGCCCTGGCCGAACACTTCACCGTTCAGGTAGATGCTCGGTACCGCCATGACCTTGCGCGACTCGACCTCATCCTGGAACAGCGCACCATCGATGGCCACGTGGCGCACGTTAGGGTTGAGCACCGCCATCAGGTTCAGCGCCTGCACCACGTCGGGGCAGTTCTGGCACGACAGCGAGAAGTAGGTTTCGAAGGTGAACTCGCCTTCCAGCGCCTGGATCTGTTCGATCACTTCGGCACTGGCCTTGGACGGATGGCCGCCGACTTGCAGCAGCGCCAGCACCAGGGAGGTGAATTCGTGGCCCATGGGGATGCCGGCAAACCGCAGGCTGATGTCCGCCCCCGGGCGATTGAGCGAGAACGAAGGGCGACGGCTGTCGGTGCCGTCCGCGCTCAAGGTAATGAGGTTCGACAGGCCGGCGATTTCTACCAGCAGGTCGTGCAATTCGCGGGACTTCGCGCCGTCGTCGAGGGAAGCTACGATCTCGATCGGCTGGGTGACCCGCTCCAGGTAGGTTTTCAGTTGCGATTTAAGCGTGGCGTCCAACATACGGGCGATTCCTTATTCAAACTTCGGATACAAAAACGCCCAGGCAATAGCGCCCGGGCGTTTGGCGGGGCAGTGAGGAAGTCAGCTTTGGCGGCTGCTCACCGCCCACGATTGATGCATGGCCTTAGATCTTGCCGACCAGGTCCAGCGATGGCGCCAGAGTGGCTTCGCCTTCTTTCCACTTGGCCGGGCAGACTTCGCCAGGGTGAGCGGCAACGTACTGGGCAGCTTTGACCTTGCGCAGCAGCTCGCTGGCGTCACGGCCTACACCACCGTCGTTGATTTCGACGATCTTGATCTGGCCTTCCGGGTTGATCACGAAGGTACCGCGATCGGCCAGGCCGGCTTCTTCGATCAGCACGTCGAAGTTGCGCGAGATGACGTGGGTTGGGTCACCGATCAGCGGGTACTTGATCTTGCCGATGGTTTCCGAAGTGTCGTGCCAGGCTTTGTGGGTGAAGTGGGTGTCGGTGGACACGCCGTAGATTTCCACGCCCAGCTTCTGGAACTCGGCGTAGTTGTCAGCAAGGTCACCCAGCTCGGTCGGGCAAACGAAGGTGAAGTCGGCCGGGTAGAAGAACACGACAGACCACTTGCCTTTCAGGTCGGCTTCGCTTACCTGAACGAATTCGCCGTTGTGGAAGGCGGTGGCGTTGAACGGTTTGACCTGGCTGTTGATGATTGGCATGAGAGACGCTCCTTCATGGGGTTGGAATCAGTTGATGGATAGAATCCTAACTAATCATTCCGTTGAAGGCTCATTGGCAAAGCTCATGCTCGCGATTGGTTTTGGCTATAAGCAGGGTTTATTAATAGAAGGGATTGGGCTGAGCAAAGGATGGCGCTGCATGCATTGGCCCCATCGCCGGCAAGCCAGCTCCCACAGGTACAGCCCAGGCCCATGGACTTGTGCAATACCTGTGGGAGCTGGCTTGCCGGCATGAGGCCAGTGGCGTTAACGAGTGACCGTACGCATGGTCACGAACTCTTCCGCGGCCGTCGGGTGCACGCCGATCGTCTCGTCGAACTGCTGCTTGGTCGCGCCTGCCTTCAGCGCGATACCCAGGCCCTGAATGATCTCGCCGGCGTCAGGGCCGACCATATGGCAGCCGAGTACCTTGTCGGTTTCGGCATCCACCACCAGCTTCATCAGGGTCTTTTCCTGAATATCGGTGAGGGTCAGCTTCATGGCGCGGAAGCGGCTTTCGAAGATCTGCACCTTGTGCCCGGCCTCCAGCGCCTGTTCCTCGGTCAGGCCCACGGTGCCGATCGGTGGCTGGCTGAACACCGCCGTTGGGATGTTCTGGTAATCCACCGGGCGGTACTGCTCGGGTTTGAACAGGCGACGTGCAACCGCCATGCCTTCGGCCAGGGCAACAGGGGTGAGCTGCACCCGGCCGATCACGTCGCCGATGGCGAGGATCGACGGCGCGGTGGTCTGGTACTGCTCGTCGACGCGGATGAAGCCGCGTGGGTCAAGCTCCACGCCGGTGTTTTCCAGGCCCAGATTGTCGAGCATCGGGCGCCGGCCGGTGGCGTAGAACACGCAGTCGGCAAGCAACTCGCGGCCGTCCTTAAGGGTGGCCTTGAGGCTGCCGTCTTCGAGCTTGTCGATACGCTGGATGTCAGCGTTGAACTGCAGGTCCAGGCCGCGCTTTTGCAGTTCTTCCTTCAGGTGGGTCCGCACCGAACCGTCGAACCCGCGCAAGAACAGGTCACCGCGATACAGCAGCGTGGTGTCGGCGCCCAGGCCCTGGAAGATGCCGGCAAACTCCACCGCGATATACCCACCGCCCACTACCAGCACGCGGCGGGGCAGCTGCTTGAGGTAGAACGCTTCGTTGGAGGTGATGGCCAGTTCCTTGCCCGGAATGTCCGGCACCTGTGGCCAGCCGCCGGTCGCGATGAGGATGTGCCTGGCGCTGTAGCGCTGGCCTTCGACTTCCACTTCGTTGGCAGCGGTGATGCGCGCATGGCCTTGCAGCAAGGTCACACCGCTGTTGACCAGCAGGTTGCGATAGATGCCGTTGAGGCGCTCGATCTCGCGGTTTTTATTGGCGATCAGGGTGCCCCAATCGAAATGGCCCTCTTCCAGGGTCCAGCCGAAGCCCGCGGCCTGCTCCAGCTCATCGGCAACGTGGGCGCCGTATACCAGCAGCTTTTTCGGCACGCAGCCAACGTTGACGCAGGTACCGCCCAGGTAGCGGCTTTCGGCTACCGCCACCTTCGCGCCAAAGCCCGCAGCAAAGCGCGCCGCGCGCACACCGCCGGAACCGGCGCCAATCACGAACAGATCAAAATCGTAGGCCATGTATTCAGTCTCCTTGGCTGGCGCTCAGCATACCGCCGTTGGCCGCCACAAACAAAAAAGCCACCCCGAAGGGTGGCTTGTCGACCTGCAGGGGCGAATCAGTACGCCTTGCCGGTCTTGTAGTAGTTTTCGAAGCAGAAGTTGGTCGCGTCGATGTAGCCTTCGGCGCCGCCGCAGTCAAAGCGCTGGCCCTTGAACTTGTAGGCAATCACGCAGCCGTTCTGCGCCTGCTGCATCAGGGCGTCGGTGATCTGGATCTCGCCACCTTTGCCCGGCGGGGTGTTGCGGATGATGTCGAAGATGTCCGGGGTGAGGATGTAACGGCCGATGATCGCCAGATTCGACGGGGCGTCTTCTGGGGCGGGTTTCTCGACCATGTTGGTCACACGGAAGATGTCGTCGCGGATCATGTCGCCGGCGATGACGCCGTACTTGTTGGTTTCCTGCGGGTCGACTTCCTGAATGGCGATGATCGAGCAGCGGAACTGGTTGTACAGCTTGACCATCTGGGTCAATACGCCGTCGCCTTCAGGGTTGACGCACAGGTCGTCCGCCAGCACCACAGCGAACGGTTCGTCACCGATCAGCGGCTGGCCGGTCAGAATGGCATGGCCCAGGCCTTTCATTTCGGTCTGGCGGGTGTAGGAGAACGAGCACTCGTTGAGCAGGCGGCGGATACCGACCAGGTATTTTTCCTTGTCGGTGCCCTTGATCTGGTTTTCCAGCTCGTAGCTGATGTCGAAGTGGTCTTCCAGGGCGCGCTTGCCACGGCCGGTGACGATGGAAATCTCGTTCAGGCCAGCGTCCAGGGCCTCTTCAACGCCATACTGGATCAGTGGCTTGTTGACCACCGGCAGCATTTCCTTGGGCATGGCTTTGGTAGCAGGCAGGAAGCGAGTGCCGTAACCGGCTGCCGGGAACAAGCATTTCTTGATCATATACGTCCTTAAAATAAGGCAGACACTGTGGAATTCGGCGCAGTCTAATCAGGCGGAAGACACCTTACAATGCCCCGCCTGCAGACGACCAATGGGATCATAGAGATAACCCAGTGTAGATAGTTCCGAGGGTTCGTAAATATTACGACCCTCGACGACTGTCGGCATCACCGTCAACCACCCGTCCCCTGCCCGATCAACACACCCTCGACCTTCTGCCCATACAGGTTGACCCCGTCATTGGCATGGAACTTCAACCGGGTCTTCTCGACCGAGCCCTCCACCAGCCGAGGGTCTTGCGGGCGCTCATGGCGGTTGATCCAGGCCGCCACGTCCCACGCCTGTTGGTCACTCAAGCTGCCCGGCTTGCCCAGCGGCATGTTGTATTTGATGAAGGAAGCCGCCGTGTTGATACGGTGCATACCGGCGCCCCAATTGTAGGAATCCTTGCCCCACAACGGCGGCATCACATATTCACCGGCTACTTTCTGGCCTTCACCCTTGTCGCCGTGGCAGATGGCGCACTGCTCGCGGTAAACCTGTTGGCCACGCTTGAAGTCATAGCCACCCTGCGGCTGTGGCACGTCGGGGTACCCGCGCCCGGCAAGCTCCACGCCTGTAGGCGCCTTGGTCGACAGCCAGTAGGCGTATGCCGACAGCGCCGTCATCTGCGGGCTATCGGCCGCTGGCGGCTTGCCGTTCATGCTGAACTGGAAGCAGCCCTGAATGCGTTCGGCATAGGTGTTGACCTTGTCGTTTTTCTTGCGATAAGCCGGGTACATCGGGTAAGCACCCCACATCGGCGCAGAATGTGCCAGGCGCCCCTGGTCCAGGTGGCAGTTGCTGCAGTTCATGCCGTTGCCCACGGCGTCCGGCATCAAGCGGCGGGTATCGACGAACAACGCATGGCCTTCGCGAACCAGCTTGCCGAAGGCGTTGTCCGGCAGTTCGCCTTCGGCCGGCGGGGCGAATTGCGCCGCGTTCTGAGCGGGCGCAACGGTCAATTGCGACTGGTCTTCCATGGTGATGGGCACAGCGAGGGCACTGCCCACCGCTAAAAGCAGCAAAGTCGGCATCCAGGCTTTCATGGCTTGACCTCCGGGCTGGCGGGGTTGGCGAAGAACTCGGCGATGGCCACGACTTCATCGTCGGTCATGGCCTTGGCCACACCGACCATCAGCTGGTTGGGGTCGTTGCTGCGGCTGCCGTCGCGCCAGCCGTTGAGCTGTGCCACCAGGTAACTGGCAGGCTGCCCAGCCAGCGGTGGAAAGTGCTCACCGACACCGCTGCCACCTGGGCCATGGCACTGCACACAACCGGGTATTTGCCGGCTCCAGTCACCGTACAGGGCCAGGCGCGTGGTGGGGTCGTTGGCGATCTGCTGACGACGCACGGTGGGTGCAGGGTCGCCCGGCAGGCCGGCCAGGTAGCTGCTGACCGCCTTGATTTCGTCGTCTGTCAGCGCTTTTGCCAGCGGTTCCATCACCGGCTGCTTGCGGCTGCCCGTGCGCCAGTCGTGCAATTGTTTGCTCAGGTAGCCGGCCGGCAATCCCGCCAGGCGCGGGAAGCCAGCGGCGGCGATGCCTTTGCCATCCGGGCCATGGCAGCCAAGGCAGGCCATGGCGGCGGGGTTACTCCCGCCCTGGGTAAAGATCTTCTGGCCATCAGCGGCGTGCGCCATGGGCCAGGCCAGGATCAGCGCGCTGCCGATCACGACTCGACTCAACAGGGTCATCACGAATCTCCATTTCTTTTGTTATAAGCTTAGGCTTAAAAAACATAAGCAAATGGATACTAGCCGTGTAAGGCAATTCGCAACAACGCCAACCCCGACCAAGGGATGGCAAAAGGCCTGTTAACCGCGCATTAATTGCGCCAGATCAACTGCCGGAGATGCATTTGGTCGCTGCCGTGCGCACATCACCCAGGCGCAGGGGGAAGTTGTTCAGGCGCTCGTGCAGCTTGATGCTGCTGCCGCTGCCGCGCTTGTCGATGTCCACCAGTGCCGCCGGCCCGGCGCCAGCTGTCAGCTTTTGCGGCACGATCAGGCGCAGCCCGTCGTCACGCTGTTCTTCGACCAGCGGGTCGCGGGTATCGGCCAGTTCATTCTTGACGCAGTCGGCGTACTCGCGCGGCGTCTTGCCAGAGATCACATCCAGCGTTTCATGCGACTGCTCAAGCTCAGACACGCTGACACATCCACCCAGCGCCAGGGACAACGCCGCTACCATCCACTTCATTTGCCGCACCTCAGCTGTCAAGAATGCATAGGACCACCGCCAGGCCATTTTGCTCCGTGAACTGGCAGATTTATCTAGCCCCTTGCCATCAGGCGCGGCAGCGAAACCCGACATCGTGTTATCGTTTGCGTTTGCAGAACCAGACCTTGTGGAGCACTCCATGAAATTCGTACACCAGCGCGAGCACCTCAACGAGGACGACATCGTCGTCATCGAGTGTTCTCAGCGCTGCAACATCCGCCTGATGAACGACGCCAACTTCCGCAGCTTCAAAAACGGCGGTCGCCACACCTACCACGGCGGCCAGTTCGTTGACTTCCCGGCCAAGATCACGGTACCCAGCACCGGTTTCTGGAACATCACCATCGACACCGTGACCACCCGCCCGATCTCGGTAACGCGCAAGCCAACCTTGAGCCACAAGATCAAGATCATCCGTCGCTCGTCGTCGAAACTCAGATAAGACTGCCATGACCCAGAACATCAAGTACGTCATCAAATACAAGCTCGACGGCGAGCGCCGCTGGGATTTCGCCGTCATGCCCGACGCCTCGCAAGAGCAGGCCCTCGATGCCTTGCGCAAGATCCACGGCGACGACGCCGACAAGATCAGCGACATTCAGGTGAGCAAGGCACTGTAAGGCTGCGCGCCAAGGAGAACTGCATGAGCAACTGGCCCGACCGTCGTATCCTCGATCTGCTGGGCATCGAGTTGCCCATCCTCCAGGCGCCCATGGCCGGGGCCAGCGGCTCGGCCATGGCCATCGCCGTGGCCAACGCCGGGGGCCTTGGCGCCCTGCCCTGCGCCATGCTCACCGGTGATCAGGTGCGTGGCGAGATCGCCGCCTTTCGCAGCGCTTGCCCGGGCCGCCCGCTGAACCTGAATTTTTTCTGCCACCAGCCGCCCGCCCCGGACAGCGACCGCGACGCGCGGTGGAAGCAGGCGCTCAAGCCCTATTACGACGAAGTCGGCGCCGACTTCCAGGCCCCCACACCCGTCTCCAACCGCGCACCTTTCGATGAGCAAAGCTGCCAGTTGGTCGAGCAATTGCGCCCAGAGGTGGTGAGCTTTCACTTTGGCCTGCCAGAGGCGGCATTGCTGCAACGGGTAAAGGCCACCGGTGCCAAGGTGCTGTCCAGCGCCACCACGGTTGAGGAAGCACTGTGGCTCGAGGCCAATGGCTGCGACGCGATCATTGCCATGGGTTATGAGGCTGGCGGCCATCGCGGCATGTTCCTAAGCGAAGACATCACCAGCCAGATCGGCACGTTTGCCCTGGTACCGCAAATAGCCGACGCGGTGGGCCTGCCGGTGATCGCCGCAGGCGGCATCGCTGACCATCGCGGCCTGGTCGCGGCGCTGGCCCTGGGTGCCAGCGCCGTGCAGATCGGCACTGCTTACCTGTTCTGCCCCGAGGCCAAGGTATCTTCAGCCCACCGCCATGCGCTGGACAGCGCATCGGCCAGCGATACAGCCCTGACCAACCTGTTCACCGGGCGCCCGGCACGCGGTATCAACAACCGCATCATGCGCGAACTGGGGCCAATGAGTGCGCTGGCGCCGCGCTTCCCGCTGGCCGGCGGTGCGCTGATGCCGCTGCGGGCAATCACCGACCCACAGGGCATTAGCGACTACAGCAATTTGTGGTCGGGCCAGGCGTTGCGGCTGGGCAAGCATGCCCCTGCACAGCAGCTGACCCAGGAGATTGCCGCTAGCGCATTGGCGCTTATAACGCGCTGAAAAGATCCAGCCTGTGCAGCCCCTTCCCGGCCAATGGCCTATCGCTATATAGTTGGCGCTATAACGATAACCTCTAGGAGCTGTATTCATGCGCATCCGTCTGCCCCACCTGGCCACCACCGCCTTCGTCAGCCTGATTTCCCTCAACAGCGCCTGGGCCGACGAGGTGCAGGTCGCGGTCGCCGCCAACTTCACCGCGCCGATCCAGGCCATTGCCAAAGACTTCGAGAAAGACACCGGCCACAAGCTGGTCGCAGCCTACGGCGCCACCGGGCAGTTCTACGCGCAGATCAAGAACGGCGCCCCGTTCGAGGTGTTCCTCGCCGCTGACGACAGCACCCCGAAGAAGCTTGAAGACGAAAAGGAAATCGTCCCCGGTTCACGCTTCACCTACGCCATCGGCACCTTGGCCCTGTGGTCGGCGCAAGAAGGCTACGTCGACGCCAAGGGCGAAGTACTGCAGAAGAACGACTTCAAGCACCTGTCCATCGCCAACCCTAAAGCCGCACCTTATGGCCTTGCCGCCACGCAGGTACTGGGCAAACTGAAACTGGCCGAAGCCACCAAGGGCAAGATCGTGGAGGGCCAGAACATCACCCAGGCCTTCCAGTTCGTTTCCACCGGCAACGCCGAGCTGGGCTTCGTTGCCCTGTCGCAGATCTACAAGGACGGCAAGGTAACCAACGGTTCGGCCTGGATCGTGCCATCCAACCTGCACGACCCCATCCGCCAGGACGCCGTGATCCTCAATAAAGGCAAGGACAACGCGGCTGCCAAAGCCCTGGTGGAATACCTGAAAGGCCCGAAAGCCGCTGCGGTGATCAAATCTTACGGCTATGAACTCTGATGCCACTGGACGCCGGTGACCTGGGTGCAATCTGGCTGACCGTCAAACTGGCCAGCCTGACCACCTTCATCCTGCTGGTCATCGGCACCCCCATCGCCTGGTGGCTGGCGCGCACGCGTTCCTGGCTGCGCGGGCCGGTGGGCGCAGTAGTGGCGCTGCCGCTGGTCCTGCCCCCTACGGTGATCGGCTTTTACCTGCTGATCGCCCTTGGCCCGCACGGCTGGCTGGGCCAGGGTACCCAGGCATTGGGCCTGGGCAGTGTGGTGTTCAGCTTCACCGGGCTGGTGATCGGGTCGACGGTGTACTCCATGCCGTTCGTGGTGCAGCCCTTGCAGAATGCTTTCGGCGCGATCGGCCAGCGCCCGCTGGAAGTCGCCGCCACCCTGCGCGCCAGCCCTTGGGACACATTCGTCCATGTGGTGCTGCCGCTGGCACGCCCCGGCTTCGTCACCGCCAGCATCCTCGGCTTCGCCCACACCGTGGGGGAATTCGGCGTGGTGCTGATGATCGGTGGCAACATCCCCGACAAGACCCGCGTAGTCTCAGTGCAGATCTTCGATCACGTCGAGGCCATGGAGTATTCTCAAGCCCACTGGCTGGCCGGTGCCATGCTGGTGTTCTCGTTCCTGGTGCTGCTCCTGCTGTACGCCGGGCGCCGCGACAAGGCTGGCTGGAGCTGAAATGACTGGATCAATTGTGGCGCGCCTGAAACTGGCGCGCGACGACTTCACCCTGGATGTCGACCTGCAGTTACCTGGCCGCGGCATCAGCGCATTGTTTGGCCATTCAGGCTCGGGCAAAACCTCCTGCCTGCGCTGCCTGGCCGGGCTGGAGCGGGCTGCCAGCGCCTACGTCGAAGTCAATGGCGAGGTGTGGGAGGACAGTGCGCGTGGCTATTTCCAGGCGCCGCACCTGCGGCCCGTGGGCTACGTGTTTCAGGAGGCCAGCCTGTTTGCACACCTTTCGGTGCGCGGCAACCTGGAGTTCGGCTGGCGACGGATTGCGCCAGGCGCGCGCAAGGTCAGCCTCGACCAGGCGTGCCAGTTGCTGGGCATCGGCCACCTGCTCGAACGCCGGCCGGCTACCTTGTCCGGCGGCGAGGCTCAGCGCGTCGGTATCGCCAGGGCGCTGCTCAGCAGCCCGCGCCTGCTGTTGATGGACGAGCCCCTCGCCGCCCTCGACGGGCCACGCAAACGGGAAATCCTGCCATACCTTGAGCGCCTGCACGACGAGCTGGATATCCCGCTGGTGTACGTAAGCCATGCCCAGGACGAAGTGGCGCGGCTGGCCGACCACCTGGTGTTGCTGGAGCAAGGCAAAGCCATGGCCAGCGGGCCGATTGGCGAGACGCTTGCACGGCTGGACCTGTCGCTGGCCCAGGGCGAGGATGCCGGCGTTGTGTTCGAGGGCATAGTGGTTGGCCACGACCCTTATTACGACCTGCTCGACCTGCGCCTGCCCGGTGGCGACGCACCGTTGCTGCGCATCGCCCACCCTGCGCACAGCATGGGCAGCACCTTGCGGGTAAAGGTCCAGGCCCGCGATGTGAGCCTGACGCTGGCGGCAGACAGCGCCTCGAGCATCCTCAACCGGCTGGCGGTACGGGTGCGTGAAACACGCCCGGCGGACAACCCGGCACATGTGCTGGTCAGCCTGGACGTCGGCGGCAACGCCTTGCTGGCACGCATCACCCGCTTCTCGGCAGACCAGCTTGGCCTGCACCCAGGCCAGGCCTTGTACGCACAGATCAAATCGGTCGCGCTGTTGGGCTGAGCATCGGCCGTGCGGCCGTTGTCCATTGATCAGAAACCTGATCGAGGCCCACCGCAATGCTCGACTGCACCCTGCCGCCCAGCCTGCATTACGTTGAAGACAGCCAGCCCGGCCTGACCCGGCGGCGCTGGCGCGACCGCTTCATCTACCTTGATGCGCAAGGCCAACGCGTGCGCGACAGCGACACCCTGGCGCGCATTGCCGCCCTGGTGATCCCGCCGGCCTACACCGATGTGTGGATTTGCGCCGACCCGCAAGGCCACCTGCAAGCCACCGGGCTCGACGCCCGCGGCCGCAAGCAGTACCGCTATCACGCCCAATGGCGTGAACTGCGCGACCAGCACAAGTACGGGCGCATGCTGGCCTTTGCCCAGGCCTTGCCCAAGCTGCGTGCGCAGCTGGAAGCCCACCTGGCGCGCCCGGGGCTGGACCGGGAAAAAGTCATGGCGCTGGTGGTCAGCCTGCTGGACCACACGCTGATCCGCATCGGCAACCAGCGCTACCTGCGTGACAACAAGTCCTATGGCCTGACCACCCTGCGCAACCGGCATGTCAAGGTCGAGGGCAGCACCATCCGGTTCCAGTTCCGCGGCAAGCGTGGCGTGGAGCACAACGTCACCCTGCGCGACCGGCGCCTGGCAAACCTGCTCAAGCGCTGCATGGAGTTGCCCGGGCAGGCGCTGTTCCAGTACCTGGACGAGGACGGCCAGCGACACAGCGTGGGCTCCAGCGAGGTCAATCAGTTCCTCCAGCAACTGACCGGCGCCGATTTTACCGCAAAGGATTACCGCACCTGGGCGGGCAGCAGCCTGGCGCTGAGCCTTCTCAGGCCCTTGGCCTGGGAGCCGGAAACCGAAGCCAAGCGCCAGGTTGCAACCATCGTCAAGCAGGTTGCCCAGCGCTTGGGCAACACACCGGCAGTGTGCAGGCGTTGCTACATTCATCCCGCAGTGCTTGAGCATTACGCGTTGGGCCGCCTGGCCGCCCTGCCAGGGCGCCGCGTACGCAAAGGGCTGGACACGGAAGAAGTGGCGTTGCTGTTGTTTCTCCAGGCCCTTGAAAATACCGATGATGATTGAACCCGACTATCTGCCCAATCATGCAGAGAAATTTCCCATTAAGGCCGAAGCGCCCTATCCTTGCCACCGACCACCTTCGCCGACACGCCAGGCGCGTTTAAATCGGCACCTGCAACTAAAGACACACAACAGAATTTGTCTTACGGGGAATTAATATCCGCCGAAAGCGTCTTTAATGAGAGGAAGAGGGACAGGCTCCCACCGCTATGGCACCTGGCCAAGCGGATTTTTACATCACCAAGGAGAATTACATGCTGATACTCACCCGTAAGGTTGGCGAAAGCATCGTCATCAACGATGACATCAAAGTCACCATTCTGGGCGTCAAAGGGATGCAGGTGAGGATTGGCATCGATGCACCGAAAGATGTTCAGGTGCACCGCGAAGAAATCTTCAAGCGTATTCAGGCTGGCAGCCCGGCCCCGGAAAAACACGACGACCAACACTGAGTGCCTCGCTTCAAGCCGCACGGACGCGCTTGATCGAACGCTTGGCATTGGCTGCAGCCTGAACCTCAGGCTTCCAGCAGCTCACGCACCTTGGCAATCATCTTGTCCATGTCGAACGGCTTGTCGAACACTGCGGCGAACAGCTCCGGACGTCCTTGGCTGGCCTGGGCGCCGCTCATCAGGATCACCGGCAGGTCAGGCAACTGCAGCTCCTTGCGTATTGCCAGTACCAGCTCCTCACCATTGAGCACCGGCATCATGTAGTCGGTAATCACCAGCTCCACGCGCTTGTCCGTCAGCGCTTCCAGGGCCTTGCGCCCATTGCTCGCCTTTTCTACCAGAAAGCCTTCGTCCTCCAGGGCAAAGCCCAGGATATCGGCAATCAGGTATTCGTCATCGACGATCAGGATGGTGCTCATCGGTTGGCTCCGTCACCCGTTGCCTTGCGGCAACGGGGTACCCGAGAGCACGCCGCAGGCGCCCTCGAAGGCCTTGCGCAGGGTGATCCCTTGCGGCCCTATGTTCAGCTCGTGCAACGCGGGGTCATGGTGGCTGTCGCGCACCTTGAGGATCGACAGCATGCGCCGCAGCTGCGAGTCGAGCTCGACAAAGCGCATCAGTATGAGGTTGTCGACGATGCTCGACAGGTCGGGCGCCGGCGCGGTGATTTCCGAACCAAAAAGGTCACGCATCTCCCAGGTGAGCATTACGCTTACATCACGTGCCCGCAGCTCACCGGTCAGTGCCCGGAAGAACGCATTGAGGCGCGCAGGGTCGACCGCCAGGCGGCTGAACGCACCCAGGCTGTCGATCAGCACACGCTTGCTGCCCTGCTGCTCGACGCGTTCCAACAGGCGTGCCCCGACCTGGTCCAGCAAAGCCTCAGTGGTCGGCTGCCAGCACAACTGCAGGGTGCCCTGGCGCTCCAGCGCAGCGAAATCGTAACCCAGCGCCGCGGCCTTGTGGCGAAGCCTTGCAGGGGGTTCATAGAAGCCGAAGTGCAACGCAGGCGCCTCGGCGGTGGCCGCGCCAAGAAAGGCCAGGCCCAAGGAAGTCTTGCCGATGCCCGAAGGCCCCATCAGCAGGCTGACAGACCCTGTGGTCAGGCCGCCACCGAGCATTTCATCCAGCCCCGGAACACCCGTCGTGACCCTGCTCAGCTCGGCACAACCCAGCTGGCTGGGATGGCCGTACAACGCCTCCAGGCGCGGGTAGACATGCATCCCGGCCTCGTCGATGAGGCACTCGTGGCGCCCCGACAGCGCCCCACTGCCGCGTGTCTTGCGCAGCTGTACATGGCGCACGGCGCGGCTGCCCACCAGCTGTTCGCCCAGTTCGATCACGCCATCGACCATGGTGTGCTCCGGGCTGCCTTCATCCAGCCGTGCACTGGTCAGCAGCAACACGGTGCAGCCTGCGAAAGCAGCGTGCCCCTGCAGCTCGGAAACGAACTTTTTGGTGTCCAGGGTCGTTTCGGCGCGCACCCGGGCATTGAGCACGCCATCGACGATCAGCAGGCTGGCCTGCTGCCGGCCGATTTCCTGGCGCAGCAGTTTGACCACCGCATCGAGCCCCTCCTGCTCCAGGGTATCGAAGGCGCTGACGAACTGGATCTGATCACCCACCAGGCTCGGGTCGAAAAATTCCAGGGTCGCCAGGTACTGGAACAACCGCTCATGAGACTCACTGAGCAAGGTCGCCACCAGCACCCGGCCCCCCTCCCGCACATGGCCGCAGGCCAACTGGTTGGCGAGAATGGTCTTGCCCGCGCCGGGCGGGCCTTGAATGATGTACGAGGCGCCCGCCACCAGGCCGCCCTTAAGCAGCGCGTCGAGCCCTTCGATCCCCGTCAACAGCCGCTTGAGTGCCTGAACCATGGTGGCTACCTGTTGAGTTTAGCGTGCCCATCCTGGACAGACGCCGGCAGATAGAGGCGCATGCACGTGCCCTTGCCAAGCGTACTGTCCACGGTAATTGCGCCATTGCTCTGCTTGGCAAAGCCGTAGGCCTGGCTGAGCCCAAGGCCTGTACCCTTGCCAAACGGCTTGGTGGTGAAGAACGGCTCGAAAATACGCTGCAACACCTGGGGGTCGATGCCGGCCCCGCTGTCGCGCACTTCAAAACACACGAACGGGCCGAGCAACCCTTCCACCTCACCCTTGAGTTCGACAGCCTCGATCTCGATGCAGATGGTGCCGCGCTCGCCGATCGCGTCACGCGCGTTGAAGAGCAGGTTGAGCAGCACCATCTGCAACTGCCCGGCATCCACCTCGATCATTGGCAAACCGGGCTGCAGACGCTGCTGCAGCTCGATGTCGCGCGGCAACGCATGCTCCAGCAAGCTACGGGTAGACACCATCAGCGTGGCAGGCTCGATCAGCGAAACAGCCAGTTGCCGATGCCGGGCGAATGCAAGCAATTGCTGCGTCAGCTCGGTACCACGCTGGCCGGCATCGATGATGTGCTCGAGCATGCGCTGCACGCGGGCCGGGTCCTGGCTGGCCAACGCCAGCTTGGCCGACGTCAGGATGATGGTCAGCAGGTTGTTGAAATCGTGCGCCAACCCGCCCGTCAGCTGGCCAAGCGCCTCGAGTTTCTGCGCCTGGAACAGCTGTGCCCTAACAGCATCGAGCTGCAACGCCGTCTCACGTCGGTCGGTGATGTCCCGGGTGACCTTGGCCAGCCCGATGATCTGCCCCAGGTCGTCTCGAATCACATCGAGGGCGGCCAGCGCCCAGAACTGCGTGCCGTCCTTGCGCACTCGCCAACCTTCGTCCTGGGCCACCCCCTGCTCCAAGGCTTGGTTGAGCAGGTAATCGGGGCGCCCGTCGACGCAATCCTGGGGGGTGAAAAACAGCGAAAAATGCCGGCCAATGACTTCGTCGGCGCGATAGCCTTTAATCCGCTCGGCACCTGCGTTCCAGGACACCACCCGGCCAGAGGGGTCGAGCATGTAGATGGCGTAGTCCACAACCGACTGCACCAACTGCTCATAGCGGTTGGCGGTCATGACAGGTTGATCGATGCAGTCAGCTGAAACCATGCAAACTCCACAGGCACAGCGGGAGGGACGAAGTTAACTTAGGCAATAGTACTCGCTTGAGTCCGCCTGCGTGGCAACTGAATTCAGCGCTCCGACTCGATGAGCACCGGGGTGATTCGCCGAGGCATCGCCACCTTCAGCAGCCACAGGCCCACCAGCAGGATCAGGCCACCGCCGCCCAGTGCCATCAGGCGCTGCCGCAGAGGGTATTCCACGTCGAACCCCTGCATCACCAAGTAGCCACCCAGGCACACAAGGCAGAGATAAAGAAAGCCTCCCAGCATTAACACCAGCAGCAACAACAGGCGCCAGAGGAGCCTTGGGCGAACAATGCGGCCGCTGACAGTGGACGAACTGGCCTGAGACATGACGTGAACCCATTGGATCCAACCAAAGAGGGCACAGTGGCCTAATGACAGCAAGGTGTCAATTGCCCTTTTACTTGGCCCTTCAATCCTTTGATCATAGGTGCTGTAGTTGACTCAACTATAACAATGGGTTATAAAGCGGCCTTGATTGCATGGCCCTTCTGCCTGGAAGCGCGCCGGTCTTCATGACCCTTTCAAGCGTGCGAGTGTGGTGGAATTGGTATACACAGCAGACTTAAAATCTGTCGGCGTGAGCCTTGCGGGTTCGAGTCCCGCCACTCGCACCATATTCCTGTAAAAAAGGCGCCCCTTGGGGCGCCTTTTTGCTGCGCAGCGGAAATTCACGCAACTGCTAGAGTGGAGCTTGTCACCGTCCACTGGAATGCCGCCATGCGCTACTCCCTGTTCGCTGGTCAACGCGACGCCATTATCCTGATCGCCCGCGTGCTACTGATGATCCTTTTCGTGATATCCGGCTGGGCCAAGCTGACCGGCTTCGAAGGCACGGTCAGCTATATGACTTCACTGGGAGCCCCTGCGCCGATGGTCGCCGCAGCGGTTGCCGTGATCATGGAGTTCTTCGTTGCCATCATCCTGATCCTGGGCTTTTATACCCGCCCACTGGCCTTCCTGTTCGCCCTGTTCGTGCTGGGCACTGCGCTGATCGGCCACCCTTTCTGGAACATGATCGACCCTGAACGCTCCGCTAACATGACCCAGTTCCTGAAGAACCTGAGCATTGTCGGCGGCCTGCTGATGCTGGCTGTGAGCGGACCGGGGCGCTTCTCGCTGGACGGGCGCTGAGTCAGTCGTCCACGTCGTCATGCCAGGCTGGATGATCGTCCTCGTCGTCATCGAGGTCATCCAGCTGTTCATGGTCTTCTTCGATATCGTCTTCGGCGCCTTGGGCATCCGCCTCGGGCTCGAAGCCGTCATGAAGAAATTCATGGTCGAGCAGGTGATCGTGCTCGGGCTCGGGCAGGTCGTCTTCTTCGTGCATGGTGGCTCCTGGGAAAATAGCACGCCTGTATAGGCGCATCGCCTGCCACGGTCAATGCCCTACGGTTAATGCTGACTTAACCTACGGGCCCCAGCCTACAGACTTTCCCTTCAAACGCTCCTTGCCCGCCTTCATGGCGGGCTTTTTTTATGCTTCACGAAACCCGAGCAAACAGGACAACTTGACCACAGTTTGTTCACGAATTTACGACAAGTGCTTCGGCATACTGGCACTGCTTCGTACGTTCTTTAGGCCCGCCACTTGTTGGCGGGTTTTTCTTTTTCTGGGCTCGCCTCCGTGCGCCGGTTCAACACCCCGGCCGCAAAAGTCGCTTGCACCGAACGTTTATGGCAATCTGCCACAGCTTTCGATACCGCACGCCCAAGAAAAAGACATAAACCTCAAGAATACGACCATGTCAGAAATTTCTGCCGATAACGCCAGCCTGATTCATACCATTGCAACGGCCACCGCCATCATTGCTGCACTGATCTCGGCCTGTGCGGTCATCCTAGCGCAGCTGACATCCGAGGTGCAGACCAAGCACTCGGACCAGTCGATGGAAAACGCCAGCCAACTCATCGCCAGCGCCAACCAGTCCGCCGCGCAATCGCAGCTGAAAATCGACGCGCTCACTCAGCAGAACCTGGAGTTGACGGCGCGCCTGCGTGCAGCAGAGCACGCGGCACAACAGGCCCGAGCGCAAGCCCAAGCGCACCTGCAGCCACGGAAGCTGACGGTGCAGGCACAGGCCGCATTCACGGCATTGGCGGCGGAATTGGCTAAAGCCAAGGCAACGCCGACCGTGCTGCTCAATATCGTTAAAAATGACGACGAAGCCCTGGCCTTCTCCAAGCAGATCGCCGTAGCCCTGACGAAAGCTGGCGTCAGGGTTCAGATCAAGCAATTGATGCTTACCAAAGAGGCCACGGGCACCCATGTGGTGGTTTACAACAGCCCGGGCAGCCAGCAGATTGAACACGCCTTGAAGGCGGCCAATATTGCCTCGCAGCTAAGCCGATCGTCTCAAACGCCGAAGATCAACATCGATGATCAGGACACGGCCGCGATCAGCGCGTTTATTAGCGTGTACCCGAAGGGGGTTTCGCTGGCGGAGGTACCAGAGCCATCTGCTGGCTGACAGGCAATAAGGGCGGGGCCGCTTCGCGCCCCATCGCCGGCAAGCGCGGCTCCCACAGGTACTGCGCGCGCCCGGGGACTAGCTATACGTCTGTGGGAGCCGGCTTGCCGGCGATGAGGCCGGTACTGGTTACATAGTGTTGGGGCGGTGTCCGCTATGGGTCTAGCAGCTGTTCTAAGATCGTTGCAATCTCGGTCTTTTCGGATGCACAAATAAAAGCCCCGCAGACGTTAATCTGCGGGGCTTTCGAATGGTGGAGGCCGAGGTCGGAATCGAACCGGCGTAGACGGATTTGCAATCCGGAGCATAACCACTTTGCTACTCGGCCTCAAAGTTCGGATCTAGTTGCTTTCGCTTCTATCTCCTTGAAACGCTGAATCTTTTTCAAAGTTTGCTGCGTTTCGATGGGCGCCATTATGTCTTCATTCATCCAACCTTGCAACCCCCTGAAGATAAAAAATATTCAAGAGGTTCAAGGTGTTAGCGCAAGCGGCCGAGTTTGCTCCACAAACCCACCACGGTGTTCTCCACCGTACCGCTAGCGGCCATGCCGATGCGCTCTTGCAGGCTCTTGCGCTCGGCGTAGTGCAGGTGGAACAGGTTGGCGTGGCGGGCGCGGTCGCTGAGGTACTCGTCGCTGGTCTGCAACTGGTCCACCAGCTGGCGATTCAGGGCCGCGACGCCCAGCCAGACTTCGCCGGTGGCCACTTCGTCGATGTGCAATTGCGGGCGATAGCGGGAGACGAAGTCCTTGAACAGCTGGTGAGTGATGTCCAGGTCTTCCTGAAACTTCTCCCGGCCCTTCTCGGTATTCTCGCCGAACACGGTCAGGGTGCGCTTGTACTCGCCAGCGGTCAGCACCTCGAAGTCGATGTCGTGCTTTTTCAACAGGCGGTTGATGTTGGGCAGCTGCGCGACCACGCCAATCGAACCCAGAACGGCAAAGGGTGCGCTGACGATCTTCTCGCCGATGCAGGCCATCATGTAACCACCGCTGGCGGCGACCTTGTCGATGCACACCGTCAGCGGGATGCCGGCCTGGCGGATACGCGCCAGTTGCGAGGCAGCCAGGCCGTAGCTATGCACCAGGCCACCGCCGCTTTCAAGGCGCAGCACCACTTCGTCGCGCGAGGTGGCGAGGGTGAGCAGTGCAGTAATCTCGTTGCGCAGGCTTTCGGTGGCAGACGCTTTTATGTCGCCATCGAAGTCGAGCACGAAAACCCGGCTTTTCTCTTCGGCCTTGCCTTTCTTCTGCTGTTTTTCCGCCTTGGCCTGCTGCTTGCGCAACGCTTTGAGCTGGGCCTTGTCGAGCAGGCCCGACTCCAGGCGCTCACGCAGCTCTTTATAGAACTCGTTGAGGCGGGTGACCTGCAGCTGCCCGCCAGCCTTGCGCCGCCCCTTGCCGCGCAAGCCGGCGATGGCGGACAACACCACCAGGAGGGCGATCACCAGGGTGGCGGTTTTAGCGAGAAAGCTTGCGTATTCGGCAAGAAACTCCACGTTGACTCCTTTATGAACTTGCGCTTGAAACGCGCGAAACTGCTGCAAGCATACCGGTGCGCCGGTGGCGCTGCCAGCGGCGGCAAACGCTGGCAACACAGTTCAAACAACCTTTTCAAACGCTTGTATGTTTTTTCGTTGACAGCCCGTACGGCGCATCCTAACCTCGCATCAACCTTCAAGCGGCCGGACAACTTCGTGGGCAACCTCTACCTGATCCGACATGGCCAAGCCTCCTTTGGTGCCGACGATTATGACGTGCTGTCACCCGTGGGCATCCGGCAGAGCCAGGCGCTGGGCGAACACCTGGCTCAGCTTGGCCTGCGCCTGGACCGCTGTGTGGCGGGTAACTTGCGGCGCCAGCAGGACACTGCGCGGCTGGCGCTGGAAACCTTGAAAGGTAATGGCCATGCCGTCCCGGCCATCGAGACCGACCCGGCGTTCAACGAATTCGATGCCGACGGCGTTATCCGCGCCCTGCTGCCGGGCCTGATGGCCGATGAGCCGAACGCCGGGCATATCCTGCGTAATGGCGTGCAGAACCGTAGCGAGTTCCAGCGCCTGTTCGCCCTGATGGTGCAGCGCTGGCACGCCGGCGAACACGAGGGCGACGGCCTGGAGACCTGGCAGGCTTTCACCGCGCGGGTCAACGCCGGCCTGCAGCGGGTGCTGGACACTGCTGGCAGTGGCGACAACATCGCCGTGTTCACCTCCGGTGGCACCATCGCCGCCCTGCTCCACCTGGTTAGCGGTATTACCCCCAGTCAGGCCTTCGCGCTGAACTGGCAGATCATCAACACGTCGCTCAGCCAGCTGAAGTTTCGCGGCCGCGACGTGGCACTGGCTTCTTTCAACAGCCAAGCCCACGTGCAACTGTTGAAGGTGCCGGAGCTCATCACCTACCGATGAGCCCGGCCTGTTGTGTCCCTGCGGGGACGTGTAAATCACTCTATAAGGAATGCGCCATGACCTCCGTAGCTGATGCCGTGAAAAAGATGCAAGAGAAGTTCAACCCGTCCGCAGCCGAAGGCCTGGACCTGGTGTTCGGCTTCAACATCACCGACGAAGACAAGCACTACGCGTTGATCGTCAAGAACGGCACCTGCGACCTGCAGGAAGGTGAAAACCCGGATGCCAACTGCACCCTGGTGATGGACAGCGAAACCCTCAAGGGTATCGTCAGCGGTGAAACCGACGGCATGCAGGCGTTCATGGGCGGTAAGCTGCGCGTTGAAGGCGACATGATGCTGTCGATGAAACTCAGCGAGCTGTTCCCTTCCTGAGTGACGGGCACGCCGAGCGATGCGAAAACCGAAGCCTGACCGGCTTCGGTTTTTTTTTGCCCGGTGCAAGGCATTCGGAACAGTGATCGGCCTGCAACACCCACACCTATATGGCGCCTGGCACGCTTGTTCCAACACGCCAAGGCCATTAGATTAGCCAATAATCCTTGCGATCTATAATAAGGCAAACGCATGACGCTCACCGACCAGTCCACCCAGGTACGCCCCGGCGAAGAACTCGACGCGGCCGTCATCGATCCTTACCTCAAGGCCCACATCACAGGCCTTGATGGCACACCACAGATCAGCCAGTTCCCCGGCGGCGCTTCCAACCTCACTTACCTGGTCGCCTACCCCAGCCAAGAGTTCGTGCTGCGCCGCCCGCCGTTCGGCCAGAAGGCCAAGTCGGCCCACGACATGGGCCGCGAGTTCCGCATCCTGAACCAGCTCAACAGCGGTTTCCCATACTGCCCCAAGGCCTATGCCCACTGCACCGATGAAGCGCTGATCGGCGGTGAGTTCTATGTAATGGAACGGGTCAAAGGCATCATCCTGCGTTCGGACATCCCCAGCGAACTGAACCTGGATGCCACGCGTACCGAGGCGTTGTGCAAAAGCTTCATAGACCGCCTGGTAGAGCTGCACCAGGTCGATTATCAGGCCTGCGGGCTGGCTGACCTGGGCAAACCGGAAGGCTATGTACAACGCCAGATCGAAGGCTGGACCAGCCGCTACGAAAAGGCCCTGACGCCGGATGCCCCGCGCTGGGAGCAGGTGATTGCCTGGCTGCGCGAGAAGATGCCAGCGGACCACCCACGCCCAGGCATCGTGCACAACGACTACCGCTTCGACAACGTCATCCTCGATGCCGAAAACCCGATGCGCATCATTGGCGTGCTCGACTGGGAAATGACCACCCTCGGCGACCCGCTGATGGATCTGGGCAACAGCCTCGCTTACTGGATCGAGGCTAGCGACCCGGCACCGGTGCAGCTGATGCGCCGCCAACCGAGCAACGCCCCCGGCATGCTTACCCGCCGCCAGTTTGTCGATTACTACGCCGAGCGCGCGGGCATCAGCCTGGACAACTTCGATTACTACTATTGCTATGGCCTGTTCCGCCTGGCCGGCATCGTCCAGCAGATCTACTACCGCTTTTATCACGGCCAGACCCAGGACAAACGCTTCGCCCAGTTCATTCACATGAACCGGTTGCTGGAGCAAATGAGCTTACAGGTCATCGCCAAGTCCACGCTCTGACGACAGACAACAAGGAAAACAGCATGTCCAAGACCCACCTGTTCGACCTCGATGGCAAGATTGCATTCGTCTCCGGCGCCAGCCGTGGCATCGGCGAAGCCATCGCCCACTTGCTGGCCCAGCAGGGCGCCCATGTGATCGTCTCCAGCCGCAAGCTCGAAGGCTGCCAGCAGGTGGCCGAGGCGATCATCGCGGCAGGCGGCAAGGCCACTGCGGTAGCCTGCCATATCGGTGAACTTGAACAGATCCAGCAGGTGTTCGCCGGCATCCGTGAACAGTTCGGGCGCCTGGATGTGCTGGTCAACAACGCCGCCACCAACCCACAGTTCTGCAACGTGCTGGACACGGACGTAAGCGCCTTCCAGAAAACGGTCGACGTGAACATCCGTGGCTACTTCTTCATGTCGGTGGAAGCCGGCAAGCTGATGCGCGATAGCGGTGGCGGCAGCATCATCAACGTGGCGTCGATCAACGGGGTTTCGCCTGGCCATTTCCAGGGCATCTACTCGGTGACCAAGGCCGCAGTGATCAACATGACCAAGGTGTTCGCCAAGGAGTGCGCGCAGTTCGGCATCCGCTGCAACGCCCTGCTGCCGGGCCTGACCGACACCAAGTTCGCCTCGGCACTGGTGAAGAACGACGCCATCCTCAACGCCGCACTGCAACAGATCCCGCTCAAGCGTGTAGCCGACCCCAAGGAAATGGCCGGCGCGGTGCTGTACCTGGCCAGCGATGCCTCCAGCTACACCACCGGCACCTCGCTGAATGTGGACGGTGGCTACCTGTCCTGATCAGGCCTTGATGGCCTGCAGGGTGTAAGTCAACGGCAGGCGGTCGGGCTGTTGGCGCAGACGCCACTCGCCGTCTGCGCCTTTGTCCATCTGCGCACTACAGGCAAGTTGCCGCCGCCGCACGACGCTGCAGCGCCACGCTGTCGTTCTTCTGCGCGTAATAATCCACCCGCGTGCCGCCGCCCTGGGGATACACATCCACAAACGATTCCGCCTCACGGGTATACACCGTCAGCCCGCCCTGCTTGCGCGGCTCCAGGTAGCCACTGGCATCGTCCCCGAACACGTCCTCTTTCTGCCAGCTGAACTGGATGCACTGGGCCACCAGCTCAGGCGCCTTGCGCGAATCGAGCTGCACGGTCGGCTTGCCGCTGCGCGCCGTATCCATGGTCGCTGAAGCGCAACCGACCAATACCAGCGCCGCAGCCATCGGCAGAATTGCTCGCATGTTCCATCCTCGGGGCAAAAAAGAAAGCGACTCTAGCATTGCCGGGCATCCAGAGTGAATTGTCCGGCCATCGCCGCTGTCGCAGATAGGGCATGCCCCCAAAGGAGATCGTCATGAATGCACCCCGTCTGTTGCCTGCCCTGCTGTTTGCAGCCCTTCCCTGCCTGCCCATGGCCGCTTCGGCTGCACCTTCGGCCGAAGAAAGCATCACCGCCCCGGAGACACACAACCGTGAACTCAACGTTGGCGACAAGGCCCCCGACCAATACAAGCGCGACGACCAGACGGTGACGGACTGGAAAGCCAAGGGCCTGCCGGCGCCCGAGAAGGAAAGCCACTGGGTGCGCATGGGTGACCACTATGTGCTGGTGCAGATCACCAATGGCGTGGTCCTCGCCATCCACCCGGCCAAGTGACTCAACCGGCCCCGAGCAGCGCCGCCATGTGCACCGTGTTACGCCCCGCCGCCTTGGCCTGGTACAGCGCGGCGTCCGCTTGGGCGAGCAGGCCCGCGGTGCTGTCATGCGGGCCCGGCACAGCGCACCACAGCCCGACGCTGAAACGCAGTGCAATTTCGTTACCGGCGAAAAGCGCCGGGCTGCGGGCAATGGCCTCGCGCAAGCCCTGCAACGCTGCCATGGCGCCGTCGCGAGTGGTGTGTGGCAACAGCAGCAAAAACTCTTCACCGCCATAACGGCCAAGGCTGTCGCCCTGGCGCAGGCGTTGCTGCAATTGGCGCACGCAATGGCACAGCACCTCATCACCCGCCAAGTGGCCGTACAGGTCGTTGATGCGCTTGAAATGGTCAATGTCGATCATCGCCACGGCCAGGCTGCGCTGCTCGCCGCGGGCGCTGTCCAGCTCCAAGGCAAAGCGCTCGAGAATCGCCCGGCGGTTGTAGGTGCCCGTGAGCACATCGCGCAGGGCCAGGTGCTGCAGGCGTGACTCGCTGCGTTCCTTGGCCATCAGCACCAGGCCGAGCGAATACATCATTACCGTGACCGTGCCGATAGCCACGGAAATGCTTTGTTTGAGGTTGCTGGTGTCGTAGCGCATCTCCACAGCGGTGCCATTGATGACCGCCAGCGCACGCATGCCTAGCCCGATCAGGCTGATCAAGGCGCCGATCTCCAGCAACAGGTGCGCCCTGCCCGGCCGCTCGACGTGACGCCGAGCCCAGTAGAAGATCAGCGAGCATTGCAGCATCAACACCAGGGTCGCCAGCAGCATGCGCGGCTCCAGGGTGTCGAGCAGCAGCATCAGCGCTACCAGCATGAACGCCGGGATGCTGCACACCAGCCGCCAAGGCACCCGCTGCTCACGCACGCGGAACAGGCTCGCCGAATAGAACGCCAAGGCCAGTGACAACAGGCTGTTGCCGGCGCCATAGCTGAGCCAGAGCGGCGCGTGGCCGTAAACGGTATAGCAGACATAAGCCAGGGCGTGGGCAAGCAAGCCGCAGCCGGTGAGCAGCAAGTTGTCGCGGCGGTTGAACTGGCCAACCAGCAACAGGCAGAACGCCATGATGGTCGCGACCAGGGCAACAGCGGCGAACAATGTGGGCGTGTGGGCGATCATCATGATTCACCGTGTGGCAGGTGGCCATCTTTGCTGTGGCCTGTGCTGAAGTCTATGCCCGGTGCCGCGGGCGAGCCATGACCGAGCGGGACAGAACAGCAGCCGGCAAGCACGCCACCCATCGCTGGCAGAGCAAAAATGTGCCCGCCAAGGAAACCAAATGGATCGAACGCAGTCTCACAAAGTGCCCCGTAAACCTAAGCGGATCAAGGACCTATATCGTGATGACCCGCCTTGCAAGCTTCTCGTTGATAGCCGCCTTCCTGTTGGTCGCCGGCTGCCACCACCATCATTACCGCGATGACGATGGCGGATGGCGCGATGGCGATCGCGGCCACCGCCACCACCAGCGGCATGACCGCGACGATGATGACCGTCGCTACCGTGACCGCGATTACCGTTGATACGTCTGTTCACTCCACACCTAACCTGATGATTCTTCCGAGGCTCCTATCATGCGTCTGACTTTGCCTTCCCTTGCCCTTGGCCTGCTGCTGTGCCAAGGCGCTTTCGCCGGTGACGGCACTGCCGCCATTGGCGGCGGCCTGGGCGGTGCCCTGGGTAACATTGTCGGCAAACAGATGGGCGGCAGCACCGGCGCGGCCATCGGTGCCGGCCTGGGCGGCGCAGCAGGCAGCGCCGTAGGCGCGCGCAAGGGCAACCGTACCGAAGCCGCCATCGGCGGTGGCCTGGGCTCGGCCGGCGGCTCGCTGCTGGGCGGCAAGGTCGGCGGTTCGTCCGGCTCCACCATCGGTGCCGGCCTGGGTGGCGCGGCCGGTGGCGCCATCGGCAACCACCTGGGTGACAACAACGGCAAGAAGCATCGCCGTCACCGCCACTGATTCATGCAACACCGGGCCGCAACAGCGGCCCTTTTTGTTTCACCACGCGCGCAAACCCTGCAACACATCAACACCGCCTTCTGCACAAGCTGCCACACTGACTGCTACTGTCTTTCGTGCCCCTTGAGTGAAGGAACACCCCCGCCCCATGAACCAGGAACTGCTCTGGGTCCTCGGCCTGCTGGCTGTCGTCGTCGTCCTCTTCGTCATCAACCGCCCGCGCATGGACGTGGTCGCCCTGATGGTGATCCTCGCCCTGCCCTTGTCGGGCATCCTCACCGTGGAGCAGGCCCTGGCCGGCTTCAGCGACCCCAACGTGGTACTGATCGCTGCGCTGTTCGTGATCGGCGAGGGGCTGGTGCGCACCGGCATTGCCTACCGCATCGGCGAATGGATGAGCGAGCGGGCCGGCAACAGCGAGGCGCGCCTGCTGGTGTTGCTGATGGTATCGGTGGCCGGGCTGGGTTCGGTGATGAGCTCCACCGGGGTGGTCGCGATCTTCATCCCGGTGGTGTTGAGCATCGCCGCACGCCTGCAGATTTCGCCCAGCCGCCTGATGATGCCGCTGAGCTTTGCCGGCCTGATCAGCGGCATGCTCAGCCTGGTCGCCACACCGCCCAACGTGGTGGTGCACAGCGAACTGGTGCGCCACGGTGAGCAAGGTTTCAGCTTTTTCAGCTTTACCCCGTTCGGCCTGGTGATACTGGTACTGGGCATCGGCTACATGCTGCTGACGCGCAACTGGCTCAATGGCGAAGTGCGCAAGGACGGCCGTGTGGAAAGCCGCCGCACCTTGCTCGACCTGGTGCTCGACTACAAGCTCAACGGCCGCGAGCGGCGCCTGCGCATTCGCCCGACCTCCCCGCTGATCGGCCATACCCTCGGCGAGCTGGAGTTGCGCACCCGGCATGGCGCCAACGTGATCGGCATCGAGCGCCAGCACAAGTTCACCACCCGCGTGATCGCCGCCGACTCCAACACCGTGCTGCACCCGGGCGATGTACTGCTGCTCGACCTGTTCGCCAACCACGACGACCTGCGCAACCTGTGCCAGACCATGCAGCTGGAACCGCTGCACTTCAAGGCCGCTTACTTCATCGACCAGTCCCAGGAGCTGGGCATGGCCGAGGTGTCGCTGCCGCCAGGCTCGCAACTGATCGGCAAAAGTATTCTGGATATGGCCTTTCGCACCCGCTATGGCCTTAACGTAGTCGGTTTGCGCCGCGAGCAGGCGGCCATCGACGAGCGCCTGGTGGAAGAACCGCTGAAACTGGGCGACACGCTGCTGGTGGTCGGCCCGTGGAAGGCGGTGCGTCAGCTGCAAGGCCAACCCAAGGACTTCCTGGTGCTGAGCCTGCCCGCCGAGATCGACCAGGTGGCGCCGGCCCGCACCCGCGCACCGTATGCCTTGATCAGCCTGGCGGTGATGGTCGGGCTGATGGTCAGTGGTGCGGTGCCCAACGTGATCGCCGCGCTGATCGGCTGCCTGCTGATGGGCGCCGGGCGCTGCATCGACATGAACAGCGCGTATCGCGCAATCCACTGGCAAAGCCTGGTGTTGATCGTCGGCATGCTGCCGTTCGCCCAGGCCTTGCAGAAAACCGGCGGCATCGACCTGGCGGTCGGCGGGCTGGTCAGCCTGCTGGGTGGCGCCGGGCCCATCGCCATGCTCGCCTGCCTGTTCATGGTCACGGCGGTAATCGGCCTTTTCATCTCCAACACCGCCACCGCCGTGCTGATGGCCCCCGTGGCGATCAGCACCGCAACCCAGCTGGGCCTATCACCCTACCCGTTCGCCATGATCGTTGCCCTGGCAGCCTCGGCGGCGTTCATGACGCCAGTTTCCTCGCCGGTCAACACCTTGGTGCTCGGCCCTGGCCAGTACCGCTTCGCCGACTTCGTCAAGGTGGGTGTACCCTTCACCGTGCTGGTGATGCTGGTGGCCGTGCTGATGGTGCCCTGGTTCTACGGCTTATGACCAACTCGGCACATAATGGAGGCTAATCGGCATTAGCCAGTACGATTGGGGCAGATTGACACCAACCGGTGGGTGGAAACACACTGACGCGATATTGCCCCAGGTGCCTACAGCCGTTGTCCTGGATTTCGTCTCCGCTTGTCGGTCGATCCTATGGTTTTTCCAGCCCAATCGCGCTTGTTGCCCTATGTCGCTCTGTTCGGCCTGACCTTCGCCCTGACCCTGGGTGGCATCCTGGCCCGGCCAATCGAATCCCTGTCACTGTTCTGGCCCGTCAATGCGGTTTTGGCTGGCGTGTTGCTGCGTTACCCGCGCCAGGCCGGGCTGATCGGTTTTACCCTGGTATGGCTGGCGATGGTCGCTGCCGACCTGGCCTGTGGCAGCGAATGGGCCCCGGCCCTGTGGTTGAACCTGTGCAACCTGGGGGCGGTGGCGACGGTGTGGCTGCTGCTGTCACGCCTGCCGCGCCTGCACCGGCGCATGCGCAGCCCGCATGGCGTGCTTAGTGTATTCGGCGCCTGCGCGGCAGGTGCAGCGGTGGCCGCCAGCCTGGCCTGTGTGATGGCCGCGCCGTGGTTCGAACAATCGCTGCGCTCAACCTGGTTGGCGTGGTTCAGCGAGCAGTTCTCGACCAGCGTAATGGTGCTGCCAGTATTGCTCACCGCGCCTTCGGTCCGCGCGCTGGTGCGCAGCGGTGCCCAGGCCATCCGCCTGGCGCCCTTGCTGATGCTGCTGGCATCACTGGCCTTGAGCATTGCCTTTGGCGGGCCGGGTGCCATTGCCTTCCCGATCGCGGCGTTGCTGTGGTGTGCCTGGACCTACTCGCCGTTTCTGGTTTCACTGCTGACGCTCACGACGGGCAGCACGCTGATCGTCGCCGTGGCGCAAAACCTCATGCATTTCAGCGTGCCGCAAAGCGAAACCGGGGTCACCACGTTGATGTCGGCGCGCCTGGGTATTGCCATGCTGGTGCTCGGGCCGTTGGTAGTGGCCTGTGTCAGCCAGGCCAATCGCAGCCTGCTGGCGCGCCTGGCCCATCAGGCCACCATCGATCACCTCACCGGGGTACTGACCCGCAGCGCCTTTACCCGCCGCGCCAACGCCCTGCTCGACAGCCGCCAAAAGCATGCCCAGGCGCTGCCGTTGACCTTGATGATGCTCGACATCGATCATTTCAAGTCGATCAATGACCGCCACGGCCACGCCGTCGGGGACCAGGTCTTGCGCCAGTTTGCCCGCACTCTGCAGGACCAGTTACACGACGGTGAACTGCTGGCGCGCATGGGTGGCGAAGAGTTCGTGGTCATGCTTGCGGGCCTTGCGCCGGAGCGCGCCACGTTCACCGCCGAGCGCCTGCGCCGCGCGGTGCAGGACCTGCACCTTGCCCAACGCGATGCGCGCCTGCAGATTACCGTGAGCATTGGCCTGGACGGCTGCGCCGCGGACATGGCCGCGCCGAGCCTTGATGAACTGATGGCACGGGCTGACGAGGCGCTGTACCGCGCCAAGGCCCGCGGCCGCAACCGCGTCGAACAGGCGCACGCGCAGCGCGAGGTGAGCTGACTCAACCGGCCAGCAGGTCCCAGGACAGCTTGGCGATCAGCACGCATAGCAGGATCAGGAACAGCCCGCGTACAAACCCTGCACCCTTGCGCACCGCCAGCCAGGTGCCAGTCAGCGCGCCAAGGATGTTGCACACCGCCATCGGCAAGGCAATCGCGTACAACACGTTACCAGTGGGCACGAAGAACACCAGCGCCGCCAGGTTGGTGGCGATGTTGACCACCTTGGCCGAGGCCGAGGCATGCAGGAAGTCCAGGGCAAAGAAGCGGATGAACAGGAAGATCAGGAAGCTACCGGTGCCTGGCCCGAACAGGCCGTCGTAGAACCCGATGGCACCGCCAATCAATACCGCCAGGCACTGCTCCTTACGGCCGATCTTCGCTGGTTTGTGCAGGGTGCCAAAATCTTTCTTGCAGAAGGTGTAGATCGCCATCAGCACGATCAGCACCAGCACCGCCGGGCGCATCACGCTGGGCGGCACCAGCGACACCGTCGCGGCGCCGGCGAATGACATGACGAATGCGCTAAGGGCCGCCGGCACGATCAGCCCCCAATCCAAGGTCACCTTGCGAATGAACGAGCGCGCGGCGAAGGCCGTGCCGCACACCGACGCCAGCTTGTTGCTGCCCAGCAGTGCCGCCGGTTGCGCGGTGGGCAGCACGTTGAACAGCGCCGGGATCTGAATCAGCCCGCCGCCCCCCACGGCGGCGTCGATCAGCCCAGCGGCGAAGGCGAACAGGGAAAGTACGGCGATATCCATCATGACGCGGTTCCAGGCAGTGAATGCAGACTGCAAAGGCTAATCAAAGCGGCGCGTGTGTGTTGAAATGCCATATTGCAAAAACTGCAACAAGGAGAGCTTCATGGCGTTGGACATGCTTCGCGAAATCCAGGCCTTCGTCAGTGTCGCGCACAAGCGCAGCTTCGTCGCCGCGGCCCGCGCCCTGGGGCGCTCGCCCAGTGCTGTCACCCGCGCAGTGCAGATGCTGGAAGACAATACCGGGTGCAAGCTGCTCAACCGCAACGCCAATGCAGTGACCCTCACCGACGCCGGTGAGCGCCTGCTGCCGCATGCGGAGCGCTTGCTGGATGTGCAACGGGATGCCACCGATGAGCTGGCAGCGCTCAGGGGGAGTGCGCAAGGCTGGATCCGCTTCGGGGTGCCGCAATTACTGGGCGAGCACGTATTGCCCGAGGTACTGGCGGCGTTTTCCCAGCACCACCCCCAGGTGACCCTGGATGTGCACTACGGCGATGAGGCCACCGACCCGCTGTTGAACAAGCTCGATTTCGTGGTCCGCGGTGCTTTCCCGCAGTCGAGTGAGCTGATTGGCTATCCGCTGTGGCGTTACCAACGCCATGTGTACGCCAGCCCGGATTACCTGGCCCGTCACGGCACCCCTCGGCAGCCAGAGGAGCTGGCCAACCACTCACTGATCCTGCACACCGCCCCGCGCATCCTCAAGGCATGGCACTTCTGCCGCGATGACCGCATCACCAGCCTGCGCCCCCACCCACGGCTGCGCTTGAGTTCGGGCGATGCTGTGTACCACAGCACGCTGGCGGGTGCCGGTATCGCTCGCCTGGCTGACTGGGTCGGCGAAGCGCAAGTGAAGGCGGGGCGGTTGGTGCGGGTGTGCCCCGATTACCGGCTGACGTCGAGCACCGGCCAGGACCCACAGATGCATGCGGTCTACCCTGCTGGCGAGCTGCCGGCGCGGGTCCGCGAACTGTTGTTGGCACTACGCCAGGCGGGTGAAGCGGGTTTGCAAAGGGCCCGCTGAGGGCTGCTCAAAATCTGCTCAATTTAACAGAAGCCTCTACCGGCTTGGCTTACAGCATTTTATCCACAGACCTACCCACGATTTTTGTGGACAGATTTCCCCTTGCAAAGAAGGACTTATCGCACGCGCAGCAGTGCCACATTGGCAGCCTTGACCAGCTCGATCCATTCAACTGCAGTGATCACACCTGATTGCTCCAGTGCTTCGGCGCTGCGCAATGCCTGATCGTATTCTTCCTCGTCGAGGGTGCCTGCGGTAAGAAAACGGCTACGCCACTCCAGCACGGCTGAAGTGCCCTTCTTGCATTCCACTATGTATTGACTCCAAGGCAAAAGACCGGCCCGCACTGCGACCCATTATGACGCGAGCGGGAGAGTACACGAGCGCTTTGCACTTGAGAACGACTTGCAGGTACCGCTAGTCCAGCGGTATACCAACAACCTTGTCGAGATGGCAGGAAGCTGGCCCGTCGGCGAATGAGACGGGCCGGAGGGTCGGCGGAATGTCAGCTTGGCGGGATAGTACCCAGTAGGCCTATCAGAATGGTCAACAGCAGAAAGCCACCCAGAAACAGCGCGAGCTTGCCCATCGGAACCTCTTCAAATGTGTGTAGGGATGAAGAGCATTATCGGTTGTGGGGCTGATACGGTTACAGCTTCAGGTTGGCGTGAAAAAAGCGTATCAGATGGTTTTTCAGCGCTCGGGTTTCAGCTTTTCCAGCGGCAGCCAGCCCAGTTCGCCATTGCTCAGGCGCCTGCACCACATCCAGCCGTTAAGCTGCCGCAGCCTGTATACGCGCTGACCCGGATCGGCATCGAGCTCATGCGCCGAATAGTGTTCAAGCGCCCTGCCCTGCCCCACACCGAGCCGCTCGATCACCTGCGCCGGCACCCAGCCCGGCAACTGCCCGTCACAGCAACACAGGTACCAGTCCTGCCAGCCTGGTTCCCCCTCGTAGCGCTGGCCCACCTCCAGCAACGTGCCTTTGGCGAACCGCAGAGGCTTGGGGTATGCACTGCGATGGGGTGCGATGACAACGTATTCCACTGGCCGGTCCTTGGCTGAAAGGCGTGAATCGTAGCAGAGCTGACACGCCGGGCCGATAAAGGGTGTTTGTATCTTCGTGTGTAAAAAATGAGACCGGACACACAAGAACGCGCGCCGCAGGGTATTCGGACACATCCGCGATACAGCGCTCTTCTTTACTGGCATGCATCCAACAGCGCCGATAACCAAGCCAAGGAGACGCCTCATGTACGCCAGCCCCACCCTCGCGCCACGCCGCTTCAAATCCGCCAACCTGTTTGCCTGTGCCTTGTTGCCACTTGCCCTTATCAGCGCTGGCGCAGCGTTTGCCGCGCCAGCGCAGGCTCAGTCAGCCGTGACTGCAGCACAAACCTTCGGCCCGCTGAAGCACATCAAGGCCGGTGTGCTCGATGTGGCCTACGTTGAACAAGGCCCGGCCGACGGCCCTGCGGTGATCCTGCTGCACGGCTGGCCCTACGATATTCACAGCTTCCAGGACGTTGCCCCGGTCTTGGCCGCCCAGGGCTACCGGGTGCTGGTGCCGTACGTGCGCGGCTACGGCGAAACCCGCTTCCTCTCGGCGCAAACGCCACGCAACGCCCAGCCTTCGGCACTGGCCAGCGACGTCATCGCGTTCATGGATGCGCTGCACGTGGAACGCGCTGTGCTGGCCGGTTTCGACTGGGGCGCTCGTACTGCCGACATCGTTTCGGCGCTGTGGCCCGAGCGGGTCAAAGCGCTGGTTTCGGTCAGTGGCTACCTGATCAGCAGCCAGGAAGCGGCCAAGGCGCCACTGCCGCCCAGCGCGGAGTTGCAGTGGTGGTACCAGTACTACTTCGCCACTGAACGTGGCCAGGCTGGCTATGAAAAGGACCGTCACGCCTTTGCCAGACTCATCTGGCAGACCGCCTCTCCGAAGTGGGCATTCGACGATGCCACGTTCGAACGCAGCGCGAAGGCGCTGGACAACCCCGATCAGGTCGCGATCACCGTGCATAACTATCGCTGGCGCCTGGGCCTGGCGCAGGGCGAAACCCGTTATGACCCACTTGAAGCCAAGCTAGCCAGGCTCCCGAGCATCGGCGTACCGACCATTGCCCTGGAAGGCGATGCAAACGGTGCACCTCACCCACCCGCCGAGGCCTACGCACAGCGGTTTACCGGCAAGTACGAATATCGGCTGATCAGTGGAGGTGTCGGGCATAACCTGCCGCAGGAAGCGCCGCAGGCGTTCGCCAAGGCCGTGGTGGACGCCGATCACCTGTAATACGAGCATGCAATTGCAACCTGAGGTTTCAGCCGGAGCGACAACGGCCTGGCAGCGGTGTGCCGTGTAGCTACACACGCTGCCTGCCGAAAACCCAACAAATCCGGGTGCTACGCCCAAGTTTCAGCACACGATTAGAAACAGGTGCAGCACAAATTTGTAGGACGTTTTACCTGGTGCGGTAGGCAATATCCTGACGCCGAGCATTCGCTGTATGAAACCTCAGTTTTCGCAGGATTATCGAGGTGCTACGGTCCATTTTTCCTACAACGGCACGGAGGCCCTTAGCGTGAGAAACAAATGGACCCGTTCAATAAGTCCGGCATGGCACTGCAAAAAAACCTGCTTGCGTTGCGCAAGGAGCGCGACCGTCTGAAGGCCTTGGGCAAAGAAGAAGAAGCACAACGGCTTGCGCTAACAATCGCGCGGATGGAAGCGGTAGTCGCCGGGTTGCCACAAGGGATGAAGCCGCCGACGCTGCAGTGACGGCGACTTCCCCCCAGCGCGCTGTCGCTCAGCAAGCAGCCCTTTTGCGCGCACGCCTGGGCATTGCCCCAAGGCATGGCCGGTGAGCATGGCAATGGAAACGAACACCGCCACCAGCCCCACGGCGATCATCAGCTGGCGGTTGACCCGGGCGCCCAGCAGGCTTGGCAGTGCAGCCCCGGGCAGCCGCCGGGCGACGCGGCAGCACCAGGCTGGCGGTTGGGCTTTTTAATGCAGGCCTGCATCCATAAATGCACTGCACTCGATCCCGATAATTAATTTGAGCCCTGCCCGCATCATCCCTACCGTATGACGTCACTCAAGCCTCAGAAAAAGGCCCGACCATGAACGACCGTGAGTTCATCAACGCCATCGACCAGGATGGCCTGCCCCTGCACATCGCCGTCAACAATGGGCGCATCACCCACATCGGCCCGCAGCGCGCCGCCGAAGCTGCCCGCGAAACCATCGACCTGGAAGGCCTGCTGGCACTGCCCGGCTTTGTCGATGGCCATATTCACCTGGACAAGAGCTTCGTTGGTGACCGCTGGCGCCCGCACCAACCAGTGGCCACCTTGCGTGAGCGCCTGGCCGTGGAAAAACGCGAACTCGCCAGCGCCCCGCCCATCGTCGAGCGCGCCGACGCGCTGATCCGCCAGGCCGCCTCCTTCGGCACAATCGCCATGCGCTGCCATGTGGACGTGGACGCCACCACCGGTCTCACCAACCTGCACGCCATACTCGAAGCCCGCGAAAAGTGGAAAGGCTTGGTCGACATCGAGCTGGTGGCCTTCCCCCAGGCGGGCGTAGTCACCTGCCCCGGCACGGCCGACGTGATGGACGCGGCCGTGCGCGAAGGCGTCCAGGTGGTGGGCGGTATCGACCCGACCACCTTGGACGGCGACGCCGACGCCCAGCTGGATATCGTCTTCGGCATCGCCGACAGGCATGGCGTCAAGGCTGATATCCACCTGCACGAGCCAGGCGACATCTGCATCGCGCAGCTCGAACGCATCGCGGCCCGCACCGAGGCACTGGGCATGCAAGGCCTGGTGGCGGTCAGCCATGCCTATGGCCTGGGCGATGTGTCCGACAGTGTGGTCGACCGCACTGCCGAAGTGCTGGCCCGGGCCGGCATTTCGATCATGACCAACGCCCCCGGCGAGCACGCCTTCCCACCGGTGCTGCGCCTGCGTGCCGGCGGCGTGCGGGTGTTTACTGGCAACGACAACATCCAGGACGCCTGGTGGCCCTACGGCAACGGCGACATGCTGCAACGGGCCATGCTGGTCAGCTACCGCTCGGGGTTCAACACCGACGAAGAATTGCGCGTAGCGCTGGAGATGGCGACCGTCGCCAGTGCCGGGGTGATGGGTAAGCAGGACTATGGGTTGAAGGTCGGCAACGAAGCGAGCTTTGTGTTGTTCAAGGCGGCAAATGCGGCCGCCGCCGTGGCTGCCGCCCTCCATGAACGGGTGATCGTGCGCCACGGCGCATTTTGGGGCGGGCCTGCGCAGTTGCAGTTGAAGGCGGCGCAGTTTGCTGCAGAAATTCGTCGATAAGGCGTGAATGGGGCCGCCTCGCGGCCCATCGCCCAAACCCGAACACTTGCGCTGTACCTGTAGGAGCTGGCTTGCCGGCGATGGGCTGCAAAGCAGCCCCAACTGACGTTCAACAGCCTTCAGCCCTTACTCAGCCTCCACCCGCAAGATTCCCACAAGTATTTCAGCCAACGCCTTGACCATCGGATCCGCCGTTGGCCGATGAAATATCGCCGCCTCGAACACCGTGATCGGCTTGAACCCCTCTTGCGCCCCCAGTATCCGATGCGCTGGCGTCACCACCCGGTGCGGCAGCAGGCTGACGCCCAACCCCTGGGCCACCGCTTCCTGAATGCCGGCCAGGCTCGAACTGGTAAAGCCGATGCGCCAATTGCGGCCCATGGCTTCGATCGCGCTGATCATGTCGTCACGGTAAAGCCCACGCGGCGGGAAGGCCACCAGCGGGATCGGGTCCAGGGCAAAACACGGATACTGCGCGCTGTCGAACCAGTCGATACGCTCCGGCTCACAGGCAACCGCTTCGCGGCTGTTACGGCGCTGCTTGACCAGCACCAGGTCCAGCTCGCCACGGTCGTAGGTGCTCATCAGATCGCGGCTCAAGCCGCCAGTGATCTCCAGCTTGACCTTGGGCTGCTTGCGGTTGAAGGCCGCCAGCGCCTGCATGGTCTTGCCGGCGACAAAGTCGTCCGGCAGGCCGATGCGCACGGTGACTGTGACACCGCCTGCCATTGCTTCTGTCAGCTGGTTGCTGACTGCGAGCAAATGTCGTGCGTAGCCCAGCAGGGTCTCACCCGCATCGGTCGGGTGAACCTCGCGGTTGCTGCGGTCGAGCAACTGCTGGCCGACCATTTCCTCAAGGCGGCGGACCTTCTGGCTGACGGTCGATTGGGTGGAATGCAGGCGCGCGGCGGCGGTGGTGAAGCTGCCGCAATCGGCGACCATGACCAGGGTGCGGAGCATGTCCAGGTCGTAGATGGCGCGGTTGGGTTTGGGGGAGTCTGGCATTTCGCGGGTTCAGCTTTTGGAGGGGGTGCTTGGAGCATGATGCCTGAAGCGAGGGTACAAAGGGCTTTGCCTGAGTGCGAGAGCCCTTTGTACGCGTGCATTCTCTGCTTGCCTCAATGTGCCGCTGTGGCGCGGACGCTGCATTGAGACTGGAAATGATTGGTTGGCTGATCTGGCCTGATCGCGGGTAAGCCCGCTCATGCAGGGACGGCGCACGGTTATGACCGATGGGAGCTTGTGCCAAATTCCAGAAACGCAAAAGCCCCGAATAGTCGGGGCTTTTGTTGAAAAATAGTGGCGGAAGCGTAGAGATTCGAACTCTAGGATAGTTGCCCATCGACGGTTTTCAAGACCGTTGCCTTAAACCACTCGGCCACGCTTCCAGCTCGTTTTGCGGCCGCCATAATACCGTAATGAAACACGCTGTCAAACTCTCTATGTCGCCGGTTGCAGGAGCTCTGATAGACTCCTAGCATCTGAACGTTCCAAAACCACAGGTTTACCAAGGAGTGTCGCCATGCGCGAACAGGATTATGCCGTACACAGCGGCCAACAGGTCGAGCAGCGCGAGGTCAGCAAGGTCCTGCGCAACACCTACAGTCTGCTGGCACTCACCCTCGCCTTCAGTGGTGTCATGGCTTTCGTTGCCCAGCAGATGCGTGTCGGCTACCCGAACATATTCGTCGTGCTGATCGGCTTCTACGGCCTGTTCTTCCTCACCAACAAACTGCGTGATTCGGCCTGGGGCCTGGTGTCCACCTTCGCCCTCACCGGCTTCATGGGCTTCATCCTCGGCCCAATCCTGAACCGTTACCTGGGCATGGCCGGTGGCGCTGAAGTGGTCAGCTCGGCGTTTGCCATGACTGCACTGGTATTCGGCGGCCTGTCGGCCTACGTGCTGATCACCCGCAAGGACATGAGCTTCCTCAGTGGCTTCATCACTGCCGGCTTCTTCGTCCTGCTGGGCGCCGTGGTTGCCAGCTTCTTCTTCCAGATCAGCGGCCTGCAACTGGCGATCAGCGCTGGCTTCGTGCTGTTCTCGTCGGTCTGCATCCTGTTCCAGACCAGCGCGATCATCCACGGTGGCGAACGTAACTACATCATGGCGACCATCAGCCTGTATGTATCGATCTACAACCTGTTCGTCAGCCTGCTGCAACTGTTTGGCATCATGGGCCGTGATGACTGATTGATTGCTGTGTGAGAAAGCCCGCTTCGGCGGGCTTTTTTGTGGGCCGGAGACTGCCAGCCCTTGGGGCTGCGCGGTCACGCAGAGAACAGTGATCTTTGTGGGAGCGGGCTTGCCCCGCGAAGGGGCCGCGCGGTGCATGGCACCGGCTTTGCCGGTGTTCGCGGGGCAAGCCCGCTCCCACAGAGTCCCCCGCTAGATTAATGAGTCATGTTTTGTTCTCTGAGAGCAGCCTTTGTGCTGCTCCTACAGGGGCAGTGGCTTACGCCAATAATTGACTAAAAAGTCAGATAACCAACCAAATGCTCGCCGATCATGCCGCCATCATGCTTTTCTCTACCGCAATCCCTCATCACCCCGTAGAATGCGCTCCTTTTTTCTTCCGGGGCGGCTTTCAGCAATGAGCTCACACGAACACAGCCCAGGCGCAGCGGCGCCTGCCAATGAACTGGTGCTTGGCCTGGAGGACAAACCACGGCTACTGATCGGCCTGCTGGCTGCCCTGCAGCATCTGCTGGCGATCATCGTGCCGATCGTCACCCCTGGCCTGCTGATTTGCCAGGCGCTGGGCGTTTCTGCGCGTGATACCAACCTGATCGTTTCCATGTCCCTCGTGATCTCGGGTATCGCCACCTTCGTGCAGTGCAAACGCTTTGGCCCATTCGGCGCCGGGCTGCTGATCGTGCAGGGCACCAGCTTCAACTTCGTCGGGCCGCTGATTGCCGGTGGCGCGCTGATGGTCAAGCAAGGTACGCCGGTTGAGGGCGTGATGGCGGCTATCTTTGGTGTGGTAATCGCCGGTTCGTTCGTCGAGATGGGCGTGTCGCGCATTCTGCCGTTCGTCAAACGCCTGATCACCCCGTTGGTGACCGGTATCGTGGTGCTGATGATCGGTCTGACCTTGATCAAGGTCGGCCTGATCAGCATGGGCGGTGGCTTTGGCGCCATGGCCAATGGCACCTTTGCCAACGGCGATAACCTGCTGCTGTCGGGCGTGGTGCTGGCGATCATCGTGATCCTCAATCGCGTCCCGGTGGTGTGGATGCGCAGCTGCGCCATCGTCATCGCCCTGGCGGTCGGCTACGCGCTGGCCGGCTACATGGGCCGCCTGGATTTCACCGGCATGCATCAAGCCGCGCTGTTCCAGGTGCCGACGCCGCTGCACTTCGGCCTGGGCTTCTCGTGGGCGCTGTTCATTCCGATGCTGGTGATCTACCTGGTGACTTCGCTGGAAGCCATCGGTGACGTTACTGCCACCAGCAAGGTCTCGCGCCAGCCGGTCGAAGGGCCGGTGTGGATGCAGCGGATCAAGGGCGGCGTGCTGGTCAACGGTGCCAACTCGCTGCTGGCCGGCCTGTTCAATACCTTCCCTAGCTCGATCTTCGCGCAGAACAACGGCGTGATTCAGCTGACTGGCATTGCCAGCCGCCACATCGGCATCTGGATTGCCGTGATGCTGGTGTTGCTGGGCCTGTTCCCGAGCGTTGCCGGGGTGATTCAGGCAGTGCCTGAGCCTGTGCTGGGTGGTGCGGCCATGGTGATGTTCGGGGCGGTTGCGGCCTCGGGGATCAATATTCTGGCCAGCACCAGGCTGGACCGCCGTGCGCTGCTGATCATTGCCGTTTCGTTGGCGCTGGGCCTGGGCGTGGCGCAGGTGCCGGAGTTCCTGGCGCATATGCCGGCGGCTATTCGCAATGTGCTGGAATCGGGCGTGGCTACTGGGGGGATCTGTGCGCTGGTGCTGAACTGGTTCTTGCCGGAGAGCAAGGAGCAGGCTTGAGCCTTGTGCCCTTCTGACTGGGCCAAGGGGCCGCTGCGCGGCCCATCGCCGGCAAGCCAGCTCCTACACACCGGCCGCGTCGGTTTCAAGCCATGCGCAGCACCGCTGGGATCGCGCAGGCCTAGAGAATAAGTAGAAAGCCCGCGCCGCTTGCACAAGCGGGCGCGGGCTTTTTTGCTTTATCATGGCGGCATTCTTTTGTACGAGTTATCCATGAAATTCGCTATCGCGGTTTTTTCCCCGGCCCATGCACCCTCTTCGCGACGCGCCTTGCGCTTCGCCGAGGCGGTGCTGGCTGGCGGGCATGAGATTGCCCGGCTGTTCTTCTACCAGGATGGCGTGCACAGCGCCTCGGCCAACGTGGTCGCGCCCCAGGATGAACAGGACATCGCCGCCCAGTGGCGCGCCTTTATCGACAGCCACCAGCTCGACGCTGTGGTGTGCATCGCCGCAGCCCTGCGTCGCGGCGTGCTCGACGAAACCGAGGCCAGCCGCTACCAGCGCCCGGCAGTGAACCTGCCCAAGCCGTGGGAGCTTTCCGGCCTGGGCCAATTGCACGAAGCGGCGCAGCAAGCCGACCGCCTGATCTGCTTTGGAGGTGACTGAAATGGCCAAATCCATGTTGATCATCAGCCGCCAGGCACCGTGGAACGGCCCATCCGCCCGCGAAGCACTGGACATCGCCTTGGCTGGCGGTGCCTTCGATCTGCCGCTGGGCATGCTGTTTCTCGATGACGGCGTATTCCAGCTAGCGCCCCATCAGCAACCCGCCGCTGTGCAGCAAAAAAATCTTGCCGCCAACCTGCAGGCCCTGCCGATGTTTGGCGTAGAAGCACTGTTCGCCTGCCAGCACAGCCTGGCCCTGCGCGGGCTGGCCGCCGACACGTTAGCGCTGCCGGTAGATGTGCTGGACGACGCAGCACTGCAGGCACTGATTGCCCGTTTCGACCAAGTGGTGACGCTCTGATGCCGACCTTGCACGTGATCTCCCACTCCCCCTTCGGCGACGACCGCCTGATCAGCTGCCTGCGCCTGCTCGGCAGCGAGGATGGCTTGCTGCTGTGCGGCGATGCGGTCTACGCCCTGCGCGATGGCAGCGAGACGCAGCGCTTGCTGCAAGCAGCCGGCCTGGGTCAGCGCCTGTTCGCCCTCGATGAAGACCTGCAGGCCCGCGCCATCACCGGCGGGCTGGCCAAAGCGGTGGACTACCAGGCGTTCGTCGCGCTGTCGCTGCACTACGACAAGGTCAACAGCTGGCTATGAACACCCTGACGGTAGACAACCAGGCCATTGCCCTGGACAAAGACGGCTTTCTGGTCGACCTGCAAGACTGGTCCCGCGCTGTCGCCGAGGCGCTGGCCGAGCGCGAAAGCATTGCCCTGACCGCCGACCATTGGGAAATCCTCGAACTGCTGCGCCAGTTCTACGAGGAGTACCAGCTGTCCCCGGCCACGCGCCCGTTGATCAAATACACCGCGCTCAAGCTGGGCCCGGAAAAGGGCAATAGCCCGCACCTGAACCGCCTGTTCAACGGCACCCCCGCCAAACTCGCCGCCAAGCTGGCGGGCCTGCCCAAGCCGACCAATTGCATATGACAGAAGCTCGTCCGCTTACCCTGGAAACCCCCGCCGAACACCCGTTCGCCGAATTCGTGCGCATCCTTGGCAAAGGCAAGCGCGGCGCCCGCGGCTTGACCCGTGAGGAAGCCCGTGCGGCCATGACCCTGCTGCTGGAAGGCAAGGTCGAGGACACCCAGCTGGGTGCCTTCCTCATGCTGCTGCGGCACAAGGAGGAAAGTGCCGAGGAACTGGCCGGTTTCACCGAAGCCCTGCGCGCCCACCTGCAGGCCCCGCGCATTGCCGTCGACCTGGACTGGCCAAGCTACGCCGGCAAGAAGCGCCACCTGCCCTGGTACCTGTTGGCCGCCAAGTGTCTGGCCAACAATGGCGTGCGCATCCTGCTGCACGGCGGTGGCGCGCACACGGCCGGGCGCATGTACACCGAGCAACTGCTGGCCCTGCTGGAGATCCCCCTGTGCCGCGGCTGGCCCGCCGTCGAGCAGGCACTGGACCAGCAGCGCCTGGCGTTCTTCCCGCTGCAGGACTGGGCCCCGCAGCTGCAACGGATGATCGACCTGCGTAATACCCTCGGCCTTCGTTCGCCCATCCACTCGCTGGCCCGGGTGCTCAACCCGTTGAGTGCACGCTGCGGGCTGCAGAGCATCTTCCACCCCGGCTACCAGGCCGTGCACCGCGAGGCCAGCCGCCTGCTCGGCGACCACGCCGTGGTGATCAAGGGCGATGGTGGTGAGATCGAGGTCAACCCGGACGTCATCAGCCACCTGTACGGCACCAGCTCAGGCGCAGCCTGGGACGAGGAATGGCCGGCGCTGAGTGAACGCCGCCATGTCAAACCTGCGAGCCTGCAGCCCGAACAGTTGCTGGCAGTGTGGCGTGGCGAGGCTGAGGACAGTTACGGCGAGATGGCCGTCATTGCAACCATGGCCCTTGCCCTGCGCGGTTTGGGCCAGACTCGTGACGAGGCATTTGCCGCTGCACGCGCTTACTGGGCCGCTCGAAACCAATCGAATAAATAGATAATAAGTGCGCAGTCTTTGCGCTATTTATTCGAACGATTTCCCCTAGACTGGGCTCCAACGACAAACAATTTTGTTCCGAGGAGCTCAACATGGGCCTTTTGATCGACGGCCGCTGGCACGACCAGTGGTACGAAAACGGCAAGGATGGCGCCTTCAAGCGTGAGAACGCCCAGCGCCGCAATCAATTGCCCGCCCCCGAGGCCGGTCGCTATCACCTGTACGTCTCGCTGGCTTGCCCATGGGCTCATCGCACGCTGATCGTTCGCGCCCTCAAAGGCCTGGAACCGTTGATCGATGTGTCGGTGGTCAGCTGGCTAATGCAGGAAAACGGCTGGACCTTCGACCAGCAGCAAGGCTCCACCGGGGATCACCTCGACGCCCTCGAGTTCATGCACCAGCGCTACACTCAGGATGACCCGCACTACACCGGCCGCGTGACCGTGCCCGTGCTGTGGGACAAACAAGAGAAGCGCATCGTCAACAACGAGTCGGCAGAGATCATCCGCATCTTCAACAGCGCGTTCAACGAGCTGACGGGCAACCACCTGGACTTGTACCCGGAGCCGCTGCGTCCAGCCATTGAGGCGCTTAACTCACGCATCTACCCAGCAGTGAACAACGGCGTTTATCGCGCAGGCTTTGCCACCACGCAGGAAGCTTATGAGACTGCGTTCGACGAAGTGTTCGACGAACTGGATTACCTGGAAGATTTGCTGAGCCGCAATCGTTACCTGGCAGGCGAATACCTGACCGAGGCCGATGTTCGGTTGTTCACCACACTGGTGCGGTTCGATGCGGTCTATCACGGTCATTTCAAGTGCAACCTGCGCCGGCTGAGCGACTATCCGAACCTGTCCAACTGGCTGCGCGAGCTGTACCAGTGGCCGGGCGTGGCGCAAACGGTGAACATGGAGCATATCCAGAAGCACTATTACATGAGCCACAAGACCATCAACCCCAACGGCATCGTGCCCAAAGGGCCGCTGCAGGATTTCAACCTGCCGCATGACCGGGATCGGTTGGCAGGTAAGGGTATTTGGCAGGGTTGAGATTGTCGGGGCTGCTTTGCAGCCCATCGCGACACAAGGCCGCTCCCACAGGGACCGCGTTAAGCTTGGGATTTGCGCCAGATGGCACCCGCCTCGCGGGTGTTCGCGGCTAAAGCCGCTCCTACAGATGTCGCGTAAAGCCTGGGGCTTGCGCGGTCCGTGTAGGAGCTGGCTTGCCTGCGATGGGCCGCAAAGCGGCCCCAACAATTTCAGCTGTTCTGCGCCCCTTCAAACCAGGCCAGCTTCTCGCGCAACTGCACCACTTCCCCGACAATCACCAAGGTCGGCGCATGCACTTCATGCTGTGCCACCAGCGCCGGCAAGTCAGCCAAGGTACCGGTGAACACCCGCTGATTACGCGTTGTCCCCTGCTGCACCAGCGCCGCTGGCGTGCTCGCCGCACGGCCGTGGCGAATCAGCTCGGCACAGATGGTCGGCAACCCCACCAGCCCCATGTAGAACACAAGAGTCTGGGCAGGCGCCACCAGGTCATTCCATGGCAGGTTGCTGGTACCGTCCTTGAGGTGACCGGTAACGAAGCGCACCGACTGGGCATAATCGCGATGGGTCAAGGGAATGCCGCCGTAGGCGGAGCAACCACTGGCCGCGGTAATGCCGGGCACCACCTGGAACGGGATACCCTGCTCGGCCAATTCTTCGATTTCTTCGCCACCCCGGCCGAAGATGAACGGGTCGCCGCCTTTCAGGCGCAACACACGCTTGCCCTGTTTCGCCAGGTCGACCAGCAGGCGGTTGATCTGGTCCTGCGGTACGGCATGGTCGGCGCGGCGCTTGCCCACGTAAATGCGTTCGGCATCACGCCGGCACATCTCGATGATGGCGGGTGCCACCAGGCGGTCGTACAGCACCACATCGGCCTGCTGCATCAGGCGCAAGGCGCGGAAGGTGAGCAAGTCCGGATCACCCGGCCCCGCCCCCACCAGATACACCTCGCCGCCCTGCTGCACCGGCGCGCCGTCGACCATCGCCTGCAACAAGCGCTCGGCCTCGGCGCCCTGCCCGGCCAACTGGCGCTCGGCAATGGGGCCCTGGAACACGTTTTCCCAGAAGCCACGACGCTGATTGACGTCCGGGTAAAGCGCCTTGACCTTGTGCCGGAACCGCGCAGCCAGCCCGGCCAACTCGCCATAGGCCGACGGGATCCAGGCCTCCAGCTTGGCGCGGATCAAGCGCGCCAGCACCGGGGCGTCACCACCACTGGAAACCGCCACCACCAACGGCGAACGGTCGACGATGGCCGGGAAGATCACCGTGCACAGGGCCGGCGCATCCACCACGTTTACCGGCAGGTTGCGCGCCTGCGCATCCGCCGAGACCTGGGCATTGAGCCCAGGGTCATCGGTGGCCGCAATCACCAGGCGACAGCCGACCAGGTCGGCTGCCTGATAGCCACGCACCAGGACCTCACCGCCACCTTCACGGGCCAGCGCGGCCAGTTGGCCGTCGACCTCGGGCGCCACCACCCGCAGCGCGGCGCCGGCATCGGCCAGCAGGCGCGCCTTGCGCAAGGCGATTTCGCCGCCGCCGACGACCAGCACACGGCCGCCCTGCAGCTTGTGGAACAGCGGCAGGTAATCCATTTAGCGGATGACCTCGACACCGCCCATGTAGGGCTTGAGCACTTCCGGCACCACGATGGAGCCGTCGGCCTGCTGGTAGTTCTCCAGCACCGCCACCAAAGTACGGCCCACTGCCAGGCCGGAGCCGTTGAGGGTGTGCACCAGCTCCGGCTTGCCGGTTTCCGGGTTGCGCCAGCGGGCCTGCATGCGGCGCGCCTGGAAGTCACCGCAGTTGGAGCAGGAGCTGATTTCGCGGTATTTGTCCTGGCTCGGCACCCACACTTCCAGGTCGTAGGTTTTCACGGCGCCGAAGCCCATGTCGCCGGTGCACAGGGCCAGCACGCGGTAAGGCAGCTCCAGCAGCTGCAGAACGCGCTCGGCGTTGGCTGTCAGGCCTTCCAGGGCTTCCATGGACTTGGACGGCTCAACCACCTGGACCATCTCGACCTTGTCGAACTGGTGCTGGCGGATCATGCCGCGGGTGTCACGGCCGGACGCGCCAGCTTCACTGCGGAAGCAAGGGGTATGGGCAACCAGCTTGAGCGGCAGCTGCTTGGCGTCGATGATCTCGCCCGCCACCAAGTTGGTCAGCGACACTTCGGCAGTCGGGATCAGGTAGAAGTCAGCCTCACCTTCACGGGTGATCTTGAACAGGTCTTCCTCGAACTTCGGCAGCTGGCCGGTACCCTGCAGCGCCGGGGCCTGGACCAGGTACGGGGTGTAGTGCTCTTCGTAGCCGTGTTCACCGGTGTGCAGGTTGATCATGAACTGCGCCAGGGCGCGGTGCAGGCGGGCAATCGGGCCGCGCAGCACGGCAAAGCGGGCGCCCGACAGCTTGGCTGCCGCTTCGAAGTCCAGGCCACCGCTGATCTCGCCCAGGGCGACGTGGTCCTTGATCTCGAAATCGAACGTTTTCGGCGTACCCCAACGGCGCACTTCGACGTTGTCGTCTTCGCTGGCACCGACCGGGACGCTGGCGTCCGGCAGGTTGGGAATGGTCAGGACGATACCGTCCAGTTCAGCCTGGATCTCGTCCAGCTCGACTTTACCAGCAGCCAGCTCACCGGCCATGCGCTCGACATCAGCCATCAGCGGCGCGATGTCCTCGCCCTTGGCCTTGGCCTGGCCGATCGATTTGGAGCGGGCGTTACGCTCGGCCTGCAGCTGCTCGGTGCGGGTCTGCACCGCCTTGCGGCGCTCTTCCAGCGATTCGATGCGCGCGACATCCAGGCTGAAGCCACGGGAGGCGAGGCGGTCAGCCACTTCCTGAAGTTGGCCGCGTAACAGTTTGGAATCGAGCATGTCGTTCTCTCGTTATGTGTATAGGTTGGTTCAGAGTCGGGTCAGGGACAGGCCGGCCCAGGTGGCCAGTAGCCCGCCCATCACGCTAATACCGGTATAGCCCACGGCCAGGGGCACTTGCCCACTTTCCATCAGGCGCACGGTATCGAGCGAAAAGGAGGAAAACGTCGTCAGCCCGCCAAGAAAGCCGACGATCAGGCCGGCGCGCAGCTCGACCGGCGCCAGCGGTTTGTGCAGGAACAGGCCATAAAGCAAGCCGATCAGCAGGCAGCCGACCAGGTTGACGGCCAGCGTACCGAGGTAGAAATGCCGAGGCCAGTGGGCCGTGACCCAGTTCGAGGTGGCGAAGCGCAACCAGGTACCGGCGATACCGCCCGCGCTGACCGCGGCGATGAGTGCAATCACGGTTTTCTCCGCTGGCGGGGGCTGTTGCGGTCAAGTTCGGCCAGGTGGCGCAGTTTTTCGCCGATCTTCAGCTCCAGGCCACGGGGCACGGGCTGGTAGTACTGGCGCGGTTCGAGCTGGTCGGGGAAGTAATCTTCGCCGGCGGCGTAGGCATCGGGCTCGTCATGGGCATAGCGGTATTCGTCGCCATAGCCGAGTTGTTTCATCAGCTTGGTCGGGGCGTTGCGCAAGTGCAGCGGCACTTCCAGCGAGCCATGCTCGGCCGCTTCGCGCAGGGCCGTCTTGAAGCCCACGTACACCGCGTTGCTTTTGGGTGCACAGGCGATGTAGGTGATGGCCTGGGCCACCGCCAGCTCGCCTTCGGGGCTGCCCAGGCGCTCCTGAACATCCCACGCCGCCAGGCACAGGCTGAGGGCGCGCGGGTCGGCGTTGCCGATGTCTTCGCTGGCCATGCGTACCACGCGGCGGGCGATGTACAGGGGGTCGCAGCCGCCGTCGAGCATGCGCGCGAACCAGTACAGCGCGCCATCAGGGTTGGAGCCGCGCACCGATTTGTGCAGGGCGGAAATCTGGTCGTAGAACGCTTCGCCGCCTTTGTCGAAGCGCCGGCGGCTGTCGCCGAGCAAGCTTTGCAGCAGGTCGACACCAATCTCGCCGCCATCTTCGGCCAGGTCCGAGGCGTTTTCGAGGAAGTTGAGCATGCGCCGGCCATCGCCGTCGGCGGCGGCCATAAGCATCTTGAAGGCCTCGTCACCGACGCTCAGATGACGCTTGCCCAAGCCGCGCTCTTCGCTGAGGGCTCGGTCGACAAGCTTGCGCAATGCCGGTTCATCCAAGCTCTTGAGCACATACACCCGCGCCCGCGAGAGCAAGGCGTTGTTCAGCTCGAATGACGGGTTTTCTGTGGTGGCGCCAATGAAAATCAGCGTGCCGTCTTCGACAAAGGGCAGAAAAGCATCCTGCTGGGACTTGTTGAAGCGGTGCACCTCGTCAACGAATAGAATTGTGCGACGGCCATATTGAGCAGCCTGCTGCTTGGCCACCTCGACGGCCTGGCGGATCTCCTTGACCCCGGCCAGCACCGCCGAAACCGTTTCGAAGTGCGCATCGCAGAACTGCGCCAGCAGCCGCGCGAGTGTGGTCTTGCCCACCCCCGGCGGCCCCCAGAAGATCATCGAGTGCAGCGCACCCTGCTCCAGCGCCTCACGCAGCGGTTTGCCGCGCGCCAGCAGGTGCTCCTGGCCGACGTACTCGTCCAGGTTGGACGGGCGCAGCCGGGCAGCCAGGGGCTGGGCAACAGGTTCGCTTCGAAACAGGTCCATGGTGAGCTCTGATTACTCCTTGATGACGTCCGCGCCTTTCGGGATGTCGAACTTGAACTTGCTGTCCGGCACCGCTTGGTTGGCTTTCACGCCATTGAACAGGATGTTGGTGCGCTGGCCGACGCTGTCGATCAGCTGCATGTCATTGATCAGGCCCTTGCGGAACGACACGCGCAGCGAGTCGAACAAGGTGTCCTTGGTCTTCGGCTTGAGGGTGAAGTCCATCACTTCGCCCTGTTCCTTCGACGCAATGTCGAAGCTTTGGCTGATCTTCGACACGTCACCGGACAACAGCAGCGCCGGGGTCTGGTTCAGGCGCACATCGAGCTTCTTGATGGTGGCTTGCTCCAGGTCTGGGTCCCAAAGGGTGACCATCTTGCCGTCAGACACCACCACCTGCTCCTGCGGCGCGTTGGTGTGCCAGTAGAACAGGCCCGGGCGCTTGACAGTCATCTGGCCAGACGTTTCCTGCAGGCTGGTACCGTCGGCGCCCAACGTCAATTGAGAGAAATTGGCTTCGATGGTCTGCGACTTTTCCAGCAGCTGGGTCAGGCGTTGCACGTCCTGTTCGCCAGCGTAAGCCGCCACGGAACCCATAGCCAGGGCAGAAACCAACAGCATGCGAATCGCGCGCATGGAAATCCTCTTAGGGCAGTAAATGAGCCAGGCGCCCTGCGGGCACCTGGCAAGGTGTTCATCAGTCGCGCGGGCCGCCCGGGGCAATCACTTCCCGCGAGCCGTTGCTGTTCATCGGGGTGACCACGCCGGCCATCTCCATAGCCTCGATCATGCGCGCGGCGCGGTTGTAGCCGATCTTCAGCTTGCGCTGCACGGCCGAGATCGACGCGCGGCGGCTTTCGAGCACGAACTGCACCGCCTCATCATACAGGGCGTCGCTTTCCGAATCCTCGTCGCCACCACCACCACCGCCGCCGCCTTCGAAGCCACTGCCGGCCTCTTCGACGCCGTTGAGGATGTCGTCGTTGTAGTCCGGCGCACCGCGCAACTTCCAGGCTTCGACCACTCGGTGCACTTCATCGTCAGAGACGAACGCGCCGTGGACACGGATCGGCAGGCTGGTGCCCGGCGGCATGTACAGCATGTCACCGTGGCCCAGCAGCTGCTCGGCGCCACCCTGGTCGATGATGGTCCGCGAGTCGATCTTGCTCGACACCTGGAACGCCATGCGGGTTGGGATGTTGGCCTTGATCAGGCCGGTGATGACGTCCACCGATGGGCGCTGGGTGGCGAGGATCAAGTGGATACCGGCAGCACGAGCCTTCTGGGCGATACGGGCGATCAGTTCTTCGACCTTCTTGCCGACGATCATCATCATGTCGGCGAACTCGTCCACCACCACCACGATGGTCGGCAGGGTGTTCAGCGTCGGTGGCTCGTCATCCATGCTCTCGCGGCGGTACAGCGGGTCGTGGACGACCTCGCCGGCCTCCTGGGCGTCCTTGATCTTGCGGTTGAAGCCCGCCAGGTTACGCACGCCCATGGCGGCCATCAGCTTGTAGCGGCGCTCCATCTCGGCGACGCTCCAGCGCAGTGCGTTGGCGGCGTCCTTCATGTCGGTGACCACCGGGCACAGCAAGTGCGGGATGCCTTCGTAGATCGACAGTTCGAGCATCTTCGGGTCGATCATGATCAGCCGCGCGTCTTCAGGGCCAGACTTGAACAGGATCGACAGGATCATCGCGTTCACACCCACCGACTTACCGGAACCGGTGGTACCGGCCACCAGCAGGTGAGGCATCTTGGCCAGGTCGGTGATCACCGGCTTGCCACCGATGTCGTGACCCAGGGCCAAGGCAACCGGCGACTTGGATTCGTCGAACAGCGGCGACGACAGCACTTCGGAGAAGCGCACCATCTGCCGGTTTTCGTTGGGGATCTCGATACCCACGGTGGTCTTGCCAGGGATCACCTCAACCACCCGCACACTGGTCACCGCCAGCGAACGCGCAAGGTCTTTGGCAAGGTTGGCGATGCGGCTGACCTTGACCCCGGCCGCTGGCTGGATTTCGTAGCGGGTAATGACCGGGCCCGGGTGGATCGAGTCCACCGAGACTTCAACGCCGAATTCCTTGAGCTTGATTTCCAGCAGCTGGCCGACGCCGGCCAGGGACTCTGGCGAGTACTCGATCTTTTTCTCCTCGGCCGGGTCGAGGATGGAAATCGACGGCAAGGTGCCTTCCACAGCGCTGTCGACGAACAGCGGTGCCTGCTTCTCCTTCATCACCCGTTTGCTCGGCTCCGGCGCCTTGGCCGGCGCTGGCGGGATGATGACCGGGGCCGCAGCCTGCTCGCGCGGCACGACTGTTTCGCGTGGCACCACAGGTTCGCGTGGTGCAGCAACGGGCCGGGCTGGCGGTTCGTCGCGCTCGACGATGCGCTCGCGCAGCTGAGCCTTGGCCGGCTCGCGTTTTTCAGTGGCCGTCGGTGCTGCCTTGAAGCTCGGCTCGTCCACCTCGCGCAGTTGCGCTTCCAGGCGTTTGCGCTCGTTGCGCGCCTCCCACCAGCGGTTGGCCGCGCCTTGCACCAGCTCGAACAGGTCGAGGGTGATCTTGCCGGTCATGTCCATCACCTTGAACCACGAAAGGTCGGTGAACACGGTCAGGCCGAACAGGAACAAGGCAATGAACATCAGCGTGCTGCCCTGCACGTTCAGCAGGTTGCGCGCCAGGTCACCCAGGCTCTCGCCCAGGGCACCGCCCGCAGAGAACGGCAGGCTCGCCGGCGGGTGGAAATGGATATGCGCCAGCGCCGCACCGGACAGCACCAGGAACACCAGGCCGATCAGGCGCCAGGAGAACAGCCAGCCGCTCCACTGCCACGGCTGGTGGCGCTCACGGAAGATCTGCCAGGTCTTGATCGCCAGCAGCAGCGGGAAGATGTAGGCGAAGTAGCCGAGCACCATGAACAGGATGTCGGAGAAGTAGGCACCGGCACGCCCGGCGGCGTTCTGCACCTGGTCGACGTTGCTGGTGTGGCTGAAGCCAGGGTCCGAGGTGTCGTAGGTCAGCAGCGCCATCCACAAGTACAGGCACAGGGCGCCGACAGCGATCAACGCACCTTCCTTGAGGCGGTAATGCAGCTGCTGCCGCCACAGGGGCACAGGCAAAGGAGCTGGAGTTGCGGTGGATTTCTTCAAAACGCGTCTATTCCTGCGCGTGCTGCGCGTCCAGTAGTGATCGGCCGGCGCCCGGCCAATGAACCACTACTTTTAACATTACTGCCCGCCGGCCGCCATGGCGGTACGCCGTATGGAGCTTGGCTGGGGGCGACTTTCGTATAGGTGCAATTTGAGCATGCATTTTCTTTCGTGACAAAGGCTTATGCTGTGTTTTTGCACAGGTGTGACAGCAAATGTGCCAGATGGTGCCTACGGCCGCTGTAATGTGTAGGAATTTGCCTATTGTTTCATCTGACCAGACGCATTACGGGCAAAACGGCAACCGGGCGGGCAACAGCATTGACCCCACAAGCCTGCCTTGCCATGCTGCCCTCTCCCCTCCCCCACCGCACGATAGACCATGCTCACCTGGCTAACCCGCGACTCGCTGACCTTCCCGCCCCTGGAAAAGGCCCTGCATGAACCCAACGGCCTGCTAGCCGCTGGCGGCGACCTGACCCCCGAGCGCCTGGTGCAGGCTTATCGCCACGGCTGCTTCCCCTGGTATCAGGACGGCCAGCCGATTCTCTGGTGGTCGCCCGACCCACGCACCGTGCTGCTGCCGGGCGAACTGCATGTCTCGCGCTCGCTGGCAAAACTGATGCGCCAGGGCCGCTACCAGGTCAGCTTCGACACCGACTTCCCCGCCGTGATCGACGCCTGCGCGGCACCACGCGACTACGCCGACGGTACCTGGATCACAAACACCATGCGCAACGCATACTGCGAACTGCACAAACGGGGCATCGCCCATTCTGTGGAAGTGCGCCAGGACGGCGAGTTGGTTGGCGGGCTGTACGGCCTGGCAATGGGCCAGCTGTTTTTCGGCGAATCGATGTTCAGCCGCGCCGACAACGCCTCGAAGGTCGGCTTCGTGACCTTGGTCGAGCACCTGCGCCAGGCCGGCTTCGTGCTGATCGACTGCCAGATGCCCACCAACCACCTGCACAGCCTGGGCGCCCGCGCCATCAGCCGCGCCACTTTTGCCGAGTACCTGGCCCGCCACCTCGACCAGCCCAACAGCGCCACCTGGCTCAACTAGGCGAGTTGCGAGAGCTGGCTTACACTTAAAACAAAGTCTCACCGAAGGGGTCGATCATGACAGAGTTGGCGCGGTTGAAGTTCTATGCCACTCAGCCCCACTCCTGCAGCTACCTGCCGGACGAACAGGCGACCACGCTGTTCCTCGACCCCAGCCAGCCGATGGACGTGAACGTGTACGCCGACCTGTCGGAAATGGGTTTTCGGCGCAGTGGCGACCACCTGTACCGCCCGCATTGCCAAAACTGCAATGCCTGCGTACCCGCACGCATTCCCGCTGCGCGCTTCATCCCTAACCGCCAGCAGCGGCGCATCCTCAAGCGCAACGCCGACCTCACCGTGACCGCCGCACGCCCGGCCTTCAAGGAAGAGTACTTCGACCTGTACCGGCGCTATATCGAAACCCGCCACGCCGATGGCGACATGTACCCGCCGAGCCGCGACCAGTTTTCTACCTTCCTGGTGCGCGACCTGCCGTTCTGCTGGTTCTATGAGTTCCGCCTGGCCGGCCGCCTGCTGGCCGTCGCGGTGTGCGACCTGCTGCCCAATGGCTTGTCGGCGGTGTACACCTTCTACGAGCCTGGCGAGGAACGGCGCAGCCTGGGCCGCTTTGCCATTCTCTGGCAGATCACCGAAGCGGTGCGCCAGGACCTGGAAGCGGTGTACCTGGGCTACTGGATCAAGAACTGCAAGAAGATGAACTACAAGACCCAGTACCGCCCCATCGAACTGCTGATCAACCAGCGCTGGGTCACCCTCAACTGAAAGCATTGGCTTGACACACTATTTTCCGGCATAATCCACGCCACTTTTTTGCCCGGTGCGGTTATGCGTCGGGCCAACACTGGACACCGAGGGCTCAACTGCATGTCGAAAGAAGACAGCTTCGAAATGGAAGGTACTGTCGTCGACACCCTGCCCAACACCATGTTCCGCGTGGAGTTGGAAAACGGGCACGTCGTAACCGCGCACATCTCCGGAAAGATGCGCAAGAACTACATCCGCATTCTCACTGGCGACAAGGTACGCGTCGAGCTGACGCCGTACGACCTGAGCAAGGGCCGCATCACCTACCGTGCGCGCTAAGCTCCAGCCATGAAAAAGCCCGGCCATGTGCCGGGCTTTTTTGTGCTTGTAGCATTGCAGTATTGCATCACCCTCAGTGGGAGCGGGCTTGCCCCGCGAAGCCGACTCCGCGGTGCATGGCACCGGCTTCGCCGGTGTTCGCGGGGCAAGCCCGCTCCCACAAGGGCCCAGCCTGTCAGGCCACTTCTGCGGTGGTCTCGAAGTCGAACACCAGTTCGCCATCGCGCAGGTCGATGTGCACCACACCGCCATGCTCGGCCAGCTCGCCAAACAGGATCTCCTCAGCCAACGGCCGCTTGATCTTGTCCTGGATAAGCCGCGCCATCGGCCGCGCGCCCATCTGCACATCGTAGCCAGAGGCCGCCAACCAACCGCGGGCGTCATCGCTGACTTCCAGCAGCACACGTTTGTCTTCCAGCTGCGCCTGCAGTTCGATGAGGAACTTGTCGACGATGCTTTTGATCGTTTCGTGGCTCAAGCGGCCGAACTGGATAATGGTGTCCAGACGGTTGCGGAACTCCGGCGTGAAGCTCTTGCGAATGACCTCCATGGCATCGGACGCGTGGTCCTGATGGGTGAAGCCGATCGACGCCCGGGCCGCGGTTTCAGCACCGGCGTTGGTGGTCATGATCACAATCACGTTGCGGAAGTCCGCCTTGCGCCCGTTGTTGTCGGTCAGGGTGCCGTGGTCCATCACCTGCAGCAGCAGGTTAAAGACTTCCGGGTGGGCCTTCTCGATTTCATCGAGCAGCAACACGCAGTGCGGCTGCTTGGTGATGGCCTCGGTCAACAGGCCGCCCTGGTCGAACCCGACATAACCAGGAGGCGCACCGATCAAACGCGATACGGTGTGGCGCTCCATGTACTCGGACATGTCGAAGCGCACCAGCTCCACGCCCAGCGCCTTGGCCAGCTGCCGCGCCGCTTCGGTCTTGCCGACACCGGTAGGGCCGGCAAACAGGAACGAACCAACCGGCTTGTCCGGCGCCTTCAGGCCTGCGCGGGACAGCTTGATCGCCGTGGCCAGCGAGTCGATCGCCTGGTCCTGACCGAACACGGTCAGCTTCAGGTCACGCTCCAGGTTACGCAGCAGCTCCTTGTCGGAACTGCTGACGTGCTTCGGCGGAATGCGCGCGATCTTGGCGACGATGTCTTCTACTTGCGGCACGTCGATGCGCTTGACCCGATTCGCCTCGGGCTGCAGGCGCTGGTAGGCACCCGCCTCGTCGATCACGTCGATGGCCTTGTCCGGCATGTGGCGATCATTGATGTAGCGCGATGCCAGTTCAGCGGCGGCGCGCAGGGCCTCGTCGCTGTACTCGATGTTGTGATGGCTTTCGAAGCGCCCTTTGAGGCCGCGCAGAATGCCGACGGTGTCTTCAACCGAAGGTTCGCTGACATCGACTTTCTGGAAGCGCCGCGCCAGTGCACGGTCCTTCTCGAAAATGCCGCGGAACTCCTGGAAGGTCGTCGAACCAATGCAACGGATCTCGCCGGACGACAGCAGCGGCTTGAGCAGGTTGGACGCATCCATCACCCCGCCCGACGCCGCACCAGCACCGATGATGGTATGGATCTCGTCGATGAACAGGATGGCCTGAGGGCGTTTGCGCAACTCACCCAGCAACGCCTTGAAGCGTTTTTCGAAGTCGCCGCGGTACTTGGTACCCGCCAGCAACGCGCCCAGGTCGAGGGAATACACCACGCTCTGCGACAGCAGGTCGGGGACCTGGCCGTCGACGATACGTTTTGCCAGGCCTTCGGCAATGGCGGTCTTGCCCACGCCGGCCTCACCGACCAGCAGCGGGTTGTTCTTGCGGCGGCGGGCAAGAATCTGCGCAACGCGCTCGACTTCCTGCTCGCGCCCGACCAGCGGGTCGATACGCCCGGCACGGGCCAGTTCGTTCAAGTTGCTGGCGTAGGCATCCAACGGGTTGCTGGAAGAGGACGTTTCACCACCCTCCTCGTCTTGCATCTCCTGGTCGCTTTCGGCGTGCGAGCCATGGCCCGGCACCTTGGAAATGCCGTGGGCAATGTAGTTGACCACGTCGATACGGGCCACGCTCTGCTGTTTGAGCAGGAACACGGCCTGGCTTTCCTGTTCGCTGAAGATCGCCACCAGCACGTTGGCACCGGTTACTTCACGTTTGCCGGAGCTTTGCACGTGGAACACGGCACGCTGCAGCACACGCTGGAAGCCCAGGGTTGGCTGGGTTTCGCGGTCTTCGTCGTTGACTGGAATCAGGGGCGTGGTGGAATCGATGAACTCTTGCAGGTCGTGCTTGAGTTTGTCGAGATTGGCGCCACAGGCGCGCAGAACGGTCGCAGCAGCCTCATTGTCAAGGAGTGCCAGCAGCAGATGTTCGACGGTCATGAACTCATGACGTTTCGAACGGGCCTCCTTGAAGGCAAGATTGAGGGTGACTTCGAGCTCGCGGTTTAACATAGCTTCACCTCATACCCAAGTGGTCGGCGATTAACCGTCCTTCTCGATTTCACAGAGTAGCGGATGCTGGCTTTCCCTGGCGTATTGGTTGACCTGCATGGCCTTTGTTTCGGCGATGTCACGGGTAAACAATCCGCACACTGCCCGCCCTTCGGTATGGACGGTCAGCATGATCTTGGTCGCCAGCTCGCGGTTCAAACTAAAGAACGTTTCGAGCACTTCGACGACGAAATCCATCGGCGTGTAGTCATCGTTGAACAAAACCACCTTGTACATGGGTGGCGCCTGCAGGATCGGCTTGGCTTCCTGGACTGCAAGACCTGAGCCGTCGTCCTCATTCGATTGCGGGCGATCCTGATTGAATGTTAGTCGAATCTCGCTACGTGCATGCATGGAAAGATTTTCATCATGATCGTCAGGTTAAGGTTATGGGTTGACCGCACAGGCCACTGCCAGCGCACACGCTGGGCGACCTTGACTATCGGCAAAACGGTGTTACAACCAATAAGAACCCACCGTGGTCGATAAAGATCCGCGCAGTCAACCAGATTTTTCGCAAGGTTCGTATGCGGATGAAGTGGATGATACTCCAGTGATGGAGTCCTTTGCAGAGGGACATAGGGATGGCAAGCGGTAAAGTCAAGTGGTTCAACAATGCCAAGGGCTACGGATTCATCAATGAGGAAGGTAAATCCGATGACCTGTTCGCTCATTACTCAGCCATCCGGATGGACGGATACAAGACCCTCAAAGCGGGCCAGTCCGTAGTGTTCGACATCGTCCAGGGCCCCAAAGGCCTGCATGCGGTCGAAATCAAGGATGCGGCAGCAGCGGCAGAGGTCGCCAAAAACCAGGGCGAACCGCAGAGCGAAACCGCCTGAGCCTGGCCATTGCTCTGTGCCGGTATACGAATGAACCGGCCGCCTCTTCAGGGAGACGGCCGGTTTTATATTGCCTTACATATGCTTGATCATCTCGTCGCCAAAGCCTGAGCTGCCCACCAGCTTCGCCCCCTCCATCAGCCGCTCGAAGTCGTAGGTCACGGTCTTGGCCGCAATCGCGCCGTTGGTACCTTTGATGATCAGGTCGGCCGCTTCGGTCCAGCCCATGTGCCGCAGCATCATCTCCGCAGAGAGGATCACCGAGCCGGGGTTGACCTTGTCCTGGCCCGCGTACTTGGGCGCTGTGCCGTGGGTGGCCTCGAACATGGCCACGGTGTCGGACAGGTTGGCGCCTGGCGCGATACCGATACCCCCCACTTCCGCCGCCAGGGCATCGGACAGGTAGTCACCGTTGAGGTTGAGCGTGGCAATTACGTCGTATTCGGCCGGGCGCAGCAGGATCTGCTGCAGCATGGCGTCGGCGATCGCGTCCTTCACCACCACCTCACGGCCGGTCTTGGGGTTCTTGAACTTCATCCACGGGCCGCCATCGAGCAGCTCGGCGCCAAATTCGTCCTTGGCCACCTCGTAGCCCCAGTCCTTGAAGGCGCCTTCGGTGAATTTCATGATGTTGCCCTTGTGTACCAGGGTCAGCGACTCACGGTCGTTGTCCACCACATACTGCAAGGCCTTGCGCACCAGGCGCTTGGTGCCCTCGCGGGAGACCGGCTTGACGCCGATGCCGCAGTCCTGGTCGAAACGGATCTTGGTCACGCCCATTTCTTCCTTGAGGAACTTGATCACCTTGTTCGCTTCGGGCGAGCCGGCTTTCCACTCGATGCCGGCGTAGATGTCCTCGGAGTTCTCACGGAAGATCACCATGTCCACGTCGCCAGGCTTTTTCACCGGGCTCGGCACGCCCTGGAACCACACCACTGGGCGCAGGCACACGTACAGGTCAAGTTGCTGGCGCAAGGCCACGTTCAGCGAACGAATGCCGCCACCCACCGGGGTGGTCAGCGGGCCTTTGATCGACACCACGTATTCGCGCACCGCGTCGAGGGTTTCCTGCGGCAGCCAGGTGTCCTGGTCGTAGACCTGGGTAGCTTTCTCGCCGGCATACACCTCCATCCAGGCGATCTTGCGCTTGCCGCCATAGGCCTTCTGCACGGCCGCGTCCACGACCTTGATCATGACGGGAGAAACGTCGACGCCAATCCCGTCCCCTTCGATATAGGGAATGATGGGGTTGTCGGGCACATTGAGCGAATGGTCTGCATTGACGGTGATCTTGGTGCCGTCGGTCGGAACCTTGATTTTCTGGTATCCCATGCTTGCACTACTCCGCTTTCGGGTGTGATTGGACATCATGCGATCCCACTGAGCCTAAACCACATCCGCCGACCTGCAAGCACTGCGACAACACACCACATTGCCCCTACGTCTTTGGTCTTATAAATGGCGCCGATGTCACTTCGCCTTGCTGAATAGCCCGATTGGTTTGATATACTGCGCCGCGACCGAAGGGTCACCAGGGCGAACCCTAGGAAAATGCGGCTCGCCCTCGGCCAGCAATGGCCACGAAGCCTGGGCTGTTACCGCAGCTCAGCACTTGACGCTCGACTGATGCATCCACCATCACCGCTCGCAGCCTCTCGACTTTCCGCTCATGGCGTCGCCAGGGCGAAGCGCCTACCCTGCGCACCTCGAGACTCGAGTACGCTCAGCACATAGAGAGTTAACCCGCATGCCCACCCGTTCCAAGATCATCTATACCTTCACCGACGAAGCCCCTGCCCTCGCCACCTACTCGCTGCTGCCGATCGTCGAAGCCTTCACCGCTTGCGCCGACATCGCCGTCGAAACGCGCGATATCTCCCTGGCAGGCCGTATCCTTTCGGCATTCCCGGAGCAACTCGGCGCCGACAAGCAGGTAGCCGATCATCTGGCGGAACTGGGCCAGCTGGCCACCACCCCTGAAGCCAACATCATCAAGCTGCCGAACATCTCGGCCTCGGTCCCGCAATTGAAAGCGGCGATCAAGGAGCTGCAAGGCAAGGGCTACAACATCCCGGACTACGCCGACGAGCCGGCGACCGCTGAAGAAAAAGAATCCCGTGCGCGCTACGACCGCATCAAGGGCAGCGCCGTTAACCCGGTACTGCGCGAAGGCAACTCCGACCGCCGCGCACCGCTGTCGGTCAAGAACTACGCGCGCAAGCACCCGCACAAGATGGGCGCCTGGGCCGCCGACTCCAAGTCGCACGTTGCCCACATGACCCAAGGCGACTTCTACGGCAGCGAAAAGGCCGCACTGATCGAGGCTGACGACAGCCTGCGCATCGAGCTGGTCGGCAAAGACGGCAGCACCACCGTGCTGAAAGACAAGACCGCCGTCAAAGCCGCTGAAATCATCGACTGCGCCACCATGAGCCGCAAGGCCCTGAAAGCCTTCATCGCCGAGCAGATCGCCGATGCCAAGGCCTCCGGCGTGCTGCTGTCGGTGCACCTGAAAGCCACCATGATGAAGGTCTCCGACCCGATCATGTTCGGCGTCATCGTCGAAGCCTTCTATGGCGAAGTGCTGGCCAAGCACGCTGCTGCCCTGACCGAAGTCGGCTTCAACGCCAACAACGGCATTGGCGACCTGTATGCCCGCATCAAGGACCTGCCAGCTGACAAGCAGGCCGAGATCGAAGCCGACATCCAGGCCCTGTACGCCGTTCGCCCGGCCCTGGCCATGGTCAACTCCGACAAAGGCATCACCAACCTGCACGTGCCGAGCGACGTCATCGTTGACGCCTCGATGCCGGCCATGATCCGTGACTCGGGCAAGATGTGGAACACCGCCGGTGAACTGCAGGATGCCAAGGCGATCATCCCGGACCGCTGCTACGCCGGCATCTACCAGGCCACCATCGAAGACTGCAAGGCCAACGGTGCATTCGACCCGACCACCATGGGCAGCGTACCGAACGTTGGCCTGATGGCGCAGAAGGCCGAAGAGTACGGCTCCCACGACAAGACCTTCCAGGTCAAGGCCGACGGCGTTGTGCGCGTGGTCGATGGCAAAGGCAAGGTCGTTCTGGAGCAGAACGTCGAAGCCGGTGACATCTTCCGCATGTGCCAGACCAAAGACGCGCCGATCCAGGACTGGGTCAAGCTGGCCGTCAACCGCGCCCGCCTGAGCAACACTCCAGCGGTGTTCTGGCTGGACCCGGCCCGCGCCCACGACGGCGTGATGATCGAGAAGGTGCAGGCGTACCTGAAGGATCACGACACCGCTGGCCTGGACATCCGTGTGCTGGCCCCGGTTGACGCCATCAAGTTCTCCCTGGCCCGCATCCGCGAAGGCAAGGACACCATCTCGGTGACCGGCAACGTGCTGCGCGACTACCTGACCGACCTGTTCCCGATCATGGAGCTGGGCACCAGCGCCAAGATGCTGTCGATCGTGCCGCTGATGAACGGCGGTGGCCTGTTCGAAACCGGCGCTGGCGGTTCGGCACCCAAGCACGTACAGCAACTGGTTGAAGAGAACTTCCTGCGTTGGGACTCGCTGGGTGAATTCCTGGCCCTGGCCGCTTCCCTGGAGCACCTGGGCAACACCTACGACAACCCGCGCGCCAAGGTCCTGGCCAACACCCTGGACCAGGCTACCGGCAAGTTCCTCGACACCAACAAGTCGCCTTCGCGCAAAGTCGGTGGTATCGACAACCGCGGCAGCCACTTCTACCTGACCCTGTACTGGGCCCAGGCGCTGGCTGCCCAGAGCGACGACGCTGCGCTGCAGGCACGTTTCGCCCCGCTGGCCAAAACCCTGACCGAGAACGAGGAGACCATCGTCGCCGAGCTCAACGCCGTTCAGGGCAAGCCAGTCGACATCGGTGGCTACTACGCGCCGAATGCCGAGCTGACCGCCAAGGTGATGCGCCCAAGCCAGACCCTGAACAGCGCCATTGCTGCCCTGTAAGGCTCGCTTGAAGTAACAGCACAAACCCCGGCCACGCACCGGGGTTTGTGCTTTCTGGGAATTGGCGCTGCTGCGCAGCCCTTCGCGGGCAAGCCCGCCCCTACAGGAGGGGTGCTGCCATTGAGGCCTGCACTGTACCTGTAGGAGCTGGCTTGCCGGCGATGGGCCGCACCGCGGCCCCAGCGATACAAGGACAGACCACATGACCTGGCAACCCCACATCACCGTCGCTACCATCGTCGAACACAACGGCAAGTTCCTCTTCGTCGAAGAATTCAAAGCCGGCCAGCACGTTTTCAACCAACCCGCCGGCCACCTCGAAGCCTTCGAGACCCTGCCCCAGGCCGCCCTGCGCGAAACCCTGGAAGAAACCGCCTGGGAAGTCGAGCTGACCGGCGTGGTCGGCATCTACCTGTACACCGCCCCCAGCAATGGCGTGACCTACCAGCGCATCTGCTTCGCCGCACGCCCGCTGCGCCATCACCCGGACCTGGCACTGGACAGCGACATCGTCCGCGCCGTGTGGCTTACCCGCGAAGAATTGCTCGCCGAACCCAGCCGCTGGCGCAGCGAGCTGGTGCCACGCTGCCTCGACGACTACCTCGCAGGGCCGCTGCACAGCCTCGACCTGCTGCGCGACTGACGCGCCGCTTCGGGTTTGATAGAATCGGCGTTTTTCTCCCTTGATACACATCGGTAGCCATGACCAGCCCAGCACTTAAAGACCCCGCCAAGACCCGCGTCATCGTCGGCATGTCCGGCGGCGTGGACTCTTCCGTCTCCGCCCTTCTGCTCATCGAGCAGGGCTACCAGGTGGAAGGTCTGTTCATGAAGAACTGGGAAGAGGACGACGGCACCGAATACTGCACCGCCCGCGAAGACCTGGCCGACGCCCAGGCTGTGTGCGACCGTATCGGCATCAAGCTGCACACCGCCAACTTCGCCGCCGAATACTGGGACAACGTGTTCGAGCACTTCCTCGAGGAGTACAAGGCCGGCCGCACGCCCAACCCGGACATCCTCTGCAACCGCGAAATCAAGTTCAAAGCGTTCCTCGACTACGCCCTGTCGCTGGGTGCCGACCTGATCGCCACCGGCCATTACGTGCGCCGCCGCGACACCGGCGCGCTTACCGAGCTGCTCAAGGGCCTGGACCCGAACAAGGACCAGAGCTACTTCCTGCACGCCGTTGGCGGCAAAGAGATCGCCCGCACGCTGTTCCCGGTGGGCGAGCTGGAAAAACCCGAAGTGCGCGCCATCGCCGAAAAACACGGCCTGGCCACCGCCAAGAAGAAGGATTCCACCGGTATCTGTTTCATCGGCGAGCGCCGCTTCAGCGACTTCCTCAAGCAGTACCTACCGGCCCAACCGGGTGAAATCCAGACCACCGACGGCGAAGTCATCGGCCGCCACCACGGCCTGATGTACCACACCATCGGCCAGCGCCAGGGCTTGGGCATCGGCGGCCTGAAAGACGCCGGCGACGAGCCGTGGTACGTGCTGCACAAAGACCTGACCCGCAACGTGCTGGTGGTCGGCCAGGGCAACGAACACCCGTGGCTGTTCTCCCGCGCCCTGCTCGCCTCGGAAATCTTCTGGGTCAACCCGGTCGACCTCAGCAGCCCGCGCAAGCTCACCGCCAAGGTGCGCTACCGCCAGAGCGACCAGCACTGCACCGTGGAACTGACCGAAAGCGGTTACCGCGCGGTGTTCGACGAACCGCAGCGCGCCGTCACCCCAGGCCAGTCGGTGGTGTTCTATGATGGCGAGGTGTGCCTGGGCGGCGGCGTGATCGAGACGGCCGAGCCGTGGAGCCCGCGCGCATGAGCAACCTGCAGGAGCAATTGATTGCCCTGGGCGGTGTGTTCCAGGCCGCCGTGCTGGTCGACCGCATCGCCCGCACCGGCCAGGCAGGCGAGGCCGATATCGGCTGCATGCTCGGCAGCTTGCTGGTGCGTGACCCCAACGACACCCTCGAGGTGTTTGGCGGTGATGACAGCAACCTGCGCGACGGTTACCGCGCCCTGGTCGGCGCCCTTGAGCGCGACCCCAACAGCCTGCAGCGCGAGCCGCTGCGTTATGCGCTGTCGATGCTCGGCCTGGAACGCCAGCTGAACAAGCGCGGCGACCTGCTCGACACCATCGGCAACCGCCTGCCGCAAATCCAGTCCCAGGCCGACCATTTCGGCCTGGTTCACGAAAACGTCATCGCTTCCAGTGGCGCCTTGTACCAGGACACCCTCAGCACCCTGCGCCAGCGCATTCAGGTGCATGGCGACATGCGTTTCCTGCAACAGCCCAACAACGCCTCGAAAATCCGCGCCCTGCTGCTTGCCGGCATCCGCGCCGCGCGCCTGTGGCGCCAGCTGGGCGGGCATCGCTGGCAACTGGTGTTCAGCCGTCGCAAGCTGCTCAACGAACTGTACGACATGATGCGCAAGCCTTCCTGAAGGCGGCGCCGGCCCCACATAGGCACTGCGACATGTTTTGATAGGCCCGACCTTTGGTCAGCCACCCGACCCCGGCGCATTTTTCATGTATGATATGCGCCCTCCAAAAGCCTGACTGTCCGAGAACACCCCATGCAGCTCTCTTCGCTCACTGCGGTTTCCCCTGTAGACGGCCGTTACGCCGGCAAAACCCAGGCCTTGCGCCCCATTTTCAGCGAATACGGCCTGATCCGTTTCCGCGCCCTGGTCGAAGTACGCTGGCTGCAGCGTCTGGCCGCCCACCCGCAGATCAGCGAAGTGCCGGCGTTCTCCGCCGAAGCCAACGCTCTGCTGGACGGCCTGGCCACCGACTTCAAACTCGAGCACGCCGAACGCGTCAAGGAAATCGAGCGCACCACCAACCACGACGTCAAGGCGATCGAATACCTCCTCAAGGAGCAGGCTGCGCAACTGCCTGAGCTGGCCAAGGTCAGCGAGTTCATCCACTTCGCCTGCACCAGCGAGGACATCAACAACCTGTCCCACGCCCTGATGCTGCGCGCCGGTCGTGACGAAGTGCTGCTGCCGCTGATGCGCCAGATTGCCGATGCCATCCGCGCCCAGGCCCACGCTCACGCCGACGTGCCGATGCTGTCGCGTACCCACGGTCAGCCGGCCTCGCCAACCACCCTGGGCAAAGAGCTGGCTAACGTCGTGTACCGCCTGGAGCGCCAGATCGCCCAGGTAGCCGCCGTGCCGCTGCTGGGCAAGATCAACGGCGCCGTGGGCAACTACAACGCCCACCTCTCGGCCTACTCGCAGGTCGACTGGGAAGAAAACGCCCGCGCCTTCATCGAAGACGAGCTGGGCCTGCAGTTCAACCCGTACACCACCCAGATCGAGCCGCACGACTACATTGCCGAGCTGTTTGACGCCATCGCCCGCTTCAACACCATCCTCATCGACTTCGACCGCGACGTCTGGGGCTACATCTCGCTGGGTTACTTCAAGCAGAAGACCGTTGCCGGCGAAATCGGCTCGTCGACCATGCCGCACAAGGTCAACCCGATCGACTTCGAAAACTCCGAAGGCAACCTGGGTATCGCCAACGCGCTGTTCCAGCACCTGGCCAGCAAGCTGCCGATCTCGCGCTGGCAGCGTGACCTGACCGACTCCACCGTGCTGCGCAACCTGGGCGTGGGCTTCGCCCACAGCGTCATCGCCTACGAAGCCAGCCTGAAAGGCATCGGCAAACTGGAAGTCAACACCGCTCGTATCGCCGCCGACCTGGACGCCTGCTGGGAAGTCCTGGCCGAGCCGATCCAGACCGTCATGCGCCGCTTCAACATCGAGAACCCCTACGAGAAGCTCAAAGAGCTGACCCGTGGCAAGGGCATCACACCTGAAGCGCTGCTGACCTTCATCGACGGCCTGGACATGCCAGCCGACGCCAAGGCCGAGCTCAAGCAATTGACCCCTGCCAGCTACATCGGTAACGCGGCAGCACAGGCCAAACGCATCTAAGTTGCCCGTCGCGTTCAACGCCCGGCCTAGCCGGGCGTTTTTATTCCCGGACGAAAATTACGTTTTTTCAATAGGTTGAACATGAATCCTGATACTCCACTGCAGCTGCTCGGCGGCATCTCGGCCCGCGAATTCATGCGCGACTACTGGCAGAAGAAGCCGCTGCTGGTGCGCCAGGCGTTCCCGGACTTCGAAAGCCCGATCGACCCCGACGAGCTGGCTGGCCTGGCCCTTGAGGAAGAAGTCGAGTCGCGCATCGTGCTCGAGCACGGCGCCCACCCGTGGGAGCTGCGCCGCGGCCCGTTCAACGATGACACCTTCGCCCAATTGCCGGAAAAGGACTGGACCCTGCTGGTGCAGGCCGTCGACCAGTTCGTGCCGGAAGTCGCCGAGCTGCTGGAGCACTTCCGCTTCCTGCCGAGCTGGCGTATCGACGACGTGATGATCAGCTTCGCAGCCCCAGGTGGCAGCGTCGGTCCGCACTTCGACAACTACGATGTGTTCCTGCTGCAGGGCCACGGCCAGCGCAACTGGAAAATCGGCCAGATGTGCGACAGCGAAAGCCCGCTGCTGGAGCACGCCGACCTGCGCATCCTCGCCGAATTCGAACAGAGCGGTGAATGGACCCTGGAACCGGGCGACATGCTCTACCTGCCACCGCGCCTGGCCCACTACGGCGTGGCCGTGGACGACTGCCTGACCTACTCGGTCGGCTTCCGCGCCCCAAGCGCCGCCGAAGTGCTGACCCACTTCACCGACTTCCTCGGCCAGTTCCTGCCTGACGAAGAGCGCTACAGCGACGCCGACGCCCAGCCAGTCAGCGACCCGCACCAGATCCAGCACGATGCCCTCGACCGCCTCAAGGGGCTGATCGACAAGCACATGAACGACAAGGATCTGCTGCTGACCTGGTTCGGCCAGTTCATGACCGAACCGCGCTACCCCGAGCAGGTGGTGGGTGAAGAGCTGGAGGAGCAAGAGCTGATCGAAGCGCTGGAAGATGGCGCCATCCTGATCCGCAACCCGAGCGCACGCATGGCCTGGTCGGAGCTGGGCGACGACCTGATGCTGTTCGCCAGCGGCCGCAGCTGCCCGCTGCCAGCCAAGTTGCGCGAGCTGTTGAAACTGGTGTGCTCGGCCGACGCGTTACACATCGACAACCTTGAGCAGTGGCTGCAGGATGAAGATGGCCTTATGCTGGTACAGCAGCTGATCAAACAAGGCAGCCTGGGATTCGCCAATGAATAAGATTCGTGTGCGCCTCGCCGACTGGCAGAAGGACAACGCCGATATCCGCCGTATCCGGGAAGCAGTATTCGTCGCCGAACAGCACATTCCGCCGGAATTGGAATTCGACTCGGAGGACCAGGACGCACTGCACTTTCTGGCACTGGAAGGCGACTATCCGATTGGCACCGCCCGCCTGCTGGCGGACGGCACCATCGGCCGCATTTCGGTGCTCAAGGACTGGCGAGGCCTGAAGGTTGGCGATGCGCTGGTCAATGCGGTGATCGTCGAAGCGCAGAACCGTGACCTCAAGCAGCAGATGCTCAGCGCCCAGGTGCACGCCACGCCGTTCTACGAGCGGCTGGGCTTTCGCGTGGTCAGCGAGGAATTTCTCGAAGCCGGCATCCCGCATGTAGACATGGTGCGCGACTCTCGCGAGATCGCCTGATCGCTAACGGTTGACCTCACCGGCCCTCTCGCCGGCAAGCCGGCTCCCACACACACCTCATGGCTTTCATGAGCGGTGATGCACCTGTGGGAGCCAGCTTGCCGGCGAGAGGCCGGTGGTCACAGAGACCTCATAGCTTTCAAGAGCGGTGATCCACCTGTGGGAGCCGGCTTGCCGGCGAGAGGCCGGTGGTCACAGCAACATCCTCATTGACAAAAACCTGTACATCCATCCAGATAAAACTTGCCTCCGCGCCCCCGCTTGCGCATCCTAGCGCTTATCACCCCCGATAAAGCGTTCCCGGCCATGCGCCTGTTCCTCTGCGAAAAACCCTCCCAGGCAAAAGACATCGCCAAGGTCCTCGGCGCCACCCGCAAGGCCGACGGCTGCTGGCAAGGCACCGACGTCTGCGTCACGTGGTGCATCGGCCACCTGCTCGAAACTGCCCCACCCGACAGCTACGACGAACGCTACAAGCGCTGGAACCTCGCCGACCTGCCGATCATCCCGGAAAAGTGGAAGATGCTGGTCAAGCCCAAGACCGCCAGCCAGTTCAAGGCCGTCAAGCGCCTGCTCGGTGAAGCGCGCGAACTGGTCATCGCCACCGACGCCGACCGCGAGGGCGAGATGATCGCCCGCGAACTGGTCGAGCATTGCCGCTACCGTGGGCCGATCCAGCGCCTGTGGTTGTCCGCACTGGACGACGCGTCGATCCGCAAGGCCCTGGCCCGCCTACTGCCCGGGCAGGAAACCTTCAACCTGTACCACTCGGCTTTGGGTCGCTCCCGCGCCGACTGGCTGATTGGCATGAACATGAGCCGGCTGTTCACTCTGCTCGGCCGCCAATCCGGTTACCAGGGCGTGCTGCCAGTGGGCCGTGTGCAAACGCCGACGCTGCGCCTGGTGGTGGACCGCGACCGCAGCATCGCCGATTTCGTCCCGGTACCGTTCTGGGCCATCGACGTCCAGCTCGAACATACCGGCCAGCGCTTCAACGCCCAATGGCGCGCACCGGAAGACGCCTGTGACGACCAGGGCCGCTGCCTCAACCAGGCGCTGGCCCAACAAGCCGCTGCCGACATGGGCAACGCCGGCTCGGCACGGGTGATCAAGGTCGCCACCGAGCGCGTGCGCGAGGCTGCGCCCCTGCCCTTCGACCTCGGCACCCTGCAGGAGCTGTGCTCGAAAAAGTTCGGCCTGGGCGCCCAGGAAACCCTGGACATTGCCCAGGCCCTGTACGAAACCCACAAGCTGATCACCTACCCACGCAGCGACTGCGGCTACCTGCCCCTCAGCCAGCACAGCGAAGCGCCAGCCATCCTCGCTGCCCTGCAGCGCGCCGATGCCAGCCTGGCGCCGCTGCAGGCGCACCTGGAGCCCCAGCGCCGTTCGCGGGCCTGGAACGACACCAAGGTCACCGCTCACCACGGCATCATCCCCACCGCTGCCGCCAGCGACCCCTCACGCCTGCCGGCCAAGCACAAGGCGGTCTACACCCTGATCCGCGCCCGTTACCTGGCGCAGTTCCTGCCCAACCACGAGTATGACCGCACCCAGGCCGAGTTCGATTGTGCAGGCCATGCGCTACGCGCTGTGGGCAAGCAGATCGTCGAACCGGGCTGGCGTCGCGCCCTGCCCGAGGCGCTGACCCCGGCCAAAGGCCGCGAAGCACCGCCGGCCCAGGTACTGCCAGCCCTGCGTGAAGGCCAGGACTGCGCCGTGCAGGGCCTGCAGCTGAAAGACCTGTGGACCCAGCCGCCCAAACCGTTCACGGAGGGTGACCTGATCAAGGCCATGAAGAACGTCGCCAAGCTGGTGGACGACCCGCGACTGAAGCAGAAACTCAAGGAAACCACCGGCATCGGCACCGAGGCCACCCGCGCCAGCATCATCCAGGGCCTGCTCGACCGCGGCTACCTGACCAAGAACGGCAAGGCCCTGGCCGCCACACCTGCCGCCTTCAGCCTGATCGACGCCGTGCCCCGCGCCATCGCCGACCCGGGCACCACGGCGATCTGGGAGCAAGCGCTGGACATGGTGCAGAGTGGCGAAATGAGCCTTGAAGAGTTCGTTGCCCGTCAGTCGGCGTGGATGGGCAAACTGGTGGAGCGCTGCAGCGGCATGCGCATGACCATCAGCGGGCCGGCAGTGGGCAAGGCGGCGCCGTGGAAGAAAAAGGGCAGGAGCAAAGGCAAGGCGGCCGGAAGCAAGCCTAGGCAGCCCCGGCGCAAGACGGCCGCAAAGCCCAGCTGATTGAGTGTCAGTGCCGGCCCCTTCGCGGGGCGAGCGCGCTCCCACAGGATTGCCCAAGCCTCAAGGCAGTGGCGAACCTGTGGGAGCGGGCTTGCCCCGCGAAGGGGCCAGCACCGGCAACCCATCTTTCAACCTTAGGTGCCACTTTTCAACCGACTGAACGCCCGCGTCAGCTCCCGGTTGAATGCCTTGCCATTGTCATTCTTGCCATACAACCGGGCCCTCACCTGCGCTGGCGGGTACGTCGCCGGCGCATTGCGAATACGGGCATCCACCAGGCTGTCAGCCGCCGTGATTGCATTGGCGTAATGGATGGTATTGGTGATCGGCGCAATCACCTCCGGCCGCATCAGGTAATCCAGCAGCTTCCAGGCCGCCTCTGGATGCGGCGCATCCTTGGGCACCACCAGCGCATCCAGCCAGATGAGGGTGCCTTCCTCAGGGATGCTGTAGTCCAGGGTAAATGCCTTGCCCGCCTGCTGCGCCTGCGCCTGGGCGATCGCGACATTGCCATTCCACGACATCGCCACGCAGGTTTCGCCATTGGCCAGGTCGTTGATGTTGCGGTCGTTGTCGAAGTAGCGGATGTACGGGCGGATCTTGCGCAATTGCACTTCCGCCGCCTTGAGATCCTCGATGCGTTGCTGGTTGATGTCCAGGCCCATGTAGCGCATTACCGCGGCGAACACCTCGTTGGGGTCATTGAGCAGACTCACCCCGCAATCGGCGAATTTCGCCACCACCTGGGGGTCGAACAGCATTGCCCAGCTACCCACCGGTGCCCCGGCCATGCGCGCCGTCACCGCCTGCTGCTGATAGCCCACCCCTGTGGTGCCCCAGGCGTAGGTGCCGGCATAACGGTTGCCCGGGTCGAACAATGCCATGTGCTGGCGGAACTCTTCGCCAACGCCTGCCAGGTGAGGCAACCGGGCCTTGTCCAACGGCTGCAGGGCGCCGCTGGCAATCGCTCGGCTCAGGTGCTGGCCGGCACTGAGCACCACATCGTAGCCACTGCCGCCCGTGAGCAACTTGGTCTCGGCGGTTTCCAGCGAATCGAAGTGGTCGGCGGTGACGCGGATGCCGGTTTCCTTCTCGAAGTTGGTCAGGGTATCCGGGGCCAGGTATTCGCCCCAGATATACAGGTTGACGGTTGGCTGTTGTGCGTCGGCTGCCTGGGCCACCGACGCCGCGCAACCCAGGGCGACCGCAGCCGCCAGCAGAGGGAATTTCATCAGCGACGGCCCCCGGCGTATTGCGGCATGGTGATGCAGGCGACGTTGCCGCCACCCAGGAGGATTTCCCGGGAGTTGTGGATGCCGATGATGCGATGCTCGGGGAACAGCTCGGCCAGGGTCGCCTGAGCAACACTGTCGTTGCGGTCCCCGAACAGCGGCACGACGATGGCCGAATTGCCTGCGTAGTAGTTGATGTACGAAGCGCAGATGCGGGTGCCGGCCTCGCGCAGGTGGGTACCGTCGACCTGGTCCAGCCCGGCGGCCTCCTCAGCCGTCCACTGCAGCACTTCGGGCTGCGGCAGCTTGTGGACCTTGAGCTCACGCCCCCGGGCGTCGCGGGTGCTGCGCAGGATGTCGTAAGCCTCCTGGTAGATTTCCCATTGCGGGTCATCGCGGTTGTCCGTCCATTGCAGCACAACTTCACCCGGCCGAACGAAGCACGCCAGGTCGTCGACGTGGCCATCGGTTTCGTCGAACTTGCAACCGCGCGGCAGCCAGATCACCTGGTCGGCGCCCAGGTAGTCCTGCAGCCGGCGCGTGACCTCCTGTTTGCCCAGGTGGGCATTGCGGTTGCGGTTGAGCAGGCACTGCTCGGTGGTCAACAGGCTGCCCTGGCCGTCACTCTGGATGCCGCCAAGTTCGGCGATCAGCGGCGCGCGGTAGCGGTCCAGGTTTTCGATCTCGAGGATTTTCTGGGCGATCTGGTCATCTTTGTCCCAGGGGTAATAAAGGCCGCCGTCCAAACCACCGTAAGCATTGAATTCGAAGTCCACGCCGCGCACTTCACCGCTGCTGTCATTGACCACGAAGCAGGCGCCGCTGTCACGGAACCAGGTATCGTTGCAGGTCATTTCCACCACCCGCACTTGCGCTGGCAGCAGGCGCCGGGCATTGGCGTATTGCGCAGCAGAAGCGCACACCGTGACCGGCTCGCTGGAGGCGATGGCGGTGGCAATTTCGACCCAGACCCTTTGCGCGGGCTTGGCGCCATTGCGCCACACATCAGGCCGTTCGGGCCAGCCGAGCCAGCAGCCGGCCTTGCGCTCGAATTCGCCCGGCAGGCGGAAACCATCGGCTTTGGGAGTGGTGCTGAGCGAACGTGCCATGGGTCAACCTCGTGTCGATGAGTGATGACTGCACGCTACGCCGGCACGCCGCCGGCTTCCAACGATGAAAACTCAGCGATAGTTGAATTGAATTCAGCTATCGCCCAGCTGTTCGATGAACCAATCGATGAACTGCGCCACCGCCGCGCGCTCCAGGCGCAACCGCTCGCACACCAGCGCGTACTGCCCCTGGGCGGTCACGCTGGCAGTGAAAGGCCGCACCAGTTTGCCGCTCTGCAGGTCGCCCTGGCAGGTCAGGTTGTCGCCCATCGCGACCCCCTGCCCGAGCAACGCGGCCTCCAGCGCCAGGGCAGCGTGCGGGAAATACAACTGGCGGGTGGGCAAGGCATCTTCGGCATGGGTGGCCAGCCAGGTGGTCCAGGTGCGGCCATCCTGGTCGTCATGCAGCAGGCAATGGCGCACCAGGTCGCGCGGGCGCTTGAGGCCGCCCTGGTTGAACAGGCCCGGGCTGCACACCGGGAAGAACTGCAACAGCGGCAATGGCCTGACAAAGTGGGTACTGGCGTCGAGGGTGCTGGTGCCATAAGTGATCGCCAGGTCGACATCCAGCGCAGGCGCACCGGCATCGATCGGCTGCTCGTGCAGGTGCAGGGTGATGTGGGGGTAGCGGTTGCTGAAATCGGCGAGCCGTGCCACCAGCCATTTCTGCGCCAGCTCTGCCGTCACTGCAACCCGCAGCACTGCTTGCGACGCCGGGTCACGCAGGTCGTCGCAGGCCTTGCCGATCAATTCGAAGGCCTGCTGCAGGTGATGCAGCAGGCGCTGGGCCTCGGCGCTGGGGCGCACCTGGCGACCAACGCGCTCGAACAGGGTGACGCCAAGCTGCTCTTCCAACTGGCGGATCTGGTGGCTTACCGCACTGTCAGTGACGCACAGCTCGGCAGCGGCACGGCCGAAATGGCCATGGCGGGCGGCGCACTCGAAAGTGCGCAGGGCGGTCAGGGAAGGCAGGCGGCGCATAGGTATTCCTGTCAGGTCCACGGGGTTGCTTGGCAGCCTTCGGACCGGTCCATCATCCCGGCAAGGCCGCGCGTTTGTGGGCGCGGCCTTGTGTCGGGAATGGGTCGCCCAGCGGCCCCACGATCATAAAGCCCGCACGGCGTAACTGGCGATATGAAAATTCCCTGCTAAATTTTCATGAAAATAAACACAATAAATTTCACGAGGGTCCGGCATGTTCAAGCAATCCGCCCAGCACGTTGCTACTTACTACGCCCAGACTTACCCCGCCAGCATTCCCCTGCGCCCTACCCTGCAAGGCCGGCACGACACCGACGTGCTGATCATCGGCGCCGGTTTCAGCGGGCTGCACACCGCCCTGCGCCTGGCCATGGCCGGCAAGCGCGTCACCCTGCTGGAAGCTAGCCGGGTGGCCTGGGCCGCCTCCGGCCGCAATGGGGGCCAGGCATTGCTGGGCTGGTCGTGCGACATGCCGCCCCTCGAAAAGGCACTGGGGGTGGAGCGCACCCGGCGCCTGTGGGCCAGCATGTGCTGGGCCGCCGAAGAACTGCGTGAACTGCCACAGCGCCATGGCTTCGAAATCGACTACCGCGTGGGCAGCCTGTGGACATCGGTGCTACCGCGCCGCGTGAAAATGCTGGAGGAGGCATTGCAGGATGCCGAGCAAAAATGGGGCTATGACGCCCTGCGCCTGATCGGCCGTGACGAACTGCCACAATGGATCGACAGCCCGCGCTACCAGGCCGCGCTGTACGACGCCAAAGGCGCGCACCTCAACCCGCTGAAGCTGGCCCAGGGCTTGGCCGCCACCCTCGAAGCCGCGGGCAGCCGGATATTCGAGCAAAGCCATGTGCTGGATTACCAGCAGACCGCCAATGGCTATGTCGCCCACACCGCCCAGGGCGAGGTGCACTGTGATGTGCTGGTGCTGGCCTGCAACGCCTACATCGACCGCCTCGACCGCAACCTGTCGCGCCGGCTGCTGCCGGTCGGTTCGTACCAGGTGGCCACCGCACCGCTGGATGCGGACTTCGCCCGTTCGCTGCTGCCACGCAACAGTTGCGTGATCGACAACCAGTTCGTGCCCGACTACTTCCGCCTCACCCCGGACAACCGCCTGCTGTTCGGCGGCGGTTGCACTTACCTGGGCGGTATTCCCAAGGATGTGGCCAGCGCCACTCGCCCCTACCTGGAGCGGGTGTTCCCGCAGCTGGCCGGCGTGGCCATCGACTATGCCTGGGGCGGGCACATCGACTGCAGTATCCTGCGCACCCCGGATATCGGCCGCGAAGGCCAGCGCTACTGGCTGCAAGGTTTCTCTGGCCATGGTGTGCTGCCGACCCTGGCCGGCGCGCGGGCGGTGAGTGATGCAATCCTTGGCGACGACGACCTGCTGGCGCTGTACCAGGGCATCGACAATGGCCGCTTCCCTGGCGGTGACTTCCTGGCCGCCCCGCTAGAGGCCGCCGCCAAAGCCTGGTACCGGATGCGCGATCATGTCTGAAGACGCCCAAGGCCTCGCGCTGCTGATCCGCGACCTGCGCAAGCACCGCGGGCTGACCCTCGGCGAGCTGGCCACCCAGGTCAAGCGCTCGCTGGGCTTCCTGTCCCAGGTCGAGCGCGGCCTGTCGCAACCCACCGTGGCCGACCTGACCGCCATCAGCGAGGCGCTGCGCGTCCCCACCACCTACTTCTACCAAGCCAGTCAACCCCGTGAACTGGACTGGGTCACCCGCCCGGGCGAGCGGCGCACGATCTACTACGCCGAAGGCATCAGCGACGTGCTGGTGTCCCCCACCCTGCACGGCAGTTTCGCCATGCTCGAAAGCCACCTGGCGCCCGGCGCCAGCAGTGGCGAGGGGCACCTGGACGACAGCTCCGAACAAGGCGGTTTCGTACTTGAGGGCGAGCTGACCCTGTGGCTCGAAGGCCGCGAAGAAGCAGTGACGCTCGGCCCCAACGACAGCTTCCAGCTACCGCCACACAGCCAGTTTCGCTACGCCAACCTGACCACCCAGACGACCCGCGTCCTCTGGGTTTTCCGATGAGAGCACAGCATGACAACATCAACTACGGGCTTTGCCGATCTGCTCAGTGAAGTGCGCGCCTTCCGCGCCCTTTATCCCGATGTACGCCACATCGACCTGCTGAGCCTGGACATCCCCGGGCATTTCTACGGCAAGCGCTACCCCATCGACATGCTGGAGAAGGTCGCCGCCGGTAGCCCGCTGAAACTGCCGCAGAACTGCGTGTTGCTGGGCGTGCAAGGCGGGCTGTTCCCGATTGGCGACTACTGCTTCAACGATGGAGACCCGGATGCGCTGCGGCGCCTGATCCCCGGCACCCTCAAGCCGGTCACCTGGGAGCGCGAGCCGCTGGGCCAGATGCTGATCAGCTCCGATGGCACCGCAGCGCCCATCGAGTTCGAGCCACGAGAAGTGCTCGCCCGCGTACTGCAGCGCCTGGAGCGGCGCGGCATTCGCCCGGTGGTGGCGTTCGAGCTGGAGTTCTACCTGTTCGACCGGGCACTCAAGCAAGGGCTGCCGCAGTTCCCGCACGACCCCTTCACCGATGACCCGGACGATCAGCCGAACATGCACATCGAGCGGCTGTCGCGGTTCAGCGATGTGTTGCGTGACATGGTGGCAACGGCCAACGCACAAGGGATCGACGCCAACGTCATCACCGCCGAACTGGGCCCCGGCCAGTTCGAGATCAACTTCGGCCACTGCGACGACGGCCTGCGCGCCGCCGACTGGGCGGCCTTGTTCTGCCGCAGCACGCGCGGTGTGGCGCTCAAGCACGGGCTGCGCGCATCGTTCATGAGCAAACCCTACCTGCAGGCACCGGGCAGCGGCATGCATGTGCATGTCAGCCTGTACGACACCGCCGGCAACAACCTGCTGGCGGCCGACCAGCAACGGCCGCTGCGCCACGCCGTGGCCGGCTGCCTGGCGTTGCTCCCGCACTGCATGCCGATCTTTGCCGCCAACCACAATGCGTTTCGCCGCTATGGCGCCATGGTCAATGCTGCCAGCCGCGCCAGTTGGGGTTTTGAGGACCGTGATGCCTGTATACGCATCCCCGAGTCGGATGCACGCAATGTGCGTATCGAGCACCGGCTGGCAGGCGCGGATGCCAACCCGTACCTGGTGCTCGCGGCAATCCTGTGTGGCATGGAGCACGGACTGGATGCGGCGCAGGAGCCGATTGCGCCGCTGAATGAGGACCGCAGCAGCGGGATCGACTTTCCCACGGACATGCTGAGCGCGGTCTCGGCCATGCGTGGGCACCCGGCCGTGAATGAAGGGCTGGGCGAAGAATTCGTGATGGTGTACTGCGAGAACAAGCGCCAGGACCACCTGGCGTTCATGCAGGAGGTCAGTGCTCGCGAATATCGCTGGTTCCTCTAAGCCTTGCTGTGAACCGTCCGGCCTCTTCGCGGGTAAACCCGCTACCACAAATAGTGCGCTGCCCCCGCGAAGAGGCCGGGGCTGACAAGACAAAAATCTCTCCTATTCTCAATAGCTCACCTGGCAACCCCTGCACAGAGGAGACGCGACCATGAGCTACGTGACCACGAAAGATGGCGTTCAGATCTTCTACAAGGACTGGGGCCCGCGCGATGCGCCGGTCATCCACTTCCACCACGGCTGGCCGCTCAGCGCCGACGACTGGGACGCCCAACTGCTGTTCTTCCTCGCCCAGGGCTTCCGTGTCGTAGCCCATGATCGCCGCGGCCATGGCCGCTCCAGCCAGGTGTGGGACGGCCATGACATGGACCACTACGCCGATGACGTAGCCGCCGTGGTCGAGCACCTGGGTATTCAGGGTGCGGTGCATGTCGGCCATTCCACCGGTGGCGGCGAAGTGGTGCGCTACATGGCCCGTTACCCCAACGACAACGTGGCCAAAGCGGTACTAATCGCCGCGGTACCGCCGCTGATGGTACAGACCCCAGGCAACCCCGGCGGCCTGCCCAAGTCAGTGTTCGATGGCTTCCAGGCACAGGTGGCGAGTAACCGGGCGCAGTTCTACCGCGATGTGCCGACCGGGCCGTTCTATGGCTATAACCGGCCAGGTGCCGAGCCTGCCGAAGGGGTCATTGCCAATTGGTGGCGCCAGGGCATGATCGGTAGCGCCAAGGCCCATTACGACGGGATCGTGGCGTTTTCCCAGACCGATTTCACCGAAGACCTGAAAAAGATCCAGCAGCCAGTGCTGGTGATGCACGGCGATGATGACCAGATCGTGCCCTACGAAAATGCCGGGCCGCTGTCCGCCAAGCTGCTGCCCAATGGCACATTGAAGACGTACAAGGGCTTCCCGCATGGCATGCCGACCACCCATGCCGATGTGATCAATGCGGATTTGCTGGCGTTTGTCCGTAGCTGAAGTTCTACAAATCGGTTGCTTGTTTAATGACTCCGCAAGCAACCACCCCTAACTTGCGCATGCATACAACTGGCAAAATTGCCAGTTGTGAATAGCATTTTTTAGGTGGAAGGTAGTCGCAATCACTTCCACCGTTGCAGGTTAGCCATGTCACCGTTCAAGAGCAGCTACTTTTTCTACAAGAATGACCACGGCCTATGCTCTGTCATCGACGATGAGCGCGCTGTGACAATCATTTCAGTTCCTGGCATTTCTCTGGCTGAGCAACGTACAGACCCTCAACTTAGTGAAATACAATGTCTTGCGACAGATCAACAGTCCTCGACATTGTATATACAGCACCGGAACAACGAACATAGATTGAGCTATACCGCCTACGGCCACAGCGACTCTGTCATCAACGCCCTATCTCGCCTGGGATTTGCAGGGCAGCGTCATGACGGCCTCACAAACTGCTACCTCCTTGGCAACGGCTATCGCGCTTTCAGCCCAGTGATAATGCGATTTCTCTCACCAGATAGCTTCAGCCCATTTGGCCGCGGCAATATAAATAGCTATGCTTACTGTTCAGGCGACCCTGTCAATATGGTTGACCCATCGGGCCACACTGGTGGAATGTTCAGCAAAGCAGTAGCTTTCTTTAGTAGAAAAAAAAGCTCGAAAACGCTTAGCAACAAAGAAGGTCATGTATTAGTTGAAAACGCCAGAGAGCAAAAAATCAAAACAGAAACGCATGAGTTTTACACAATTAACGACGAACCGATAAACGATCCAGCGGAACTCATCGCACGGGCAAAAATAGCCACCAGGGCTATAAATGAGCTACATCAATTTCCTGGCTGGTACTCTCAACCCGACGTAGACGCAAGCAATCTTCAAGCAGCTGCATCGCTTATTGCAATCAAAGCCAACCTGACATTAAACACAACCGATCCAACCGGATTTATGAATAAAGGATTTTACCAGATGCTTCGCGAGACTGCATTTGCAGATAAAGTTGATGCGCTAGCGTCTGAAATTCGAAAAAAGTACCCGGAGGGATCGCCCACTCCCTCTAGGAAATCCAGTCTTGCGTCACTTATCAGTACCACTACACAGGAATTTTTCATTGACTAGTTCCACAATCAGTACATTCAATTCCTCGCTCTGCGGTCTCGCAATGAGAAGGTGTGGATTGATAATAAATCACTCTGGACTTTTTCGTTCAGGCCTCTCAGCTCACTTTACTGGGAATGCGCCATCGCAAGGCATGGAAGTGTCTGTCAAAATTATAGGTCAGCACGAAGGCCAGCATATGATCCATTAGGGTGCAAAGTCGGGATGGGGAAGTCGCTAGGGCGGGTACTGGCCACACGCTCGCCCCAGGATTACCATGCCCGGCTTCCACTGCGGCAGTTTGCCGCAACATGACCTCCTACCTGCCGAATCCCAATGCCCTTCGAACTCACCGTAGAACCCCTAACCCTACTGATCCTCGCCCTGGTCGCCTTCGTCGCCGGTTTCATTGACGCCATCGCCGGCGGTGGCGGCCTGCTGACCACCCCGGCGCTGCTCACCGCCGGCATGCCCCCGCACCTGGTGCTGGGTACCAACAAGCTCAGCTCGACGTTCGGCTCGGCCACCGCCGGCTTCACCTACTACAGGCGCAAACTGTTCCACCCCGCGCAGTGGCGCCCGGCGTTGTTCGCTACGCTGCTGGGGGCGTTGATCGGTGCAGTGATCGCCCACTACATGCCCGCCGAATGGCTGAACAAGATGCTCCCGGTGATCATCTTCGCCTGTGGTATCTACCTGCTGTTCGGCGGCACACCCAAGGCGCCGCTGGACGCCGATGCGCCCATCAAGAAGAAGTGGCAGTTCCCGCAGGGCTTTACCCTGGGCTTCTATGACGGTGTGGCCGGCCCCGGCACCGGCGCGTTCTGGACCGTGAGCACGCTGCTGCTCTACCCCATCGACCTGGTCCGCGCCAGCGGCGTGGCGCGCAGCATGAACTTCGTCAGCAACATCGCGGCGCTGACGGTGTTCGTCATTTCCGGGCAGGTGGACTACGTCGTCGGCCTGTGCATGGGCCTGTCGGTGATGGTCGGCGCGTTCTTCGGCGCCCGCACGGCAATCAGCGGTGGCAGCAAATTCATCCGCCCTGTGTTCATCACCGTGGTGCTGGCACTGACCGTGCGCCTAGCGTGGCAGCACTGGTTCGGGCAGGCCTAAGCGGCGGGCCACATACAAATCGATCAAGTACCGGGCGATCGATCGCCCGGCCGGCAGCGGCGGCAGTTCGTGCACGTTGAACCACTGGGCGTCCTCGATCTCGTCCGGCTGCATGACGATGTCGCCACCGGCGTATTCCGCGTGGAAACCCAGCATCATCGAATGCGGGAACGGCCAGCACTGGCTGCCGATGTACTCGATGTTGCGCACCTCGACCGCCACCTCCTCACGCACTTCGCGAACCAGGCAGTCCTCGGCCGACTCGCCCGGCTCGGCGAAGCCTGCCAGGGTGCTGTACACACCGGTGACGAAGCGCGGCGAACGCGCCAGCAGAATTTCGTCGCCACGGGTTACCAGCACGATCATGCTCGGCGAAATGCGCGGGTAGCTGCGCAGGTCGCAGGGCTGGCAGTACATCGCCCGCTCCCAGCGCACCTGCGTCATCGGCTGGCCGCAACTGCCGCAGAAGCGGTGCTCGCGGGCCCAGGTGCCGATCTGCGCGGCATAGCCGAGGACTTTGTACAGGTCGAAGTCGCCTTCGAGCATGAAGGCGCGCAACCCGCGCCAACTGCAGCCAGGCACCTCGGCGGTGGTGCGCAGCTCGAGCAGGAACACCGGCTCGCCGTCGAAGTGGCCGATACCGTGCTCGGCCAGCACGTCGAGGTCCTGGCGCTTTAGCCAGTCGCGCGGAAACAGCGCACCGTTGGCGTCCACCAGAAACCCCTCCGGGCTGCGGGCAACGGCCCAGCCCCCGGTGATCTGCGGGTCGAGTACTGCGGTAGTCCAGCGTGCTGACATGTCGGGGTTCCTGTGCTGCGTCCCCCGGCCCGGTCAGTCGGCGAACGTCGGTTTCTGTTTGCTCATGTGCGCCGCCACGGCCACGCGCAGATCTTCGGACTGCAGCATCGCGGCGTTCCAGGTGGCGATGTATTCCAGACCATCGTCGATGCCATGGTCGCGCATGTAGCTGAGCATTTCCTTGGTGCCGGCCACGGCGATCGGCGATTTTGCGGCAATCTCGCGGGCGATGGCAAAGACCCCGTCGAGCAGCGCAGCCTGATCATCATAGACCCGGTTCACCAGGCCAATGCGCAGTGCCTCCTCGGCCTCGACGTTACGCCCGGTGAAGGCCAGCTCACGCATGATGCCGTCGCCGATGATTCGTGGCAAACGTTGCAGGGTGCCGACATCGGCGGCCATGCCCATGTCGATTTCCTTGATCGAGAACTGCGCATCCGCGCTGCAATAGCGCATGTCGCACGCCGAAACCAGGTCGATGGCGCCGCCGATGCAGTAGCCCTGGATCGCCGCCAGCACCGGCTTGCGGCAGTTGTCCACGGCATTGAACGAAGCCTGCAGGCGCAGGATGGTGCGGCGCAGCAGGCGCGCGTTGCGGCCCACGTCCTTGCCCATCTGACCGGCCAGCGAGGCCAGCATCATCAGGTCGATGCCCGAGGAAAAGTGCTTGCCCGCGCCACTGATGACCACCGCGCGCACCGCGTCGGTGTCGTCGACCCACTGGAAGATATCGACGATCTCTTCCCAGAAGGCCGCGTTCATCGCGTTGATCTTTTCCGGGCGGTTGATCTGCACATGGGCGATGTTGTCGGTCAGTTCGACCTTGAACGCACTGTACTCGGTCACGGGCTGCACTCCTGTGGGAAAGGGTTCACAGCGCAGGATGGTAACTCAGGCGGGTTGCCGTGCTTGTGCCAAAAGCGGGACTTGGTGGGGTTGCTATGGGATATACGTTGAAGATGCGGTGTTCATGCGATCGAGCGCCGCCCGCGCGGCGCTTCGCGAAGCGCTTGCCTTGAGATCTTCAGCGCCCTTGAGACCGAGCGCCGCCCGCGCGGCGCTTCGCGGGACAAGCCCGCTCCCACATTTGTTGCAACGTGCCATGGCCTGATAGGCCATAG
>NZ_JBIBEB010000006.1:0-284694 GCF_042902325.1 Pseudomonas sp. NPDC012596 | reverse complement strand
GCCTGACTGGAACGGCGCGTTGCAACAAATGTAGGAGCGGGCTTGCCCGCGATGCGCCGCGCGGGCGGCGCTCGATCTCAAGGGCGCTAAAGATCTCAAGGCAGGCGCTTCGCGAAGCGCCGCCCGCGCGGCGCTCGATTTGTGCATCACCAAAGATCCCAAGGCAGGCACCCCCACTGCACCCCTAATACAAAAAAAAGAGGCCCGCAGGCCCCTTCGAGGAAAACCGGTCTCGCGCTTACGCTGTTTCGACCTTGCGCGGCGCCATGAAGTACAGCCATACCAGCGCGATGAAGTACATCGTCGGGATCATGGTGAACAGCACGCCGTAATTGTTGTTGGTGATGGTCAGCACGCTGCCGACGATCTGCGTCATGAACATGCCGCCGATAGCCGCGCACATGCTGCCGAAGCCGAACACCGTGCTTACCAGGTGCTTGGGCGTGTAGTCCATCAACAGGCTCCAGATGTTTGCCGTCCAGGCCTGGTGCGCGCCGACCGCCACGGCGATGGCCAGCACCGCGACCCACAGGTCGCTGGCGTGGGCTGCGAAGGTCACGCTGATGATGGTGCAGGCGAAGATCAGCATCGAAATCAACCGTGCCCGCGTGGCACGCACGCCGCGGCCGATCAGCCACGACGAGAGGATGCCGCCGCCAATGCTGCCGAAGTCGGCCGTCAGCCAGATCAGTATCAGCGGGATGCCCATCTGGGTGACGCTGATGCCCAGGTTGTACTGCTGGTTGAGGAACGGCGGCAGCCAGTACAGGTAGAACCAGAACACCGGCGCGGTGATCGCGAACGCCACGGCGAAGGCCCAGGTGCCGCGCATGCGCAGGATGCGGCTGAAGGGCACACGCACGGCCTCAGGCTCCGGCTCTTGCTGAATGTAGTCCAGCTCGCTCTGGCGCACGCTCGGGTGGTCTTCAGGGTTGAAGTACTTCAGCCCCCAGAAGATCACCCAGACCAGGCCCAGGCAGCCCATGGCGATGAAGGCGGCCTGCCAGCCCCAGGCGGCAAGGATCACCGGCAGCAGTGCCGGGGTGATCATCGCGCCGACGTTGGTGCCGGCATTGAACAGCCCGGTGGCGATGGCCCGTTCACCGGCAGGGAACCACAGGCGCGTGGTCTTCACGCAGGCGGGGTAGTTGGCGGCTTCGGTCAGGCCGAGGATGAAGCGGCAGACCATGAAACCGGCGGCCGAGGTGGCCAGGCCGTGGGCGCCCGTGGCCAGGCTCCAGAGCAGTACCGCGACGAAGAAGGCGCGTTTGACACCGACCTTGTCGATCAGCCGGCCCTGCAGCAGGAAGCCGATGGCATACCCCACCTGGAACCAGAAGTTGATGTTGGCGTAGTCCATCGCCGTCCAGCTCATGTCCTTGGCCAGCATGGGCTGCATGATGCCGAGGGCGGCGCGGTCGATGTAGTTCAGGGTGGTGGCGAAGAACACAAGGGCGAGCATGCCCCAACGCGTCTTACCGACGGCAAAGGCGCCGCGAATCTTGCTGCCCATGGAAGCATGGGGAATCGGAGGCATGGCGGATGTACCTGTTTCTTGAAATTGTAATGAACGGCGGATGCATCTAGCTCGCGGTTTTGGCTCAAGGCAGGGAGCACTCGCAAGGCCGTGGCATGGTGAGCAGTGAAACCCGCACCGTCAATGCCGAGTATGGCTCTATTGTTCGATAACCGAACGAATGCCGTCCGTCATGAAGTTCGCCATGGGCGTCGATATCGCAGCAAAAAGCTATACAGGAAAATATACTTGTACAACATTAGGGCTTTGCGGTGTCCTCTCATGGCGCGTCGACGCGGTGCGTTTCTGCTGGCTTTACTGCTGTTGGCGGGGTTTGCGGCCGCGGCAGACTGGCGACCCGCGGTGCCCGACGCGCGCCAGGTGGGCAGCGGCGAGTTCACCTGGTTTGGCTTCAGGGTCTACACCGCACGCTTGTGGAGCGCCGGTTCGCCTCAGGGCTGGCAAGCGCCGTTCGCCCTGGAGCTGATCTACCACCGGGCGTTGTCGCGCGACACGCTGGTGCAGGCAAGCCTGGACGAGATGCGGCGCCTGAGCGACCGGCAATTGCCCCAAACCACGCTGGACCGATGGGCGCAAGCCATGCAGGCGGCATTCGTCGATGTGCAGCCGGGCACGCGCATCACCGGGGTGTACCTGCCCGGGCAGGGCAGCCGTTTCTATGTCGACGGGCAACTGCGCCACGAGGTCGCCGACCCGGCGTTCGCCCGCGCCTTCTTCGCCATCTGGCTCGACCCGCGAGCCCGCGACCCAGCGTTACGCCAGCGCCTGCTCGGCCTGGCGGGCAACGATCGAGGAGAGTGAACATGGGTAGAGTGCTGCTGTTGATTGGCTGCCTGTTGCTGGGCAGTTGCGGCAACGTCGAGGTGGACCACTACGCTGGCGAGAAGCCGACGCTGGACCTGGTTGCGTTCTTTGCGGTGCCGGTGCAGGCGTGGGGCATGGTGCAGAAGCGCTCGGGGGAGGTGACCAAGCGGTTCCATGTGCGTATCGACAGCCGCCGCGAGGGCGAGAAGCTGATCCTCGACGAGCATTTCCTGTACAGCGACGGTACCCGCCAGCAGCGCACCTGGACGATCACCCCGGACGGCCCGGGACGCTGGCGCGGGCGTGCGGGTGACGTGATCGGCGAGGCGCGTGGCGAGGTGGCCGGCAATGCCTTGCGCTGGCGCTACACGCTCGACGTGCCAGTGGACGGGCGGCATTGGCAGATGGACATCGACGACTGGATGTACCTGATGGATGACGACACCCTGATCAACCGCTCGAGCATGCGCAAGCTGGGGGTGGAGGTCGCGCAGATAACCCTGTTCTTCCGCCGGTTGCCGGCGGGCACGCCGTGAACAGAGATGGTCAACGCCGCTCCCACAGAACAAACGCTAACTGACTGATTTGGCAGGGATCCTGTAGGAGCGGCTTCAGCCGCGAACACCGGCGCAGCCGGTGCCATCCACCGCGGCGCCTGCTTTCAGTAGCCCGCGCTGATCAGAGGTTTGGGTCTGGCTTAGACCTTAATGCAACGCGCAGGGCCAATGGAAATACCAGCGCCCAGATCATCCCCAATATGATCGCAGTCGGCATAACCCCCATCGGCAACGCTACCCCCGCCAAGCGCGCCCCCGCCAGATAAGCCAGCGGGCCCCCTAACATACCCAGCAGCGCTCCCAGCCAAACCGGCCGCGCCGCCCACGCTAGGCTATGGCGCAACCCGCTGGCCAGCACCAGCCACAACAATGCCAGCCAGAGCGGTAGCGGCCATTGGGCGAAGTCGAACACCCCCATCGCCCCCAGCACGCTGTCCAGCACACAACCGGCAAGCGTTACCCAAAAAAGCGCACGCACTTCTGCACCGCGGTCCTGGCAATAGCGCAGGTGCAACGCCAGGCCAATCGGCACCATCACCAGCAGCCAAGGCCTGTGCGCCCCCAATACACAGATCCACCACCCTGCCTGCAACCACAAGGCATTGCCGATCAGCCATCGCCTGGGCACCGTTCAAGCGCCTGGCAGCGGTGCCCGACGCGCCTGCGGCGCCGCCCACAGCAACTGCGCCACACCAATTGCGCGCTCCTCGAACCCGCCCTGGCAGTAGCAAAGGTAGAACTCCCACAAGCGCTGGAAGGTGTCGTCGTAACCCAGCTCTTTCAGCGCGGCGCGCGCCTGGCGCAGGTTGTCGCGCCAATGGCGCAAGGTGCGTGCGTAGTCCTGGCCGAAGTCTTCCAGGTGGACCAGGTTCAACTTGGTCTGGCGGCTGGCGGTATCCAGCAGCACGCTCAGCGAGGGCAACGCACCGCCCGGGAAGATGTAACGCTGGATGAAATCTACCGAACGCCGCGCTTGGGCGTAGCGTTGGTCGCGAATGGTGATCGCCTGCAGCAGCATCAGGCCGTCGTCCTTGAGCAGCCCGGCGCACTGGCGGAAGTACGTGGGCAGGTAGCGGTGGCCGACGGCTTCGATCATTTCCACTGACACCAGCTTGTCGAAGCGCCCGCGCAAGTCTCGGTAGTCCTCGCGCAGCACCGTGATGCGCTCACTCAGCCCCAGCGCCTGCACGCGCTGCAGGGTGTGGTTGTATTGCGCGTCAGACAGCGTCGTGGTGGTAACCCGGCAGCCATGCCGGGTGGCCGCGTGGATGGCCAGGCTGCCCCAGCCGCTGCCGATTTCCAGCAGGTGCTCGTCGGGTTTCAGTTCAAGCTTCTGGCAGATCGTTTCAAGCTTGTTCAGTTGTGCCTGTTCCAGGCTTTGCTCGGCGCTGTCGAACTGCGCCGCCGAGTACATCATGGTCGGGTCGAGCAGGCGTTCGAACAAGGCATTGCCCAGGTCGTAATGGGCGAGAATATTGCGCCGCGCGCCGCGCCGGCTGTTGCGGTTGAGCTGGTGCAGCAGGCGCAGGGCGGGGCGTGCCAGGCGCGCCAGGCCGCCCTCCATGGCGTCGAGGACATCGAGGTTAGCGACGAACACGCGGGTTACTGCGGCCAGGTCGGGGCTGCGCCAGTAACCGTGGATGTAGCCTTCCCCAGCGCCAATCGAGCCACTGCTGGCGACCAGGCTCCAGGCCGCCTCGTCGACGATTTCGACTTCGGCGTAGAGCGCGCTGCCGGTGTCGCCGAAGCTCCACTGCCGGTCATTGCAGATCACCCGCAAACTGCCGTGGGCCAGGCGCCGTAACTGGGCCAGCACGGCCATTCTGGCCAGGCTGGCGAATAGCGGCGTACGGCCGGCCGACTTGCTAACGCTCAACGTGGGATCGGTCATGATCGGGCTCCTTACAGGCGGCGTGGCCGAGGCCCAGGTTGCCCTGGCTGGCGCGGTGGTCGTGGATGGGGGTGCGCTTGAGCAACAGCTGCAGGGCTTGCCAGTAGATGGCCGACACTGTGCGCAAGCTCATCCACGGGAAGGTGAGGATGTGGCGGTGCAGGGCGGCGCGGTCCAGCGGCGCGCGTTGCAAGGCCAGGTCGGCGTCGAACACCTTTTGCCCTTCGTGCCAGTTTTCCATGTGCATGTGCACGCGCTGTGCATCGAGCACGAAGCGCAGGCGGTACTCCATGTCCAGCGGCATGAAGGGCGAAACGTGAAATGCCTTGGCCACGGAAAACCCCGATTTCAGGCCGTCGTGCACGGGCAGCACATAGTGGAAGCGCTCGCGCCAGGGCGTGTTGCGCACCTCCAGCAGGACCGCCACCAGCTGGCCGGCCCGGTCGTGGCAGAAGTAGACGCTTACCGGATTGAAAGACAACCCCCAGCAGCGTGGCTGGGTGAGCAGGTGCACAGCGCCTTCAGGTGTTTGCCCGGTGGCCTGGCCAACCAGTTGCCGCGCAGCCTGGCCCAAGGCCAGACCATGCCGGGTCAGCGCCGGCAGGTAATCGGATTCACGCCAGCACAACGGCGCCAGCCGCGAACGGCCGAGCCAGCGGCTGAGGCCGAGCAGGCGGGGTTGTTCATCCAGGTCCAGGTAGAACATGCCAATGCGGTAGCGGAACACGTGCTGTCGCGGGGCCAAGCGCCGATGGTTGACCCAACCGTGACACAAACTGCTGTTCACAAGCCTTCTCCAAAAAAATCCGCCACTTTCAGCGCGCTGACCACGCCGTCTTCGTGGAAGCCATTGCCCCAGTAAGCGCCGCAGTAGTAGCTGTGCTGGCGCCCCTGCAGTTCGTCCTGGCGGGCCTGTGCGGCCAGGGCTACCAGGCTGTATTGCGGGTGCGCATAGTCAAAGCGGGCGAGGATTTGCGTCGGGTCCACCAGCGCGGTCTGGTTCAGGCTCACGCAAAAGGTCACCGGCGCGTCGATGCCCTGCAGGATGTTCATTGCGTAGGTCAGCGCGGCGGGGGCCTGCTGCGGGCCACCGAGGCGGTAGTTCCAGCTGGCCCAGGCCTTGTGGCGCTTGGGCAGCAGGCGGGTGTCGGTGTGCAGCACCACGTCGTTGCTGGCGTAGGTGATGGCGCCCAGTACCGCGCGCTCGTCGGCGCTGGGCGCCTCAAGCAGGGCCAGAGCCTGGTCGCTGTGGCAGGCGAACACCACGCTGTCGAAGCGCTCGCTGCCAACTGCGCTGAGCACGGTCACGCCACCCTCGTCACGGCTCACCCGACTGACCGGGCAATTGAGGCGGATGCGTTCGGCAAAAGGCTTGCACAACGGCGCCAGGTAGCTGCGCGAGCCACCCTCGATCACTCGCCATTGCGGGCGATTGCTCACCGACAGCAAGCCATGGTTGCGGCAGAAGCGCACGAAAAACTGCAGCGGAAAACCGAGCATGTCGGCGCGCGACATCGACCAGATCGCCGAGCCCATCGGCACGATGTAATGGTCGATGAAACGCTGCCCGTAGCCCTGCATCTGCAGGTAGCCACCCAGGGTGGTGGCGTCGTCGATGCGTTTGTTTTCCAGGTCGGCAATGGCCTTGCGGTTGAAGCGCACGATGTCGCGCAACATGCCCCAGAACCCGGCAGACAAGAGGTTGCTGCGCTGGGCGAATAACGTGTTCAGGTCATGGCCGTTGTATTCGAAACCGCTGCGCGGGTCGTGCACCGAAAAGCTCATCTCGGTGGGCCTGGACGCGACGTTCAGTTGGTCGAGCAGGCGGATGAAGTGCGGGTAGGTCCAGTCGTTGAAGACGATGAAACCGGTGTCCACCGCGTACTGCTGGCCGCCCCATTGCACATCGACGGTGTGGGTATGGCCACCGATCCAGTCGGCGGCTTCGAACACCGTCACGTCGTGCCGGCGTGACAGCAGGTAGGCACAGGTGAGGCCAGCGATACCGCTGCCGATGATTGCGATGCGCATGTGGGTCTATTCCTGCTGCTTGCGTGCCAGGCGCTGGCCTAGCTTCAGTCGCCAGCGCACCGGCAGCGCGCCGAGCAGGCGCAGCACCTGGGTGAAAACACCGGGGAAGTTGATTTCCAGCGGGCGTCGCGGCAGCCGCGCAGCGATATGCGCAGCGGCGCGCTCGGCGCTCCACAACTGGGGCATGGGGAAGTCGTTGCGACGGGTCAACGGTGTGTCGACGAAGCCGGGGCTGACCAGGGTGACGTCGATGCCCTCGTTGATCAGGTCAATGCGCAGTGACTCGATCAGGTAGCGCACGGCAGCCTTGGACGCGCCGTAAGCCCCGGCACGGGGCAGTGCCAGCCACGACACCGAGCTGCCCACCACCACCAGGTGCGGCCGCTGGCCACGGCGCAGCAACGGCAAGGCAGCGTGCAGGCAGTGGCTGAGGCCGACCAGATTGGTGCGGACCACACGCTCGACCAGTAGCGGGTCGAACTGGCCGGGCTCAAGGTATTCGCAGGTGCCGGCGTTGAGGATCACCAGGTCCAGCGCGCCCCAGTTCTGCTCGATCTGTGCGGCCATTTGTGCGACCTGCAGCGGGTCATCGATATCGCCGATTGCCAGCAAGGTCTGCTGCCCAAACTGCGCGGCCAACGGCGCCAGGCTGTCAGCCCGCCGAGCGCCAAGCGCAACCTGGTGGCCTTGTTCCAGCAGGCACTTCGCCAATGCTGCGCCAATGCCGCTGCTGGCACCGGTCAGCCAGCAGCGGCTCATGCCAGCCTGCCCTTGAGCCAACGAACCGCGCCGCCCAGCACCGGCACATGCTCATAAAGCAGGGCGCCTGCGTCGAAGTAGTCTTGATGAAAGTGCACGCGTTCATGCCAGCGCAGGTGGCTGCAGCCTTGCAGGCTGACCCGATTGCCGCCATTCAGGCGGGGGTGGCGAAACTGCAACGTCCAGCGAATGTAGCCGTGGCCTGGCGCAACCTCATCGGTGCCTTCGAAGGTGTAGCGCACTTCCTGGATATTGCCGTAAAGCTCGGCAAAGTAGGCGCGCAGGGCAGGGAGGCCGCTGATGTGATGCAGTGGGTCGCGGAAGCTGATGTCGTCGCTGTACAAGTCACCCAGCTGGTCGAGGGTGTGCGCATCGAGCCGGGCAAAGCGTTCGGCGAAGGTTTGCAGGTAGCTGGGCATGCTCAAGCCTGTACAAAAAAGTTTTCTTGTACAGGTATAGATCAGCCCTTCGCATAAAGCTATACAGAGTTAGATTTTTGTACAATTTTGCTTCGCGTGCGCACAGATGGCATCGACCAATGCCCGCACTTTGGGCTGTGATTGCCGGCTTTTGGGCCATGCGATGTTGATGGGCAAGCCGTCAGTGGTGAGTTCAGGCAGGATCTGCACCAACGTACCTGCGTCGAGGTGCTCCTGCACCAACCACGTGGGCAACTGAGCCACGCCCAGCCCGGCCAGCACCAACGCCAGTTGCCCTTCTGCGTTGCCAATGGCGATGCGCCCGGGGACGATGCGCTGCTCACTGTCACCGGCATGGCCACCGGGAAAGTGCAGCGGGTATACGCCGCCGTCGGTCTTGCCATAGAGCACGCAGCCATGTGCCTGCAGGTCCTGTTCAGTTTCAGGTACCCCCCGCCGCTGCAGGTAGCCTGGCGATGCGCAAAAGATGTGCTGCTGAACACCCAGCAATCGACGCTCCATACCTTGGGGCCAGGTGTCGGGCCCGCCGATGCGCACCAGGATATCGATGCCATTTTCCAGGGGGTCGACAAAGCGGTCGGTGAGCGTGATGTGTGGCATCAGCAGCTCATGCTGGGCGATGAAGTCGATGAGCAGGGGGAGCACCCGCAATTTGCCGTAAGACGCCGGCAGGTCGATTCGCACCCGGCCGCATGGCGCTGTCTGGGGGCTGTGCATGGCCACCTCGGCCTCGTCCAGGCTGGCCACGACCTCTTTACAGGTGCGGTAGTAATCGAGCCCCGCATCGGTCAGGGCCAAGCGGCGGGTGCTGCGTTCGAACAGCTTGATGTTCAATCGCTCCTCGAGCCGCGCCACGCTCTTGCTGACCGCCGAGGTGGTCAGGCTCAGGCGGTCGGCGGCTGCGGTGAAGCTGCCGGCTTCTGCCACGCAGATGAAAACCGCAATACCTTTCAAGCGTTGTTCGCTCAGCACCGATCGCCCCCATTGTGGAATAGATTTCCACTATATCGTTGCCTAATTGCCAAAGCTGATCTTTTTTTTCCAGTATACCCTTCGCTCCACTTTTTCCTGTTGGAGTACCTGTAGATGCATGCCACCACGGCGCCCCTTTCCGAGGCAGCAGATGCCCGGGCGGGCAGCAGCATCCTTATTCTCACACTCGCTGCCTTCGCTGTGCTGACCACAGAGTTCATCATCCTCGGCATCTTGCCTGGGCTCGCGCGTGACCTGGGCATTACCGTTGCGCAGGCAGGCCAGTTGGTCACCGTGTTCGCGTTTACCGTGATGCTGGTGGGGCCGTTCCTCACCGCGGCAATTTCCCATTGGGACCGCAAGAAGGTGTTCCTGGGTGTGCTGCTCATCTTCGCCGCCTCCAATGCCCTGTCGGCAGTCGCTACGGACTTCTGGACCATGGCGATCTCGCGCATCCTGGCAGCAGCAACACTGCCGGTGTTCTGGGGTACCGCCAGCGAGTCGGCAGGGCAATTGGCGGGCAAAGGTAATGAGGGCAAAGCGGTTGCCCGGGTTTACCTGGGCATCACGGCGGCGTTCGTGTTTGGCATCCCTTCTGGCACGCTGGCGGCGGATGCGCTCGGCTGGCGGGGTACGTTCTGGCTTATTTCCGGCGTTTGCCTGGTGATAGCGCTGCTGATGTGGGTGCGCCTGCCGACACTCCCAGAAGCCCCCAAACGCGCCGTCGGCGAGCGTCAGACCGTCATATTGAAAGACCCGAAATTTCTCCTGCACATCGCCCTTTCGGTGGTGGTGTTCACGGCCATGTTCAGCGCTTACACCTACCTGGCCGATATCCTCGAGCGGCTGGCCCATGTGCCCAGCGCGCAGGTGGGCTGGTGGCTGATGGGCTTTGGCGCAGTGGGCATGATCGGCAATGCCATTGGCGGGCGGCTGGTTGACCGCAGCCCGCTCGGTGCAACCATCCTGTTGCTGATCGTGCTGGGGGCCGGTATGGCTGCCGCGGCCCCTGCAGTCGATACCTTGTGGTTGCTGGTCGTGGCCTTGGCCGCGTGGGGCATTGCCTACACCGCGTTGTTCCCGGTTTGCCAGGTGCGGGTGATGATCGCCGGCTCGAAAGCGCAAGCGTTGGCCGGCACGCTGAACGTATCGGCTGCCAACGGCGGTATCGGCTTGGGGGCTATGATTGGCGGTGTGACGATTCAACAGCTGGGGTTGGCTGCGCTGGGTTGGGTGGGCGCATTGATTGCAGCGCTGGCGGTGGGCTTGGCCCTGCTGCTTATGGCGCGCACAACGAAGGATTGCGTGTAGGAGCTGGCTTGCCCGCGATCGGCTGCGAAGCAGTCGTAAATTCTGTATCCGCGCCCTGCCTGGTACAACGCGGATACCGGTTTTACGACTGCTGCGCAGCCGATCGCAGGCAAGCCAGCTCCTACACAAACGCGTGGGTTAACGGATCGAAAGTTCTTGGCGCACGATGGCTGCGCCGGCGCTCAGGGCACTCAGCTTGCCTCTTGCAACCTCGCGGGGCAGGGGGGCCATGCCGCAGTTGGTGCAAGGGTAGAGTTTGTCGGCGTCTACGAATTGAAGTGCTTTGCGCAGGGTGTTGGCGACTTCCTCGGGTGTTTCAACGGTGTGGTTCGCCACGTCGATGGCGCCTACCATCACCTTCTTGCCGCGGATAAGTTCAATCAGGTCCATAGGCACATGCGAGTTGTGGCATTCGAGCGAGATGATATCGATGCTGGACTTCTGCAGTTTGGGGAACGCCTGCTCGTATTGACGCCACTCGGCCCCCAGGGTCTTTTTCCAGTCGGTGTTGGCTTTGATGCCATAGCCGTAGCAGATATGCACGGCCGTTTCACACTTTAGGCCCTCGACGGCTCTTTCCAGGGTGGCCACACCCCAATCATTCACCTCGTCAAAAAACACATTGAACGCCGGCTCATCGAACTGGATGATGTCGACACCAGCAGCCTCCAGCTCCCTGGCCTCCTGGTTGAGAATCCTGGCGAACTCCCAGGCCAGCTTCTCGCGGTTTTTGTAGTGGTTGTCATACAGCGTGTCGATCATGGTCATGGGGCCTGGCAGCGCCCATTTGATGGGTTGCCCGGTTTGCTGGCGCAAGAACCTGGCATCTTCCACAAATACCGGTTTTTGACGTTCAACAGCACCCACTACCGTTGGCACGCTGGCATCGTAGCGGTCACGGATCCTGACCGTTTCACGCTTCTCGAAATCCACGCCGCTCAGGTGCTCGATGAAGGTCGTCACAAAGTGTTGGCGCGTTTGCTCGCCATCGCTGACGATATCAATGCCTGCGTGTTGCTGTTCCTGCAGCGATAAACGCAGGGCATCCTGTTTGCCTTCGATCAATGCCTGGTCTTGTAATTTCCAGGGTGACCAGAGTGTTTCGGGTTGTGCGAGCCAAGAGGGTTTCGGCAGACTGCCAGCAGTCGATGTGGGCAACAGCTTTTTCATAGCGCAAACCTTGTTTTCAAATGGGTCAGGAGTTGTAATTGGCGGACCATTGTTCAAGCACCGCCTGGTACGGTTTGATGAAGTGCTCCTCGACAAAGCGCCCCTGCTCAATGGCCAGCCGGCTACGTTCCTCTCGGTCGTAAACAATGCGAGTCAGCGAATAATCCTCATGCTGCAGGCTAGGGTGGTAGGTTTTGCCTGCCACAGAATTCGCGTTGTAAATTTCGGGCCGGTAAATTTTCTGGAAGGTATCCATTGTGCTGATGGTGCTGATCAGCTCAAGGTTGGTGTAGTCAGCGAGCAAGTCGCCCAGGTGATAGAACGCCAACGGTGCAACGCTGTTCGGCGGCATGAAGTAACGCACCTTCAGGCCCATTTTTGCGAAGTATTCATCGGTCAGCGAATAGTCATCTTGCTGATATTCATGGCCCAACACTGGGTGCTGATTTTCAGTGCGATGGTAGGTCTTGCTGCTCGAAACACTCAGGCAGATGACCGGTGCCTTGTCGAAATGGTCTTTATACGTACTTGAGTTCACGAAGCGCTTGAACAGCTTGCCATGCAGCTCGCCGAAATGATCAGGCGTGCTGAACACCGGCTGGTTTTTATTATGCTCCAGCAGCAGTACGCTGAAATCGTAATCCCGCACATAGGAAGAGAAGTTATTGCCGACCATGCCTGCTATACGCTCGCCGGTCGTTCGATCGAAAATCTGTGTGTTGAGGATTTCAATCAAAGGCAGGCCGGCCTCGGGGCTGTCGTTATCAACCGACATCGCGACGGAAATGATTTCAAGTTTCACCGTGTAGCGGTCACCCTTGGGGTTGTCCCAGTGCGCCAAGGCGTTGAAACGGTTGTCAATCATGGCCAAAGTGTTGCGCAAGTTCTCCTGGCGCCTGGCGCCCCTTGCCAAGTTGGCGAAGTTGGTCGTGATGCGCGTGCTGTCGGCGGGTTTATAATGCTCGTCGAAGCCAATGCGCTTGATGGAAAACGTGAAGTCTGTGTGTGTCATGATCAGGTGTTCCACTCAAGTTTTGCTAAGCGCTAAAAATTAAGGCGCATCTTAGGTGTCGGTGCCGCTCGAGGGGAACTGAATTGATTTCACAGCGCCTTTAATCATATTCATGATGAGCGCAACTATAAAAAGCAGAAGATGGGCGCAGGCCTGCGCTCTGCGCGCCTGGGCATAACCTTATACCTTTTAATTCTTTGTCTCCTGCGAGCACCTGCTTTCAACTAGCGCCTTTTTGAGTGAGCGCTGTCCGTGGAGCACTGTGAAGTAGTCGTCATCGGTCTGGGTGCAATGGGCGCCGCTACCACTTATCAATTGGCCAAGGCGGGTGTAGATGTGGTGGGCATCGACCGCTTCCAGCCCCCGCATACCTTTGGCTCGAGCCACGGTGACACGCGCATTACCCGGCTGTCCGTGGGGGAGGGCGCACAGTACGTTCCAATCGTGAAAAGGGCCCAGCAAATCTGGCGCGAGTTGGAAGCGCTGAGCGGCGAGTCGTTGTTCGATCAATCTGGCTTGCTCGCGCTGACGTCCAGCCCCGACTTCGACCCCGACGACAAAACCGACTTCACTTTGCGCACCATAGGCCTGGCCCAGACCTATGGGATCGAACACGAAGTGCTCGACGCCGAGCAGATTCGCCAGCGCTTCCCGCAATTTGCCAACGTGCGCGACGACGCGATCGGCTACTTCGAGCCTGGGGGCGGTTTCGTACGCCCCGAGCGCTGCATCGAGGTGCAGTTGCGCCTGGCTGCGCAACATGGTGCGACCCTGTATACGGGAGAAACGGTTACCCGGATCAGCTCGGACGAACAGGGCGTCACGGTCACGACCGATTTGCGCACGGTGAAGGCCGGCAAGCTGGTGTTCAGCGCGGGTAATTGGGCGGGCGGGTTGTTGGGTGAGCCCTTTGACCGGCTGCTCAGTGTCTACCGGCAGAAACTCTTCTGGTTCGAGCTCGAAGCCGGCGCTGGGCTGGAGGGCGCGTCGCCCACGTTCATCCTCACCCACGGGCGCGGGGACGACAAAATCAATTACGGGTTCCCCGCGCAACCCGGCGAGGGCAGCCTCAAGATTGCGACCGCGCAATATCACACGGCCTCGCAGCCCGACCTGCTGGACCGCACCGTGTCTGCAGCCGAAGCGCGGGACATGTACCAGCAGCAAGTGCAAGGCCGTATTGCCGGGGTTACCGCCAAGGTCCTCAAGTCGGCCGTCTGCGCTTACACCGTCACCCCGGACCGCCACTTCATCATCGACCAGCACCCCACGCTCAAGCACACCCTGGTGGTGTCCGCCTGCTCGGGCCACGGCTTCAAGCACTCGGCTGCCCTGGGCGAAGCTTTTGCGCAGTGGTGCACACGTGGTACCAGCGACCTCGACCTGTCCTTATTCACCCTTGAACGATTCGAAGGAAAACACCTGTGAAGCGCATTGCACTTTCCCTTGCCCTGCTGGCCGCCTCCCTTGGCGTGGCACAAGCCGAAACGCTCAAGATCGCCGTGGTGCCTGTGCCCCATGCCGAGATCCTGGAGTTCCTCAAACCTGAACTGGCCAAGCAAGGCGTGGAACTGGACGTGAAGGTGTTCACCGACTATATCCAGCCCGACCGCCAGGTTGACGAGGGGCGGCTGGATGCCAACTACTTCCAGAGCAAGCCTTACTACGAGGCCTACAAAAAAGACCGGCCAAGCAGCGACCAGGTGCCGGTCGTGGCCGTTCACATCGAGCCGTTCGGCGCCTACTCGAGCAAGGTCAAATCGGTGGCAGAGCTGAAGGACGGCGCTACCGTCGCCATACCCAACGACCCCACCAACTCTGGCCGCGCATTGCTGCTGATCGCCAAGCAGGGGCTGATCACGCTCAAGGACCCCAGCAACATCATGGCGACCGCCGCCGACATCACCAGCAACCCGAAGCACCTCAAGTTCAAGGAGCTCGAAGCGGCCATGCTGCCGCGCGTGCTAGGCCAGGTGGACATGGCGCTGATCAACGCCAACTACGCGCTGGAGGCCAAGCTGGTGCCGCACAAGGACGCGCTGTTCATCGAAAGTTCGGAGTCGCCTTACGCCAACTACCTGTACGTGCGCAGGGACAAAGCCAACGACCCGGCAGTGCAGAAGCTTGGTGCGTTGTTGAACTCTCCACAGGTCAAGCAGTTCATTCTTGAGCGCTACCACGGCGATGTGGTGCCGGCGTTCTGACCCATTGCACTGCCATCGCACAGCAAGCCTTCACGAGCCAGGCCCGTGAAGGCTTGCGCAGTTCTGATGGGGATCCCGCTCAGTTTCTGTCGGGCAGCGGGTCTGGCTGTATTCAGAATGGACTTGCGGTCGGGCGCACGATCAGTTCGCTGACATCCACATCCGCAGGTTGCTCAACCGCATAGGCAATCGCCCGGGCAATGGCCGAAGCAGGGATCGAGATCTTGCGGAACTCGCGCATCTCTGCACGCCCGCCCTCATCGGAAATGCTTTCGGCCAGCTCGGACTCGGTAACGCCTGGTGCAATGACCGTGACCCGGATATCGCCACCCACCTCTTGGCGCAAACCCTCTGAAATGGCCCGTACGGCATATTTGGTGGCGCAGTACACCGCAGCGGTCGGGCTCACAGCGTAGGCCCCGATGGAGGCGATATTGATAATCTGGCCGGCGCGCTGTTGTTGCATCCGCGGCAGCGTTGCGGCAATGCCGTGCAGCACGCCGCGAATGTTCACATCGATCATCCGGTTCCACTCATCGACCTTGAGCGCTTCGAGCTTGGAAAGGGGCATGACGCCGGCGTTGTTGATCAGAACGTCGACCCGGCCATGCAGTTCGACAGCGAAGTCGATGAAGGACTGCATGTCCTCCAGGCGGGTGACATCCAGCGCCAGTACATCAGCGATACCGCCGGCTGCACGGATCTCCCTGGCGAGAGCTTGCAGGCGATCAGTGCGGCGGGCACCCAGCACAACGCGAGCGCCTTGGCTGGCAAGCAGGCGGGCTGTTGCTTCGCCGATACCACTACTGGCGCCGGTGATCACGATGACTTTTTGTTCGATACCGTGCATTTTCCCACTCCTGTTTCTGGCTGTAAGAGGCCCCGCCGATAAGCAGGTGAAACAAGAGTAAGGCGCCTGGGCTGGGCTGCGTTATGCGATTCCTGCTGCGGGTATGCACGATCCTGCAGGAGCGGCATGCGCCGAACGCTGCCGCGCTCCTGAATTTGACATGTGGCCATCCCCCAAGGGAGTTGAATGACTCGATTGGCCCGCGGTCGACCTATCGCGGCCACCGCTCCAATGCTCTGTAGTCAGTACCGGCCTCATCGCCGGCAAGCCGGCTCCCACAGAGATTTAGCCAGTCTCCGGGCCTGCGCAGTATCTGTGGGAGCCGGGCTTGCCGGCGATGGGCCGCGAAGCGGCCCCGGCCTTCGGATGTCGGCCACAGGCCGAATTCGGTCAGTGGTGACCGGCTGCTTCTGGCCCATGGCGAACACCGTTCCAACGCTGTGCAGTCAGTACCGCCTCATCGCCGGCAAGCCGGCTCCCACAGAGATTTAACCAGTCTCCGGGCCTGCGCAGTACCTGTGGGAGCCGGGCTTGCCGGCGATGGGCCGCGTAGCGGCCCCGGCCTTCGCAAGTCAGCCATGGCCGATGGCTGTCGTTCACAATGGGTTGTTACCGACCCAAAACAGCCTGTCGCTCGTTCAGGTTCAGAGCACCTTGAACCCATGTGTGCCATCGCGCTCGAGTTGCGCAACCAGGCCAAACTCCCAGTCCAGATACCCCTGCATCGCCTCGCGGGGGTTGTCCGTACCCTCGTACGGGCGCCGGTAGCGATCGCTGCGTGGTACGGCAAGCTGCGTTTCGCCGGCTTCCAGCGGTAGCCCGGCAGCGATCCAGCGCGCGGTGCCGCCTTCGAGCAGGTAAATCGGGGTGCGGGTGAGGGCTTGCAGGTCGCGTGCTGCGAAGCCCGCCAGCAGGCTGCTGCCGCACGTCAGTACATAGCGGCTGGCCTGTGGCAAACGTTCCAGGGTTTCGGCCAGCTGGGCGCGGATCGCCCAGTGGGCACCCGGGATATGGCGCTTGACGTAGTTGGCGCTGGTGGTGAAGTCCAGCAGCACCGTGCCGTCTTGCTGCAGCCAGCTGGCCAGTTGCTCGACACCGATCTCGTTGGCGGCGGGCAGTTCGGGCAGGGGCGGCTGCCATTCGCCGGTGGCGGTGAAATCTGCCTCGGACAAACCGTCGAGCACGGCTACCTGCCAGCCCATCTGCGCCAACCATGAAGCACTCATGTTGGCGCGTACGCCGTCGTCATCCACGAGCACGATGCGCGCCCCGCGAACGCTGGCCACGTGGTCGGTTTCCTGCACCAGCTGGCCGCCCGGCACCGAGCGGCTGCCAGGCAGGTGGCCGGCGTTGTACTCCTCGGGCGTGCGCACGTCGAACAGGTAGGTGGTGCGGGTGGGTTCGGCCTGCCAGTCGCGCAGCGCGGCACGTTCCAGGCGCAGCACACCGCTGCGGTCAGCGACTGCTCGCGCCTGGCGCGCAGCGTTGGCGCGGGTAGCGGTGCTGACTTCGGCGAAGCGGCGGTCCTGGCCATGGGCCAGCTGTTGGCCGGCAAGGGTCCAACCAATGGTGCCATTGCGCAGGGCGGCGACCGGGTTGGGAATGCCGGCGTTGACCAGTGACTGAGTGCCGATGATGCTGCGGGTGCGCCCTGCGCAGTTGACGATCACCTGGGTGGCCGGGTCCGGTGCCAACTCGGCCACGCGCAACACCAGCTCGGCACCGGGCACGCTGACACCACCGGGGATGCTCATGGTCTGGTACTCGTCGAAGCGGCGGGCATCGAGTACCACCACATTGGCCTTTTCATCCAACAGCGCCTGGACCTGCTCGGCAGCAAGCGATGGCGTATGGCGCACGCTTTCCACCAGTTCGCCAAAGGCCTTGCTCGGCACATTGACGTCACGAAACAATTCGCCACCCGCGGCGCGCCAGCCGGCCAGGCCGCCGTCAAGCACAGCGACGTCGCGGTAGCCCAGCGCCAGTAAGCGCTGCGCCGCCACTTCGGCGAGGCCTTCGCCGTTGTCGTAGACAGTGATAGCTGTGTCACGCCGTGGCACCCGAGCGAAAATCTCCAGCTCAAGCTTGGACAGTGCAATGTTGACGGCGAACAAGGGATGGTCCTGGGCGAACGGGTCTTCTTCGCGCACATCGATCAGGGCCAGTTCCTCCCGGGCCAGCAGGGCGCGGCGGATGTCGTGGTATCGGCGGATGGTGACGGTGCTCATGGGGCAAGGTTCTCTTTGGACAGGTCCCAGATGTTGGGCAGGCGGGTATTGGAGTAGCCGGAAACAAACGGTTTTTCGCTGCCGTCCTCGGCATAGACTGCGCGCTGGACTGCGCCGATGTTGCCGCCATAGACGTGGATGCTGATCGACACCTGGTCGTCAAAGGCATTGCTGACCTGATGGATGTCGCCGATGCGCGGCGACACCGCTTCCACCTGGCCCGGCTCCAGGCGCACTGCCGCGCCGCGAGGCAGCAGCTTGCCCTGGGCGTCGCGCTCCAGGCCTTGGGCGAGTTCCGCGCCGCGCAGCATGCCGATCAGGCCCCACACCCGGTGGTCATGTACCGGCGTCTGCTGCCCAGGGCCCCAGACGAAGCTCACCACCGAGAAGCGCTGGCGTGAGTCGCAATGCAGCAAGTACTGCTGATAGCGCTGCGGGTCGGGCTGGGCGAGGTCGTCCGGCAGCCAGTCGTCATGGGAGACCAGCTCGGCCAGCAGTTGCTGGCCGCGGTCGAGCAGGGCGGGTTCGTCGGGCTGCTGGTCGAGCAGCGCGGCGAGGCGGTCAATGAAATGGCGCAAGCGCTTCGGGCGCAGGTTCTGGGTCATGGTTCAGGCTCGGCTTTCAGGTTCCGGTCAACCCTAGCAAATCCTATTTCTATTCTCAAAATGCAAAATAATCATAAGCTAATATGCAAATAATGCATTTACACCTGCGCTATTCTGTTTTCAAATTGCCGTCGCCAAAGGCATGAGGTTATGCCTAATGCGCATTTCACAGGCTCGCAAATACACTTTAGTTTATAACCGGCACTCTATTAATGCCTTTTGGCTATAGATAAACCTTGGACGAGACCGCACGCGCGGATCGGCTCATCTGCCCCTGACGGGGCATCTGGAGACGAACGTGCGCTATATGAAACACCTGGCTGCCACGCTGCTGGCCACTACCTTCAGCCTTGCCGCCGCAGCCCAGACGCTGGTGGTCGGTGACCAGAGCTACAACGCCCGCGCCGTCATGGAAGCGGCTGGGGTGCTCGACAACTTGCCTTACACCCTGGAATGGAAGCAGTTCACCGCAGGCTCGCCGGTGGCCGAGGCGCTCAACGTCGGCAGCCTCGACATCGGCCTGCTGGGCGACGCGCCGCCGCTGTTTCTCGGCGCCCTGGGCGCGCCGATCAAGGTGATTGCGGTCAGCCGGCAGAACCTCGAAGGCGTGGCAATCCTGGCGCGCAAGGATTCAACCATCCACAGCCTGCAGGACCTGCGTGGCAAACGCGCAGCGATCTGGAAGGGTTCGTGGAGCCAGCAGTTGCTGTTCAGCGCCCTGGACAAGGCCGGTGTGCCCCGCGACGCCCTGGAGCTGCGCTACCTCAGCGCGCTGGATGCCTCCCACGCCCTGGACGGCGGCTCGGTGGATGTCATCGCCACCTGGGAACCTTACGTCACCCAGCAGGAGCGCCAGGGCGCCCGCGTGCTGGCCACTGCCGAGGGGGTCATCCCGGCGCAGAGCTTCGTGGTGGCAAACAGCAAGGCGGTGGAGCAAAAGCGTGCGCAGATCGCCGACTTTCTGCAGCGCCTGAAAAAGGCCCGTGACTGGACCCTGAACGACCCGGCCAATACCGAGGCCTACGCCGATGCCTGGGCCCAGCGAACCCGTGCCGACCGCGATATCGCCCGCACCTGGTTCGCCCGTGCGCGCACCGACCTGGCACCGCTGAGCCCGCAGGTCATCGCCGATGCGCAGAAGACCGTGGACTTTTTCGCCGGGCTTGGCCTTATCAAGCCCTACCCGGCGGCGGACCTGTTCGACACCTCGTTCGGCGCGGCCTTCCAGGCGCCCGCCATCAGCAGCCAGTGAAGGGATCCCCATGAGCAAACGACAGATCAAACTCGGTGCCCTGACCATGGGCTGCGGCGGCCCTGGCCGGCATAACCTGTGGCTCGACCCCGAGCTGCCTGCCGACGCCAGCGTCAACATCGACTGGTACATCGACATCGCCCGCACGGCCGAAGCGGCGTTGTTCGACCTGATGTTCATCGTGGACAGCCAGTTCATTACCCCAGGCTCGCCCTCGCACTACCTTAACCGTCTGGAGCCTTTGACCCTGCTCTCGGCGTTGGCGGTCAGCACCCGCCACCTCGGCCTGGTCGGCACCCTCACCACTTCCTACAACGCGCCGTTCAACGTCGCCCGTCGGCTCGCCTCGCTGGACCTGATCAGCAAGGGCCGCGCCGGTTGGAACGTGGTCACCAGTGGGGATGCCGGCACCGCCGGCAACTACGGGCTGGACGAGCACTACGACTACGACACCCGCTACGCCCGGGCGCAGGAACATGTGCAAGTGGTGCAAGGGCTGTGGCATTCGTACGAAGACGACGCCTTCCCCCGGGATCGTGCCAGCGGTCGCTTTCTCGACCCGTCCAAGTTGCATGCACTGAATCACCACGGCGAGCACTTTTCAGTGGTTGGCCCGCTGAACATCCAGCGCTCGCCGCAGGGCCAGCCGGTGATCTTCCAGGCGGGCGATTCCGAGCAGGGCCGTGACCTGGGCGCAGCCACTGCCGACGTGGTGTTCACCCATGCCGCCAGCATCGAGCAGGGGCAGGCGTTCTACCGGGATATCAAGGGCCGTGCCGCACGCCTGGGGCGTGACCCGGAGCAGTTGCTGGTGTTGCCGGGGGCGGAGATCTATGTTGGCGATACGGACGACCATGCCCGAGAGATCGAGCGTCACTACCACCAGGCTGACCACAGCTTTGAACTGGCGTTGAAAGAGTTCGGGCGCAATTTCGGCTGGCATGATTTCAGCCGCTATGACCTGGATGCGCCGTTCCCTCAGGAAAGCCTGGAAGACGCCCGCAGCAGCTTCTTCACCAACGCCAAGCGCATTGCCGACCAGGCAAGGGACAAGGGCTTCAGCCTGCGCCAGGCCGTTGAGTTCGGCCGTCAGTTGCGGCCGGGGGCGTTCGTGGGTTCGGCACACACCGTGGCGGCGAAGATGGCCGATTGGTTCGAGGCGCGGGCGCTGGACGGGTTCAACATCTACATTGGCCACCCGGGGCAGTTCCGCCGGTTCACCGAGGAGGTAGTGCCGTTGCTGCAGGAGCGTGGGGTATACCGCACCGCCTATGAGGGCACTACCCTGCGCGAGAGCCTCGGCTTGCCGATACCGCGCTTCACCCGCTAGATCGCCGGATCGTTGGTGGAACAGATACCGCGTCAGCGTCCAAAGGGAGCGACCGCTTTCGACCCATGGCGGACATCCGAAGGCCGGGGCCGCTTCGCGGCCCATCGCCGGCAAGCCCGGCTCCCACAGGTAATGCGCAGACCTGGAGGCTGGTGATATCTCTGTGGGAGCCGGCTTGCCGGCGATGAGGCCGGTACTGACTACAGGGCGTTGGCACGGTGTCCGCCATGGGGCGTTTGCGGTCATTTACGACCGGCAGCTGTCGACCCGAAGCGGTCCCTATATGCCCTGGGGTTAGTGCGGTGTTCGGATGTGTTCGCCTGAAATCTTCAGCGCCTATGAGATCGAGCGCCGCCCGCGCGGCGCATCGCGGATAAATCCGCTCCTACGTTTGTTTCAGGCCAGTAACGTCAGTGACAGACGCGCGCGAACGCAGTGTCAGAAGGTGTAGGTCAGTCGCCCGAAATAATACCCGCCGGTGAAGCCATACGGCGAGTACACCCCGTACCCCTTGACCATGGTCTTGCTGGCAGGCGCCTGGCGCTCGGGGTACACATCGAACAGGTTGCGCGCACCGATCGCCAGCTCCAGGTCCTTGGTCAGCTGGTAGCCCACATCCAGGTCGGTGATCCAGCGCGCCTTGTAGTCGCGGTCCAGCGAACGGTCGTTGGCGGCATTTACCTCGCGCCAGGAACCGTAACGGGTCAGCCCCAGGTTGACCCGGTAGCGGTCCAGGCGCCAGTTGCCCCCCAGGATCAGCTTGGTGTGCGGTTGTACCTCGGTGAGCAGGTTGCGCGCCTGGCGGTTCATCAGCTCGTACGGCGTGCCGAGAATGTTCACGCTCTGCTTGTAATCGAGAATCTCGGTGTCGTTCCAGTTGAAGGCCGCCGTCCACTTCACAGTCCCGGCGCCACCCAGGTCCTGGTCATAACTGCCCACCAGGTCCAGGCCCTTGGTGCGGGTGTTGGCGCCATTGGTGAAATACTGGCCGCCCGACGTCGAGTCGATGCCATTGGCCAGCAGGGCCTGGGTGACCTCAGGGCCGAGCAAGGTGCCGGTGAGGGTGATACGGTCGCGTACGTTGATCAGGTAGGTGTCGGCGGTGAAGGCCAGGCGCTCGTTGGGCTGCCAGGTTAGCCCCAGGCTGTAGTTGGCAGATTTTTCAGGTTTGAGCGGCTCGGCACCGAGTGCCTTGGCGGCGGCCGAATCCACCGGCAACACGCCGTAGTTGATCGACTGGTACACCCCGTCGACCACGCCGTAAGTGGTGGAGCGGGCGCTGAACAGGCTGTTGGCCAATGAGGGCGCCCTGAAGCCGTTGCTCACCGTGGCCCGCACGGCCAGTTCGGGGGTCAGCTCGTAGCGGGTGGTGAGCTTGCCGCTGCGGGTCGCACCGATGCCGCGATCATAGTGTTCATAGCGCAGGGCCGCGCCCCAGTACCACTGCGGGAGCGGGTTGAAACCCACGTCCAGGTAGCCGGCGTAGCTGTTGCGGCTGGCGCTGGTGGCCTCGGCCGGGGAGATGCCGTTGGTGACCTGCGCGCCTGAAGCGGCGCAGTTGCCAGGTGCCGCGCAGTAGCCGCCGTCTGCCCAGCTGGCCCAGTCGCCGGCCTGCACCTGGTAAGTATCGCGGCGCTGCTCGAGCCCCCAGGAAACGTCCAGCGGCTTGGCCAGGCCTACCTCGAAGCTGCGGCGCAGGTCGAGGTTGCTGGTCAGCTGCGAGCTGACCCAGGTGCCGGACTCGAAATGGTTGGGCGTGGCTTCGCCCAGCGACGGGTTCTGGTTGTTCCAGGTGCCCTGTTCGGCCTCGTTGCGCCCGTAGGTGCTGGACAGGTCCCAATCCCACTCGCCAGCCAGGCCCCTGGCGCCGAATGCCGCCTGGTAGTCGTACTCCTCGATGTACCAGGTGGGTGTGTAGCCGGCCGGTCGCCCGTTGGGCCCGGAGATGATGGTGTTGACGATGGTCGGCAGGCGGAAGTTCTGGCCCTGCTCGGCCTTGCGGTACGACCAGGTGCTGAACGAGTACAGGGTCAGGTCGTCCTGCAGCGGCAGTTCGGCGTTGTAGCCCAGGGTCAGCAGGTTGATCTTCGGCGTGCCGTAGCCGCCGTATGTGACCTTGCCGGCGCGTTCCAGCGCTTCGGCCTGGCTGTAGCCGTTGGCGCTGGCCTTGTTGTCGTCGTTCTGGCTGCGGGCGTCGAGCGCCAGCTGGAGGATGCCCTCGTGGCCGATCTCGACGCCTTTGTTCAGGCTTTGCTGCACGGTCTGTTTCTTGCCGTCGTAGCCCTGGCCCGCAGTGGTCACGGCAGTGCCGCTGGTATCAGCCTTGAGGATCACGTTGATCACCCCGGCGATGGCGTCCGAGCCGTACTGGGCCGCTGCGCCGTCACGCAGCACTTCGACATGGTCGATGGCACTGATGGGGATCAGGTCCAGGTCGCTTGGGGCGGCGCCGGCGTTGATGCCGCTGATGTTCAGGGTGGCGCTGGTGTGGCGGCGCTTGCCGTTGACCAGCACCAGCACCTGGGCGGCGTTGAGCCCGCGCAGGTTTGGCGCGCGGGCCATGCCGCTGGCGTCCCAGCCGGTCTTTTCCGGCAGGGTCAGCGACGGCACGCTGGCGCTCAGAGCTTCCATCAGGCCCGGCTTGCCGGTTTCCTGCAGCTGCTTGGCGCTGATCACGTCGATGGGCACTGGGCTGCTGGTGACAGTACGTTTTTCACTGCCACGGTTGCCGGTGACGATCACCGTACCCAGGGCCTGGGCAGCAGGTTCGTCGGCCAGTGCCGGCGCGGTATGCAGGCCGGCGGCGAAGGCCATGGTCAATAGCGGGGCAGAGGTAAAGGCTTGCTTCATGCACGCAGTTCCTTGTGTGGCTCGGCGGGCGCGCTCAGGGCGCCTTGGCCGCGATCGCGTCGATTTCCACCAGCGCGCCCGGCAGCGGCAGCGCCACCACCTGGATGGCCGTGCGGGTCGGTGTGCGGGGCTGCTCGGCGGTGGCGAAAAACTCGCTGTAGGCTGCTTGCAGCCCGGTGAAGTCAAGGGCGCCGCCGTTGGCCGGGTCGCCCACCAGGAACACCCGCAACTGGACGATGTCGCCTAAATCCAGGCCCTGGCTTTGCAGCGCCGTGCGCAGCTTGTTCAGCACCGAACGGGTTTGGCTTTCGGTGTTGCCGAACGCCGCGATACTGCCTTTGGGCGCCTTGGCGTCGGCCACATCCGGCAAGGTGCCGCTGACGAACGTCAGTTGGCTGCCGGCCGGCACGGTGACCAGTTGCGAAATGGGGAAGTTGGAGCCAGGCGGGGCGACCCGCTTGATGCCATCGGCATGGGCATTGAGGGTCAGCGACATGAGCACTCCGGCAAGCAGAAGAAGACGAGGCATGCTGTGGTTTCCTTGACGATCAGGCGGCAGCGCCGCGGGTGGTCTGGTTGGCATGGCGGGCGATCAGGCCGACAACCCGGCGGGCGGATTCGGCCGCGCTGTTCTGCCAGATGCCCACGCCGCCATGGGCCAGGGCATCGCTGGCCAGCCAGGTTCGGCCCTGGGGCTGGTTGAGCAGGTCGTAGCCAGGCTGGGCGACTTCGTCGTGGACGATCCACGGGGCTTCGCTGAAAGGGATCTTCGACCAGTTCACCACCACCGGCCGGCCCAGCTTGTGGCTGTGGCCCGGGTGCAGCGATTCCACCGCCTGGCGCGACGAGGCAACCTGGGCCTGCAGCGACTTGGTGGCAAACTGCTCGGCCACCAAGCCGGTGTTGTAGGTGGCGACCAACACACCTTGGGCGCTGTTGAGGTGGTCGCTGGGGTACCACAGGGTGCGTGCTTCGTGGTTGATGTAGCTGAGGCCGCCGTAGATCTGGTAATCCGTTTCCCAGAAGCGCGGCGATTGCCAGGCGACCTTGTTGGCCTTGTCGCCTTCGGCGGTGCCGATGGCCTGCTTGAATGCCGTGCTGAAGTTGTTCGGCAGCCTGGCCAGCAGGGGCAGGGGCAGGGTGACGATGGCGTAGTCGGCCTGCTCAATGTGCTGCTGCCCGCTGTTGCGGTCACGCCAGACCACCTTGGCGCCGTTGTCAGTGGTTTCCACCCCCAGCACTTCGGCGCTCAGGCGCACGCTGTCCTTGACCTGGCGGTAGAACGCCTTGGGGATCTGGTCCATGCCGCCGACCGGCTGGAACATGGTCGAGGAGAACTCGGGGATCTCGTCGAACACCAGCGGCAGCAGCAGGTTGCTGTCGAGCAACTGGTCCAGGGGGACCGGCTGGCGCTGGACTGGTGTCTGGTCCCCGGCGCCGGCAAAGCGGCTATAACCGGCGCGCACCGAGCCGCGGTATTGCTGCTGGTTGTCGAGGTCGCCGTACACCTTGAGGAAGTCCAGCAGCGCCTTGCGCTGGCCGCTGCTGAGCTCGGCATCGAGGCTGTTGCGGTTGACACTGCGCGCCAGCAGCTCGCTGAAGTGGCCGCGGGTGTCGTTGACCGCCTGGCGCAGCAGCAGCGGTGGGCGTGCCAGGTCAGGCTGGGCCAGGGCGTTGCGGCTGCTGTTGACCAGCACCTGCAGCTCCACCCCCAGTTCGCGGCAGTAACCGAGGATGGTCAGGTGATGGCTTGGCAGGCGTGCGGCGCCAGCGTTGAAGAAGTGGCCCGGGTCGAACTCGACCGTTTGCGAACTGCCGTCGTTATGCTCGATGCGGTCGCCCTGGCGCAAGGTCCAGACTCGGCCACCGACGCGCTCGCGGGCTTCCAGCACGGTGACCGAGAAGCCGGCCTTACGCAGCTCGTAGGCGGATACCAGGCCGGAAATACCGGCGCCGACAATCACTACGCGTTTGCCGTTGCCACCGTTGGCGGCCAGTTGCAAGGGCTCGAAGGTAGCGGCCAGGGCATTCTGCCCCAGCGCGCCAAGAGCCGCTGAATAGCCGCCAATGGCGGCGAGGCGGGTGATCAGATCTCTACGGGACAATCCCATGTCGCATGCTCCGAAAAGGTTGAGTTCGGATGTGCGCAACGGGCAGGCGGATCGAAAGACGGACCGACAGCGGCTGGCACAAATCCATTTGCCTCCGCCATGTCGGGGTCGGTTGAAATAACCTAATGGACTTTCGCACGGCTGTGAAAGGTTTTTTTGTTCTAAGTTAATTATGTTTATTGCTGATAATAGGCGTCTTTATAAATGCGCAAGCGTAATTTTGATGTAGTGTTGCCTGGGCAATGAAGGGCGCATGAAAGTTCACGACAAACACCCACGCGCCGTTGCACCAGGCCCGATGTGGGCTGGTGGTCTGAATACGGGTCAGGGAGGTCCGCAGGCCCCTTCGCGGCGCTAACCGTGAAAGGGCCGGCCAGGTCAGGCGCTGCGGGTGGTGCGGCCATCTTGTTGCTGCGCCACCAGTGCGCGGATCCGTGGAATCAGTGTTTGCCCGTAGTCCACGGCATCGCGCAACTGGTCAAAACCCCGAAACAGGAAGGTGCTCACACCCAGCTGGTAATACGCCAGCGCCGCTTCGGCCACCTGCTCGGGGGTGCCCACCAGCGAGGTGGAGTTGCCGGCGCCACCGCCCAGCGCGGCGATCTCGGTCCACAGCCGAGTGTCGTGCACCTTGCGCTGGCTTGCCAGTTGCACCAGGCGTTCGGAACCGACGTTGCTCTTGCCGAAGTTCTTCTCGCGACGGCTGCCCTGGCGGATGCCGATGCGTTGCCTGGCGTCGGCCAGGATGCGCTCGGCCCGGGCCCAGGCCTCGTCTTCGGTAGCCCCCAGGATCGGCCGAAGCGACAGGCTGAAGCGGATGTGGTTCTCCCGCCCGTAGCGAGCCGCGGCCTTGCGTACCTGGGCAATGCGTTCGCGCACCTGCTCCAGGGGCTCGCCCCACATCATGTAGACATCGGCGTGCCTGGCTGCCACCTCCACCGCCGCATCCGAAGCACCGGAGAAGTAGACCGGCAGCTTGTCCACCGGCTTGACCAGGGTCAGGTTGTCCTCTACCCGGTAGTGCTCGCCGTGGTGGTCGAATGGGGTGGTCTGCGTCCAGGTCTTGTGCAGCACTTGCAGGTATTCGTCCGTGCGTGCGTAGCGGGCATCCTTGTCGAGGAAATCGCCGTCACGCTGCAGGTCGCCGCTGTCGCCGCCGGTGATCACGTTGATCGAGGCGCGGCCGCGGCTGAGCTGATCGAGGGTGGCGAACTGGCGGGCGGCGAAGGTCGGCGCCTGGAAACCGGGCCGATGCGCCACCAGCAGGCCGATGCGTTCGGTCACTGCGGCGACGTAACTGGCCAGGATCATCGCGTCCGGCGCGCTGGTATTGACCGCCAGCAGGGCCTTGTCGAACCCGGCATATTCCTGGGCCTGGGCGAAGGCCTTGATGAAGTCCAGGTCAACCAACGGGCCACGTGGGGCTTGTGATTCGCTGCTTTCCTGAGGGCCGATGAGGCCAATGAATTCGAGACTCATGCAGTGGAACTCCTTTTCGTCCAGGGCGGTTCAAGCGACCGCGTTCGGCGCGCGGCGCAGCGTGTTGCGGTTGGTCGGTACGCTCAGGCCGAAGCTGTCGCGCAAGGTGCGCCCGGTGTACTCGCTGCGCACCAGGCCGCGCGCTTGCAGCAGGGGCACTACCAGCTCGGTGAAGTACTGCAAACCATCGGGCAGCAGCGAATTGATGATGAAACCGTCGGCGGCGCGGTCCTCGAACCAGTCCTGCAGGGCATTGGCCACCTGTTCCGGGGTGCCGGTGAAGTCACGCCTCGGGCGCGAAAAGCGCAGTGCCAGTTGGCGCAGGGTCAGGCCCTCTTCGCGGGCCAGTTGCTTGAGCTGGTCGGCGGTACCCTTGTGGCTGTTGTCGCCAAGGGTGCCCAGGTCCGGGAATGGCGCATCCAGGTCGTGCTGGCTGAAGTCGTAGTCGTTGAACGGCCGGCCAAGGGCGACCAGGGCGTCCTCGATGCTCACCAGCTCGACGGCCTCCTGGTAACGGCGCTCTACCTCGGCCTCGTCGCGGCCGACGATGGGGCGGATGCCCGGCAGGATGAACAGCTGCTCCGGGTCGCGGCCATGGCGCGCAGCGCGCTGTTTCAGGTCCTGGTAATAGGCTCGGGCATCGCTGAACGACTCGGGGTTGACGAAGATCGCATCGGCGTTTTGCGCGGCGAAGTTGCGCCCATCCTCCGACACGCCGGCCTGGAAAATCAGCGGTTGGCCCTGGGGCGAACGCTGGATGTTCAGCGGGCCCTTGACCTTGAAAAACTCGCCCTGGTGGCCCAGCGTGTGCAGCTTGGTGGGGTCGAAGAACTCGCCTGTGCGCTTGTCGCGGGTGAAGGCGTCGTCTTCCCACGAGTCCCACAGGCCCTGGACCACATCGACATGCTCGCGGGCAATGCGGTAGCGCACGGCGTGGGGTGGGTGTTCTGCCTTGCCGAAGTTGTCGGCGGTGCCCGATAGCCACGAGGTCACCACGTTCCAGCCAGCCCGCCCGCCGCTGATCAGGTCCAGCGAGGCGAACTGGCGGGCGACCTGGAACGGTTCGGTGTAGCTGACCGTGACCGTGGCTACCAGGCCGATGTGGGAGGTGACCGCCGCCAGCGCAGACAATAGGGTCAGCGGCTCGAAGCGGTTGAGGTAATGGGGGCTGGAGCGAGCGTGGATGTGCAGGCTGTCGGCGATGAAGGCGAAGTCGAACTTCGCGGCCTCGGCCAGTTGCGCCTGCTGCTTGTAGAAACCGAAGTTGACGCTGGCGTCGGCCAGCGCCTCGGGGTGGCGCCATTCGCCCCAGCCGTGACCGACACCGTGGATCATTGCGCCGAGATGGATCTGTCGTTTGCTCACGTTCAATACCTCTTGCCAGATAATGCTCAATGTCAGTTGCGCACGGCACCACGTACCGCGCGGCACAACCGTCAAACCGCCACAGGCAGCACGCTGCGTGAATGCCCAGGTATCGCCTCGATCAGCGCCCGCGTGTAGGCGCTGGCCGGGCTGCCGAACACCTGCACCGCCGGCCCTTGCTCGACCACCTGCCCGCGCCGCAGCACCAGCACGTGGTCGGCCATGCTCGCGACCACCGCCAGGTCATGGGAGACCAGCACGTAGGCGATGCCCAGTTCGCGCTGCAGCTCGGCCAACAGGGCGAGGATCTGTGCCTGCACCGATACGTCCAGCGCACTGACCGGCTCGTCGAGCAACAGCACCTCGGGCTCCAGGGCCAATGCCCGGGCGATCGCCACCCGCTGGCGCTGGCCGCCCGACAGCTCCCGCGGCAGGCGGTCGAGGAAGTGCACCGGCAGCTGCACCCGGGCGATCAGCTCGCGGGCCTTGCGCTCCAGCGCAGCGCCCTTGAGCAGGCCGAACGACACCAGCGGTTCGACGATGCTGTCGAACACGGTGAAGCGTGGGTCGAGTGCGGCGAACGGGTTCTGCTGCACCAGCTGAATACGCCGGCGCAGGGGCCGGAACTGCCGCCAACTGCAGGCGCTGACGTCGACACCGGCGAACTCCACACGCCCCTGGCTGGGCCTTTCCAGCCCAAGGGCGATGCGCAGCGCGGTGCTCTTGCCCGAGCCCGATTCGCCGACGATGGCCAGGGTTTGCCCGGCATGCAGCTCGAGGTTGAGGCCATGCAGCGCGGTAAAGTGCGCGTGCTGCCCGGGCAGCGCGAAGCGCTTGCCGACATTGCTCAGGCGTAACAGCGGTGTTTGCGCTGGCACGCCTGGCGGCCGTTTACGCGGCACGAAGGCGGGTGCTGCGTTGAGCAGGGCACGCGTATAGGGCTGCTGTGCGCCCCAGAGGATCTGCCTGGGCGAGGCATGTTCGACGAGCTCGCCCTGTTTCATCACCAGCAGGCGGTCGGCGCGGTCGCAGGCCATGCCCAGGTCATGGGTGATGATCAACAGCGAGATGCCGCGCTCGGCCACCAGCTGCTGCAGGTGGTCGAGAATGCGCCGCTGCACGGTCACGTCCAATGCGCTGGTGGGCTCGTCGGCGATGATCAACCGGGGGTCGCCGGCCAGGGCGATGGCGATCAGCACCCGTTGGCGCATGCCGCCGGACAGCTCATGGGGGTACTGGCGGGCGCGCAGCGGCGGCTCGTCGATGCCGACCTGCTCGAGCAGCGCCAGCACTTGTGCGTCCAGCCCCGGGTAACGCCGCCCGTCATGGGCCAGCAACAGCGCCTCGGCAATCTGCCGGCCGATACGCAGGGTGGGGTTGAGGCTGACCATTGGGTCTTGCGGCACCAAGGCGATGGTGCGCCCGCGCAGCGTGCGCCTGACGCGCTCGTTGGCCTGCGCCACATCGATGCCATCGACCCTTAGCTCGCCCTGCTCAATGTTTGCGTTGGCCGGCAGCAGGCCGAGCAGGGCATTGGCCAGCGTCGATTTGCCCGAACCGGACTCGCCGACGATCGCCAGGGTTTCGCCCTGGGCCAGGCTGAACGACAACCGGCGCACGGCCTGGGTGCGTTGCCCGGCGAAGGTGTAACTGACACTCAGGTCACGCACCTGGATCAACTGTGGCTGGCTCATCGGGCATGCTCCTCGGCGCTGCGCGCCAGGTGGTTGAGGCTGAACACCACAGCCACCACGAACAGCCCCGGCAACAGCGATACCCAAGGGGCGGTAATCAGGAAGTGCCGGCCGTTGGCGATCAGCGTGCCCCATTCCGCTGCTGGCGGTGCCGCGCCGAAACCGAGAAAGCTGAGGCCGGCGGTGGCCAGGATCGCCGCGCCAAAGTCCAGGGTGGCGAGCACCGCCACCGGGCCCCAGGCGTTGGGCAGCACATGGCGCAGCAGCGTGCGTCCCCAGCTGGCGCCGCCCAGGCGGGCGGCCTCGACATAGGGCAGGGTCTTGATCCGCAGCACTTCGGCGCGGGTGGTGCGGGCAAAGCCCGGGATGATGCCGACACCCACGGCGACAGCCACCGGCACGGTGCCAAAGCCGATGGCGGTGACGATGGCCAAGGCCAGCAGCAGGCCGGGCAGCGCCAGCAACACGTCGATCAGGCGCATCAACGCCGCGTCGACCCGCCCGCCGGCAAAACCGGCCAGAACGCCCAGGCCAAGGCCGCCAACCAGGGCGATGGTCACCGCCAACAGTGCCGCCAGCACCGACAGGCGCGCGCCATACACCACCCGGGTATACAGGTCGCGGCCCAACTCGTCGGTGCCAAACCAGTGCACCACGCTGGGGGCGCTGAGTTTGTCGGCGGGCGAGGTGGCGTAAGGGTCGAAGCTGGTGAGCAACTGCGGGGCCAGTGCCGCGAACAGGGCAAACAGTACGATCAACAGGGCCACACTGAAGCCAGGCCGGCGTAGCAGTGGGGCCAAGGCCTGGTACGCGCGCTGCAGGCGCGTGCGACGTTTCCAGGGCGTGGCTGGAGGCGCCACACCACTGGTGTGCTGGGTGTCGATCGGGGTCAGGGGGATGTCGATGGTCATGTCAGCTCACCTTGGCCGTGTGGGTGATGCGCGGGTCGAGGTAGGGGTAGAGCAGGTCGACGATCAGGTTGACCACCACGAAGGCGGCGGCTGATACCGCAACGATCGCCAGCACCACCGGGATGTCCTGGCGCAGCACGGCTTCCTGGGCCAGGCGGCCAACGCCGTTACGCGAGAAGATGGTCTCCACCAGCACCGCGCCGGACACCGTGTTGCCGACCTGCAGGCCGACCAGGGTGAGCAGCGGCAAGGCCGCGTTGCGCAAGCCATGGCGCGCCTGCACCTGGGCCCGGCTCAGGCCTTTGGCGAAGGCGGTGGTGATGTAGGGCTCCTGCCACACGCCTTGAAAGCCGCGCTGCAGCACTTGGGCGTAAACCGCAGCGCTGGGGATCGCCAGGGTGATCGCCGGCAGCACAAGGCTGGCCAGGCCTTGGCTGCCGGTGGCCGGGAGCCAGCCAAGGGCGAAGGCGAACACCTGGATCAACAGCAGGCCCATCCAGAACACCGGCACTGAAAAGCCCAGCGACGGCAGGCGCGCCAGTGCGGTCTTCAGCGGGCGCCATTGCAGGTAGGCGGTCAGGTAGGCCAGGCCGACCCCGGCCAGCAACGACAGCACAATGGCAGTACCTGCCAGCGCCAGGGTTTGCGGCAGCCGCTCGGCCAGCAGCGCCGTCACTGGCCTGCCGAGAGACAACGACTGCCCAAGGTCACCGTGCAGGGCGCGCCACAGCAGGTCGAAGTACTGCTCGAACAGCCCTTTGTCCAGCCCATAGTAGGTGCGGGCCTTGGCCAGGTCCTCGGGAGACAGGCCGTCGGCCTCCATGCCAGAGGCGCTGAGCATGATCGCCAGGGTATCGCCGGGGAGCATGTAAAGGATGAAATAGGTCACGGTGTAGGCGCCCCACAACACCAACAGCGCTTGGCCGATGCGGCCGGTCAGGTAGCGCTTCATGGCTGGCCGACCTGGATGTCGCTGAACAGCGCGAAGCCTTCGGCGGTCCAGCGGAAGTCCTTGACCCGCGGCGCGGTGGCGGCCTGCCAGACGCGCTCATACAGCGGGAATGCCGAGGCCTCGTCGGTCAGCAGGTCCTGCAACTGGCCGTAAGCCTGGGCACGCTGCGGGTCGGCGGTGGCGGTGATGCCGCTGTCGAACAGCGCCTGGGCCTTGGCCAGGGTCTGTGGCTCGTAGGTGTTGGTAGCGACCGTGGCGCTGTTGGCCGCGCGTGGATCGAGGATGGTCTGCAGGATGATCGGGTCGGCGCGCGTCATGTAAGTGGACGTCAGGTCGTAGTTGCCAGCCGCGTTGCCGGCCACCCATTCGGCGCGGGTCAGCACATTCAGCTTGAGGTCGATGCCGACCTTGCGCAACTGGTCCTGCACCAGCACGTCACCGGCGCTTTCGGCGGGGGTGAGGTTGTAGCGCAGGGTCAGGCGTTGGCCGTTCTTGTGCCGGTAGCCATCCTCGCCCTTGTGCCAGCCGGCGGCGTCGAGCAGCTGCTCGGCGCCTTTGGGGTCATAGGCTAGCTTGTCGGCCTGGGGCTTGAAGTACGGCGTGGTCACGTCGTACACGCCGCTGACTACCGGGAACTCGGCGTTGTAGACGGTGTGTGCGTAGCTGGTGCGGTCGATGGCCTTCTGCAGCGCCAGGCGCACCTGGCGGTCACCCAGCAGCCGCTGGTTGCGGGTGTTGGGGTAGAGGTTCAGCGCCGGGCCTGGCAGCGAGCGGCTCTGGATGGTCGCGCCCTTGGACTGGAACAGCTTCAGGTCAACCTCCGAGAACGGGTTGCGCGGCCACAGGATGTCGGCCTTGCCCTGCAGGAACAGGCCGTTGCGCACGCTCTCCTCGGGGATGTAGCTGATGTCCACGGCATCCACATGGGCCGGGCCCTGGTTGCGCATGTTGGCTGACGGCCAGGCATAGTCGGCGCGCTTGACCAGGCGCGCGCCGACCTCGGGGGTGTAGTGCTCGAGGGTGAACGGGCCGGTGCCGATGATCTTGCCCAGCGAGCGCTCTTGTGCGCTCAGCTGGTATGAGGCGGGCGCGAGAATCGCCAGGTTGGTGGTGGAGGTGGCCTGCAGAAAGCCTGCGTTGGGCCGCGACAGCACCAGCCGCACGGTGAAGTCGTCGAGCACCTCGGCGTGGTCGTAGCCGGCCAGGTAGGTGGCGCCAAAGGTTGCGGGCAGTTGGGTAGCGAAGGCTTTGTTGCTGTCGAAGGCGCTTTTCACGGCATGGGCGTCAAAACGCTCGCCATTGCTGAAGGTGACGTCCTGGCGCAGGTGGAAGGTGTAGCTCAAGGCGTCGTCACTGACTTCCCAGCTTTTTGCCAACCACGGGATGATGCGGCCGTTGTCCGGGTCCTGGTCGGTGAGCGACTCGGCCACGTTGCGCAGCAGTACCCGGTGTTCCAGCCAGTAGACCTGGAAGGGGTCGACGCTGACCAGGGTGGTGTTATCGCCCCAGAACGCGACGCTGAGGGTTTTGCCGGCGGAGCTGCCATCGTCCGGAGAGCAGGCGGTAAGGGCCAGGGCGAGGGCGCCGATGGCGAACAGGCGGTGCAGTGGGGGCATGGGGTGGTCCTTGATCGGAATGGTTTTGCCTGTACTGGCCTCTTCGCCGGCAAGCACAGGCGACAGCTGTGTTTGCATCAGTCCTGGTAACCGCGGCCCTCACGGTCCAGCTGCCGTATCAATGCATCCCAATGCCGCTGGATGCCTTCCCCCTTGCCATCGGAAAACCGCTTCGACTGCTCGTGCACCTTGGCAATTGCCGCCTGCGGTGCATGCAGCAGCTGGTCATTGCCCCCGGCCTGGGCCGCCACCTGGATGTTGCACGCCCGCTCCAGCCCATGCAGTTCGCGGAACGCGTGTTCCACGCTGATGCCCCCGGTGAGCAGCCCGTGGTTACGCAGGATGAGGATGTTGCTGTCGCCCAGGTTGTTCACCAGGCGCTGCTGCTCGTCCAGGTCCAGGGCCACGCCCTCGTAATCGTGGTAAACCACCCGGCTGTAGTAGGCCAGGGCGTGTTGGGAGATCGGGAGCAGGCCATCGCGCTGGGCCGATACCGCCGCACCGTCGCGGGTGTGGGTATGCAGCACGGCCTTGAGGTCGGGGCGGGCGCGGTGGATGGCGCTGTGGATCACGTAACCGGCCTGGTTGATGCCCAGCCCCAGCGGGTCGTCGATGATCGTGCCGTCGACGTCGACCTTGACCAGGTTGGAGGCGCTGATCTCGTCGAACAGCAGGCCGAAGGCGTTGATCAGAAAGTGCTCCTCGGGGCCCGGTACGCGGGCCGAGAAGTGCGTGTAGATGTGGTCGGTCCAGCGGAACAGGGCGGCCAGGCGGTAGGCTGCGGCCAGCTTGACCCGCACCTCCCACTCTTCGGCGCTGACACGGTCGCGCACGCTAGGGGCGCTGGTGGTGACGGCAGACAGTGAACTCATGGTGTGCTCTCCGGTAATCAGTAGCCGCGTGCGGTGTCGACCAGGTTGGCCAGGGGCGCCTGCTCGCGGTAGCGGTGGAAGTTGGCGATGAAGGCTTCGAGGAAGGCCGGGTAGCCGTCTTCGGAAATGGCCGAGGTGTGCGGTGACAGAAACACCCGCGGGTGGTGATACAGCGGGTGGCCGGCGGGCAGCGGCTCGGGGTCGGTGACATCCAGGCTGGCGCGGCCGATCAGGCCGCTGTTAAGCGCCTCCAGCAACGCCTGCTGGTCGAGCAGCCCGCCACGGGCAATATTGATCAAGTGCAGGCCCGGTCGGGCATGGGCCAGCACCTCGCGGCCGACCAGGCCGCGGGTCGCAGCGGTGAGCGGGGCGGCCAGTACCAGGTGATCGCTGCCGGCGAACAGCTGTTGCAGGTCGGCGGCGCGCACCACCCCAGGCACATCGGCGATGGCCTGGCCGGGGCGGCTCAGGGCGAGCACGCGCATGCCCAGCGCCACGGCCTTGCGCGCCAGGCTCTGGCCGATGCTGCCAAAGCCGAGAATGCCCAGGGTGCGGCCGCGCAGCGGTGCCAAGGGGGTCAGGCGCCAGTCGGCATCCTTGACCCACAATCCCGGCAGTTGCTTTGCAGCGGCGAACACCAAGGCCAGGGCGAACTCGGCCACGTGCTCGGCGTTGGCGCCCTTGCCGCTGGTGACCTGCGCGCCCTGGAATACCCAAGGGGGGTAGAAGTCGATGCCCGAGGACACCAGCTGCACCCATTTCAGGCCCCACGGCCAGCCCGGCGGCGGGCTGTCGACGCGCTGCCCGCGGACATTGATCGGGCGCAGGATGAACACATCGGCAGGGGCCTGCAGGGCCAGCTGGCCGGGGGCAACGTCGATGACGTGATGGTCCGGCAGGTGATCACGCAGGTGCTGGTTGGCCTGGGCGTCGAGCTGGCTGGCAATGATCGAATGGCTCATCCCCGAGCCTCCAGCAGCGCGGCGCGGCCGACCTGGCCGAACACCACGTCGTCCTGTGGCGTGTGGATGCGGCTGCAGAGCACGTCACGGTAGTGCCGCTCCAGCGGGTTGCGCCGCGACAGCCCGGGGTTGCCGGCCGCTTCGACGGCCAGTTCCACGGCCTGGATGGCGTTGGCGCTGACCAGGTGCTTGAGCTGCCCGGCATGCTGCGGCGCGACCTGCCCGCAGGCTGCGGCATCGAGCAGGCTCTGGTTGGCGAACAGCAGGGTGTCGATGCGCCCCAGCACCTCCTGAAAGCGCGGCAGGCTGGCCAATGGCGCGCCCAGGTTGGAGGGTGCACGGTGCTTTAGAAAGCCCGCCAGCCAGTCGCGGGCAGCGCGGGCCACGCCGTCGTACACGGCCGGTAGCAGCACGGCCATCCACAACAGGCTCTCGCCATCGAGTTCGGCCTTTGGCGCGCTGGCAGGGCTGACGCTGACAGCGTGATCGAGGGGGATCAGCACCTCGTCGAAACGCACTTCATGGCTGCAGGTGGCACGCATGCCCAGGTGGTCCCAATCGTCGACGATGGTGATGCCGGGCGTGTCGCGGTGCACCAGGAAGCCACCGACCAATGGGTCGGCGTCGTCGCTGCGGCCCCACACCAGGTACCAGCTCAAGCCATGGCTGCCGGTGGAATAGATTTTGCGCCCGCTCAGGCGCCAGCCTTCGGCCGTGCGCCGCGCCACGGTGGCAGGCAGGCCGCCGCGGGCAGGGGTGCCGAGTGCCGGCTCGACGCGCAGGGCGTTGATCAGCGCGCCGTGTTGTACGGCATCGCGAGCCACGCGTTGGCGCAGGTGTTCGGGCCAACGGGCTTCGTCCTGCAGGCGAAAGTGCTGCAGGTACTGCATGACTAGAATCAGCGCGGTGGCCGGGTCGCCCTTGCCCACCGAGCCAATGACCCGGCGCGCACTGGCAAGGTCTGCGCCAGCACCACCGAGGGCGCGGGGCACGGTGAAGGCGAGCAGGCCGTGGCGGTGCAGCAGGTCGAAGTTGTCCTGCGGGAAGCAGGCGCTGCGGTCATAGCGCTCGGCATTGGCCGCAAGGGCCTGTGTAAGCTCGGCAAGGGCGCTGTCGGAGGGGTGACTCATGGGGTTTCATCCCTGAATGACGGTGTGTTGGCTAAGACCGTATTCGTATGGATGAAGCCTGTAAAAGTCTTTTTGGTTCTATGCTAATTATTTATTTAAAGCATCTAGTTGCTATCTTGTTATGCGCAAATTGCATTTAGTGCTTGGGGCGCATGGCGCCCCGTCAGGGTTAACCCAGCAACCGATGCCCGGCTACTTCGCCAAACAGTTCCACAGGCTCCTGCAGGTTGCCCAGGAACCGCGGATGGAACAACCACAGGTCCACCTGCGGCTTGAAGTCAGTGACGTTGAGCACATCCAGCGCCTCGCGATGCCGGCTTGCCTGCAGCAGCGGCTCGGGTACCAGCCCCAGCCCCTGGCCATTGGCGACCAGCCCAAGTTGCAACTCCGTGCCGAAGGTTTCCAGGTTGATCGACAGGCTCAGCCCTTGTTCGCTCAGGGCCCGCTGCAGCCCGGCGCGGAAACCGCAGCCATCGGGGTTGAGCACCCAGCCACGGGTGTAGCAATCTTTGAGCTTGTAGCTGCGCTTGGCGGCGCTGCCCTTGGCCGCCACCACCTTCAGCGGCATGCGCGCGATCGATTGGCTAGCGATGCCTTCGGGGAAGATCTTGCCCGGCGGGAACAGCGCGGCGGCGGCGTCGAGCTCGGCGTTTTCCATGCGCGCGATCAGGCTGCTGCCCCAACCGCTACTCACCTGGGTGCGCAATTGCGGGTAGGCCTCGCGAATCTGCGCCAGGGCATCGAGCAGCACCACGTCGCCCAGGGTTTGCGGCACGCCCAGGCGCAGGGTGCCCGACGGCGCGCCATCGTTGGCCACCAGTTCGCGCAGCGCGTCGATCTCGCGCAAGATCGCCTTGCACTGGTCGTACACCCGCAGGCCCATGGGGGTGGGTTTGAGGGGCTTGGTGTTGCGATCGAGCAGGGTGGCGCCGAGGTCTTCCTCGAAGTTCTGCACCCGGCGGGTGATGGCCGGCTGGGTCAGCTGCAGGGCTTCGGCGGCGAGGTTGGTGGACTGGCAACGGATGACCGCGACGAAGGCGTCCATATCATCGATTTTCATAATCGGCGCTCACAAGGTGGCACGGGAAAAATAAGGCATTAGCATAATCGCAATGGCGAGTAATGCCATCTGCAGGGTCTGGAGAGATTAAAACGCATATTAGGTTATTCCTAAAATCAATTTAATTTATTTGATGGTTCTCGCTAGAGTCACAGACCGGGCCGCATGACGCGGCCTGCCCAGACATCGAGGAGCGCCATGTCCATCCGCACGAAGCTGTTCACCCTTGCCGCGGCACTGTTGCTGGTTGGCCAGGCCAGCGCCACGGAGCGCCTGACCCTGCGCATCGGCGACCAGAAGGGCAATATGCGCGCACAGCTGGAAGCCGCCGATGCCTTGCGCGACTTGCCCTATGACATCCACTGGGCCGAGTTCCCCGCCGCCGCACCGTTAGCCGAGGCGCTCAATGCCGGGGCGATCGATGCCGGCATCATCGGCGATGCGCCGCTGTTGTTCGTGCTGGCCTCGGGGGCACCGGTCAAGGCCATCGCCGTGGACAAGTCCGACCCTTATGGCACGGCGCTGCTGGTGCGCCCCGATGCACCGCTGCACAGCGCGGCCGACCTCAAGGGCAAGCGCATCGCCACCGGTCGCGGGTCGATCGGCCATCATCTGGCGCTCAAGGCGCTGGCCCAGGCCGGGCTGAGCGAGAAGGACGTGGAATTGCGTTTTCTCGGGCCGGTGGACGCCAAGATCGCCCTGGCCAACGGTGCGGTCGATGCGTGGTCGACCTGGGAGCCCTACACCGCGTTGGCCGAGTTGAGCGGGCAGGGCCGGGTGCTGGTCAACGGCCGTGGCCTGTCCAGCGGCAACAGCTTCCTCGCTGCCACCGACAAGGCCCTGGACCAACCCGCCCGGCGCGCAGCGCTGCAGGACTACCTCAACCGGCTGGCTGGCGCGCAGGTCTGGGCCAACCAGCATGTGGACAGCTATTCGAAAACCTTGGCGGCGATCATCGGCTTCCCCGAAGACGCCGCCCGCCTGCAGTTCGAGCGTCGCCAACTGCGCTGGCAGCTGATCGACCCGCAGACCGTGGCCGAACAGCAGGACACCGCCGACTTCTACCATGCCCATGGCTTGATGGCCCAACGCCTCGACGTGGCACCGACCTTCGCCAGCGGTTTCACCCTTCCCGGTGCCGCCAAGCTGGCCGCGCAACCCTGACAGCGGAGATTTTCACATGCCAATCAAACCCCTGCGCCGGCTCGGCCTTGCGCTGCTGGCCAGTGCCTTGCTGCCGAGCCTGGCCAATGCCGAGCAGACCCTGCGCATCGGCTACCAGAAGTCCTCGACCCTGCTGACCCTGCTCAAGGCCCGAGGCAGCCTCGAACAACGCCTGCAGGCCGAGGGCATTCGCGTCAGCTGGCACGAGTTTCCCAGCGGCCTGCCGCTGCTGGAGGCACTGAACCTGGGTAATGTCGACCTGTCGGCGGACGTTGCCGATACCGTGCCGGTGTTCACCCAGGCCGCCGGCGCCAAACTCACCTACTTTGCCCGGGAAACCCCGTCACCCACGGCCCAGGCGATCCTGGTGCCGTCGGACTCGCCACTCAAGACCCTGGCCGACCTCAAGGGCAAGCGCGTGGCGGTGACCAAAGCCGCCGGCAGCCACTACTTGCTGATCCAGGCCTTGGCCAAGGCCGGGCTGACCTTCAAGGACATCACCCCGGCCTACCTCATCCCCGCCGACGGCCGAGCTGCCTTCGAAAACCACAAGGTCGATGCCTGGGTAACCTGGGACCCTTACGTGGCCAGTGCTCAGCGCCAGCAGAACGCGCGGATTCTGGCCGATGGCAGCGAGCTGGCCAGCTACCAGCGTTACTACCTGGCTGGCAGCGACTACGCCAAGGCCCACCCCGAAGTGCTGCAGCAGGTGTACCTGGCCCTGCGCGAGGCCGGTGCCTGGACCAAGGCCAACCCTGCGCAGGCCGCGCGTATCCTTGGGCCGCTGTGGGGCAACCTGGACAGCGCCACGGTGCAGCAGGCCAACGCCCGGCGCAGTTATGACGTGCAGCCGGTGAAGCTGGAAAACCTGGCTGAACAGCAGCGCATCGCCGATGCCTTTTACCGCGAGGGTCTGCTGCCCAAGGCGGTGGATGCGAGCTCCGTGAGCCTTTTCGAGCCGGTACAGAACTAGTCATCGCAACGTCCAACATCAGCAATGAGGCATAGGCAGGCTCAGTGCTGATGCTGGGCTTACAACGGCATTGCGGGTGGTTACTCCGAGCTTCCCTACCGACATGGCGGCTGGAAGCTGCCGTGGTTCAATGGCCGCCAGACCGGTGAGGCTTATGTGTTTCAGCCAGCAGATGACGGATTTTCACGGGTACGCCTTCGGTCTGGAATGTGCGCACTCGAGCTTCGATTTTCAGCTCGCCACGGGTAACCCGATGGTGATGGCGCAAGTGTTCAAGCCAGGACTCTTCAAAGAAAAACTCCTGCCACAACGTCGGCTCCGAGCTGTCCTGCATCAACCCCCAGGACAACGCACCGTTTCGCTTGCGCATGGCTTCCAGATCTCGAGCAGCCTGGGTGAAAGCCTCTGCTTGAGCAGGATCGATGTGGTACTCGACTGTGACCATCACAGGCCCGCGCTCCTGATCCAGCTCATCGCTGATCAATGGCGTTGGCCAGTGCAGCGAAGGCGCGAGCTCGTCGGCTTCCGTCTCAGGCAGCGCCACTTTGCAGGTAACGAGGGTCGCCAGCGCAAGACCGCCAGCAGCCAGCAGCAGGCTCAAAGTGATCGAGGCATGGCTGGCTACGGTTCCCCACAGAAGGCCACCACCTGCCATTGAACCGAAGAAGACCAGGATGTACACCGACAGTGCCCGGGCTCGTACCCACGCTGGCACAGAGGTTTGAGCGGCAACCTGCATATTGGAGAGCACCGCGATCCAAGCGGCTCCACTAATCAGCATCGCTGGCATCAGCACATAGAAATTGCGAACCGACGCGAGCACGAGCAGGAATACGGCGTACAACAAGCTCGCAATCATTACCAAGCGGTCTCGGCTAACCCGCTCACGCAGTTTAGGTAAAAGCGTTGCACCCCCTACGGCGCCGATGCCAATGGCAGCGAGCAGCAAACCGAAATCGGCCGCGGTGCCATGCATCTCGCCACGCACGATCAGTGGCAGCAATGAAGTGCCAGCGCTAGCAAACAGGAAGAAGGCCAGCGCACGAATCAATACAGCTTGAAGCGGTTTGGAGCTTCGAGCGAAGCGCATCCCAGTACGCATTGCACCGATGAAGCGCTCCGCAGGCAGCAGCGGCTCTTTGACCTCGCGCTTCCACATGAACAGCACCAGGATCACACCCGCAAACGAAACTGCGTTGAGTGCGAATGTCAGCCACGGGCCTACCAGGCTCACGACTACACCTGCCAAGGCAGGGCCGATCGCGCGCGAGACGTTTATGCCGACACTCGAGATCGCCACCGCATTCGACAGGTCTTCCTTCCCAACAAGCTCAGGTGTAAGGGCGCTCCACGCCGGCATCATCAACGCGGTACCAATGCCCAACGCCAAAGTGAGTACCAGAAGCAACGGAACGTTCATCAGCCCTAGCAGCGTGAGGCTTGCCAATGTCACTGCGACCGCCGACATCCAGAGTTGCACGAATAGCAGGTAACGTCGTTTATCGACAATGTCAGCAGCGGCTCCAGCCGGAAGGGCCAGGAAGAACATGGGGAGCGAGCCTGCCACTTGAATCAATGCAACGTGGAGCGGGCTGGCGGAGAGGGTGGTCATCAACCATCCTGCGCCGACCTCGTGCATCCAAGTGCCGATGTTGGAAGCGATCGTGGCGATCCACAACATGCGGAAAGTGGTATTGCGCAAGGGGCTCCAAGCGCCAGATGTTGATGTGCTCATTCCATTGCTGCCTTTGAAAAATTAGGTTCGACCCAGGCCGGTATCCGGGCGCGTCATAGCCAAGCCATGCACGCCTAAGCAGCGAGCACGACTCATCCAGCTAGCATCGGGCCGGCCAGAAGCAGTTTTTGGGGGGGAGGGGGCTTGAGGGCGTGGGTGCCAAATCCTGGCATTCCTGGCGCCATCAATCGACACGCTGTCTTACCGCTCTGCGAGGAGCGGCAAGGCAGTCCTCCAATTCCATGGGTCAAGGCATGCTCGGCAGCTCGTTAGGCCGCAGATCAAACACCAGCACTTCTGCATCACGGCCGTTGGAAAGCTCGATCACCTGCTCTTTCCTCATCCGCACACCGTCACCTTCGCGCAGCAGTTGGCCATTGAGCTCGATGCGCCCACGCGCTACGTGTACATACGCATAGCGGTTGTCAGCCAGCGTCAGAGTCGCGTGCTCATCGCCGTCGAAGAGGCCCGCATAAACACGCGCGTCCTGGCGAACCTGAAGCGAACCCTGCTGGCCCTCTGGCGAAATGATCAGCCGCAGCTTGCCGCGCTTTTCATCGTCACTGAAATGCTGCTGCTGATAACGGGGAGTTGCACCACGTACATTGGGCACAATCCAGATTTGCAGGAAGTGAACCGGCTGCGATTTGCTGTGGTTGAACTCACTGTGAGCGACCCCGCTGCCTGCGCTCATCAATTGCACATCACCTGGTTTGATTACCGACCCGGTGCCCAGGGTGTCTTTGTGCTCCAAGGCGCCCTCGAGGACATAGGAGAATATCTCCATGTCACGGTGAGGATGCTGGCCGAAACCTTTGCCTGCTATCACCCGGTCATCATTGATGACCAGAAGGTCAGAAAAGCCTTGCTCGTCAGGATCCCAGTAATTGGCGAATGAGAAGGTATGAGATGACTTCAACCAGCCATGGTTGGCGCGGCCACGTTCTTCAGCGTTACGGACAGTGATCATGATTCGTCTCCTTGAGGCTTCGGCGCCTCTATGTGATGAACCCACTTTACTGTCAGGGGATGAAGACAAAAATACGTGGCCAATTGAATTACTGTCACGGAAATCGGGACAATCCGCTCAGATGCCCATTTACCGAATTGGACATCTGAGCGTGGCCCCGGCGTTCAGCGTCGGGCTTTCTCGTCTGCCTCAGCCAGGCGCCGCTCGATCTGACGGGTCTGCTGCTCCTGTTCTTTGATCGAGGTTGGCGTGATGACCTTGTCCACTGCCTCGGTAGCAGGGTCGGGGCGTTCGAGCACCGGGTCTGGCTCCCGCTCACCTTGTTGGGCCTGTTCAGAAGAAAGCGGCTTGGGGACTTTGTCGCCGGTCTTGCCGTCGTTATGCTTCATGGGCGTCTCCTCGCGTTGGTAGGTGTGTGCAGAGGAGCCCGGTGGCGGGCAGAAAGTTCGATCCGCTTGCATCAGCGCGACCAGCAGCGCCTGCACTGCCAGCGGGTGATCAAGGCGAGCGTTGGCCACAGCCGCGTACATGCCTGCGTCATAGGTCCATCCTTGTAGTGCACAGGTTATCGGGGAGACTGACCTGCCGAGGCGGTGGACAATGTGAATCTTGAACTCCGCGCGCCTTACAGGGCTCCATCGGCTAAGCGAACCCGTCAGCGAAGGTGTTGCCATGACGACCCGAGCCTTGCAGCAGCCCAGCGGTGCCCCGGCACATCAGCGCCTGTACAGCACCGATATACCCGCCCGGCTGGACCGCTTGCCCTGGACCCGCTTTCATACCTTGCTGGTGTTGGCTCTGGGTATCACCTGGCTGCTCGACGGCCTGGAAGTGACCCTGGCCGGCTCGGTGTCCGGCGCATTGAAGGACAGCCCGGCATTGGCCATGAGCAATACCGAGATCGGCCTGGCGGGCGCTACCTATATTGCGGGCGCAGTGCTGGGTGCGCTGTTCTTCGGCTGGTTGACTGACCGTCTGGGGCGGCGAAAGCTGTTTTTCATTACCCTGTTTCTGTACATCGGCGCCACCGCGGCGACGGCATTTTCCTGGGACCTGTGGAGCTTCCTGTTGTTCCGTTTTCTCACAGGGGCCGGCATCGGCGGCGAGTATACGGCGATCAACTCGACCATCCAGGAGTTCACCCCGGCGCGCTACCGCGGCTGGGTCGACTTGACCATCAACGGCACCTTCTGGATCGGCGCCGCCCTCGGCGCGGCCGGTGCCGTGGTGCTGCTCGACCCGGCGGTTGCAGGTGGCGACCTGGGTTGGCGGCTGTGCTTCGGTATCGGTGCGGCGCTGGGCCTGGTGATCATGCTGATGCGCCTGTGGGTGCCGGAAAGCCCACGCTGGCTGATGATCCACAACCAGCCTGAAGAGGCCGAGCGCATCGTCGCCAACATCGAACGCCATTACCAGGCGCGCGGCATTGCGATCCCCCCTTTGCAGGCTGCGCCCATGCGCCTGCGCGCACGTGACCACACGCCGCTGCGCGAGGTGTTCCACAGCCTGTTCGTCGAGCATCGGCGCCGCGCATTGGTCGGGCTGACCTTGCTGACCTCGCAGGCCTTCTTCTACAACGCCATCTTCTTCACCTATGCGCTTGTGCTGACTGACTTCTACGGGGTCGCGTCAGCGAAGGTGGGCTGGTACATCCTGCCGTTTGCGCTTGGCAACTTCTGCGGCCCGCTGTTGCTGGGCAGGCTGTTCGATGTGATCGGCCGGCGCATCATGATCAGCGCCACCTACCTGGTCTCCGGCGTGCTGCTGACCATCAGTGGCTACCTGTTCGAGCAAGCGCTGATCGACGTCACCCAGCAGACCGTGGCCTGGATGGTCATCTTCTTCTTCGCCTCGGCTGCAGCGAGTTCCGCCTACCTCACCGTCGCCGAGACATTCCCGCTGGAAATCCGGGCGCTGGCCATCGCCGTGTTCTACGCATTCGGCACCGGCCTGGGTGGGCTGATCGGGCCAACGTTGTTTGGCGCGCTGATCGAAAGTGGCGAACGTGTCAATGTACTGTACGGCTACCTGATCGGGGCTGCCTTGATGATCATTGCCGGCCTGACCCAGGCTGTTTGGGGCGTAGCGGCCGAGCGCCGTTCCCTGGAACATGTAGCCCGGCCGCTGTCGCAGATCGGCGAAACGTGAGCCGACTTCGGTCCAGCGGATGGCACGTCAGGCCGCTCAGGCCTTGCGCTATCGAACCGTGGCGGACATCTGAAGGCGGGGCCGCTTCGCGGCCCATCGCCGGCAAGCGCGGCTCCCACGGGCGCTGCGCATGCCCGGAGGCTGGTGATATATCTGTGGGAGCCGGCTTGCCGGCGATGAGGCCGGTACTGACTACAGGGTTGGCACGGTGTCCGCCATGGGTCGATAGCTGCCATTGGCCAATGGCAGCTGGATTATTGCATGAGCCGCTTAGCTAGGGCTGGCTTACCTGCGGTCAGCGAATACCGAGCTGGCAACTGACCGAGGCCACATTGAAAAGTATCTCGTATTGCCGGTATTCCTGTGCCGAGATATGTCGAGGCCTTGGGCCACGGTCTAGCGTTCGGTCATAGTCGAGCAGCACATTGCACGTCACCCATTCGCCAATCTGGGTTGTGGCGTTGGCCGCCGGCCTGCGCAACTTCGCCTGTTCGTCGGCATTCTCCATGAGCACCGGAATTCTGAATGGCTGGGGAACCAAGGCCACGTGCACGCCATCGCCATCGCCTGCAAACCCCAAACTGATAGTGTGATTGCCGTCGCGTTCAATCCGCGTTATCGCTGACAGTCGCGTGGCAAATTGCTGCGTCGTCCCCAGCTGGGCAAGGGTTTGCCGCTTCAGTTTTTCCCAGTATTCATTGTTCGGTTTGTGTGCGTCATAGGGGGGCGCAGCCCGGTCGTAGGGGTTGCCCGCCTGCTTTAGTTCCAACTGACGCTGATAATAGCGATCCCGGCAGCCGACATTGGCAGACTCATCCAGCGGGCGGCCGGACTTGGCACTGTAGAGCAGTGCGGACGCACAAGTGAAGTCATAGCGACCGTTGAAGTATAGGTACAACCCGCTACCGGCCGGGCTCTTTTTCGGCATCAAGTCCAGTTCACCACCACTCGCAGCAGCAGAACCGGGTACCGCGCCGGCAGGTATCAATGAGGCCAGCGAATTTGCCGTCTCATCAGAGAAGCGAATCCTGGTTTTGCCATCGGGCATGCGCTCAGCGGTCATACAGCCGGCCATGGTCAATGCGGCCATGATTGGCAAAAGGGGTTTGAGCTTGATCATCTAGCGTCCTTACTTTAAAACCGTCCACTCGACACCGTAGGGTGCCTAACACGGCATACTGCGTGAAAAACGGTCAGTCTTATAACAAGAATCGGATGCTTTACAAAGTACCTGTCGCTGACTGCCCTCAGCCGCTGAGGTGGACCGTGGAGCGACGGGCACAGCCAATTATCATCAACGGTTGCTACTGTCAGTGACTGACGAATTGTAAATACCAAGCGCAGCGGTGTGGCGGAATGCACCGGCACCTTCCGATCCACTGCGGACACCGCCCCAACGCTGTGTAGTCAGTACCGGCCTCATCGCCAGCAAGCCGGCTCCCACAGAGATATAACCAGGCGCCAGGCCTCCGCGGTGCCTGTGGGAGCCGGGCTTGCCGGCGATGGGCCGCGAAGCGGCCCCAGCCTTCGGATGTCCGCCATGGGCCGAAATCGGAGTGGTGACCGGCTGCTGTCGACCCGTTGCGGACAATCAAATCTGCTCAGCATACGCATGTTCCTAATGAAACCGCGTCTACAGAGGCCTTCTTCCGGGTATCCGGGTTCACGTTGAATTTTGTAGCTTCCCCAATGCCGCATTGACAGCCAGCCATCCCTCTACCGCCGGCGCTCCGGCCTCACCGAATGCCCGTTCAAGCAGCTTAACTTGTTCACGTCGCAGCATTTCCTCAAGTCGCGAGCCTTCTTTGGTCAACTGAAGCAAACGCATCCGTTTGTCGGTATGCGATGCCACGCTGTCCACTAAGCCCATCTCTGCCAATTGCCGGAGCGGTATGTTCAGCGCCTGCTTGGTCACGCCGAGCAGAGCCAGCAGCTGCTTGACGCTGAGGTGCGGGTGCCGGGCTATGAAAAAAACGATCCTCTGATGCACACGGCCCAAGCCCCTGCGCTCAAGCATCTCGTCGGCCTTGGTGGTGAACGCCTGATAGCCAAAGAAAAACGCCTCCATGGCCTGCTGCTGTGCTTCCTGGCTTTTTAGGTCAATCATGTTGACTTACTCTCGACGAACGCTCTACTTTAGGTAAAGGAGTTTGACCTATATTGTTCGCGCTTGACCAGAGGTGATCCATGGCATTTTCTGAACGTGTTTCGCGCCTTAAAAGCTCTTTGATTCGTGAAATTCTGGCCGCCGCGCAGCGCCCAGGGATGATGTCTTTTGCAGGGGGACTGCCGGCAGAGGAGATGCTGCCCTCTGTGGACTGGGCTGAAATGCCCACCAGCATGGGCCAGTACGGGATGAGCGAGGGTGAGCCGATGTTGCGTGAGGCGCTGGCCAGGGAAGCCCGTGCGTTGGGAATCAGGTGCGAGGCTAGCCAAGTGCTCATTCTCAGCGGCTCGCAGCAGGCTCTGGACCTGACATCAAAACTGTATATCGACAAAGGAACGCCGGTACTGCTGGAAGCCCCTACCTATCTGGCTGCATTGCAAAGCTTCCAGTTCTTCGGCGCGCACTGCCTTTCGCTGCCGATGGAGCGGGATGGCCCGGACCTGGAGTCGCTGCGCGAACTGCTGAGCCTGAACCGCCCCGCGTTCATCTATCTGATTCCAACGTTCCAGAACCCGTCGGGGCTGCGCTACAGCGACAGGAAAAGGGACGAAGTCGCGGCGCTTCTCGATGAGTTCAACGTCACATTGATCGAAGATGAGCCTTATCGAGAGCTGAGCTTCGACAGCGTCGCGGCCATGCCGGTTGTCAGCCGTCTGAACACCACCAGCTGGATTTATACCGGTACTGTGTCCAAGACCTTGCTGCCCGGCTTGCGGGTTGGGTACCTGATTGCCAGCCCCGACCTGTTCCCGCACTTGCTGCGGCTCAAGCAATCGGCGGACCTGCACACCAGTCGAGTTGGGCAATGGCAGGTCCTTCAATGGCTGGGGACAGAGCGGCTTGAGCGTCATCTTGAAGAGTTACGCAGCTATTACCGGGGTCGTCGAGACGCTTTCCAGGCCGCATTGGAGACGCACTTCGCCGACCTGGCCGAGTGGCAGATGCCAGAGGGAGGGTTGTTCTTCTGGTTGACGCTCAAGCACCCCATCGATACCCGGGCATTGCTCGAACCGGCACTGGCGGCCAATGTGGCGTTCATGCCCGGAGAGCCCTTCTTCCCAGAGCCTGACAAACATCCAGGGCACCTGAGGCTGAACTTCAGCCATGTTGCTCCCGACAAGCTGGATGAAGGTCTGAAGCGTTTGTCGGATGTCCTGCGTCGGGCTCAGAGCGAGCAGGCCGCCTGACTATCTCTAATGGGTCGAAATCTGCGATTCACGACAGGCCGCTTTCGACCCAAAGCTGCCGTTCATTAGTGTGCAGCGGACCAGACGGATTGCGGCTCACCAAGATAGTGAGAAGCTCTGTCACTGACTTATTCGCATTGCCCCGCTTGGTAACGGGGCAGCGCAAGTTCCACCCTATTGCTTGATCAAGTCACTGGGCTTCCAGCTCTGGTCGAAAAACGCCTGTTTCGGCCCGTACAGCCGCACGATCACCAGGAAGCCTTTGCCCGGTACGGTACGAATCCAGTTTTTCCCTGTACCGGGTGATTCAGCGCCGAAATAGATGTCGGTCGAGCCGTCGCTGTTCTGCGCGGGCTTGTCCATCTGGTTGAGCGACGGGAACGGCTGGCCGTTGTCCAGGCCCGAGGCTGTGAGGTTGTCATAGGCAGTCACCGACCAGAACAACGCCGCCGGCACATTTGCCGGCAGGTTGAGCTTGTAGGTGTGGGCACCGTCGAGGAACTTGCCGTCGGCATCGCGGGTAGTCGCCGGGTACTTGGCGCCGGCACCGACCATGTTCATTACCATGCCCGGGCTGTCCGAGTAGGCAGAGGTGAAGAACGCCACGCGCTGCTCAAGATTGGTGAACGTGCCGCTGGACTGGAACTCGGTGTTTTCCCCAGCGAAGGTGTTCACATACTGGCGATCCGTGTAGTACAGGCCTCCTGGCTCTTTCATCAAGAGATGACTGGTGACCACCTTGCGACACCTCGTTGCCGATCGATGGGCTGTCACTGAACGCCGACCTGTACATCCTGCGCTACGCGCGATCCTTCGGTATCGACGGGCGCAACTCTGCGATATAGGTAATCCAGCCCTATGCTGACGTGAGCGCGTCATTCGACAATGCGCGGTTTTTCGACGGCACCAAGCACAACGGCGGCATGGGTGATGTGCAGCTGGTTTTCGTGCACAACCTGTTCGGCGGGCCGGCGCTGACCCAGGAAGAATTCGCCACCTGGCAGCCCGAGACATTCCTGACCGGGGCCTTGTGGGTAACGGCGCCCACCGGCGATTACGACAAGAAGCGCATCATCAACATCGGCGCCAACCGCTGGGTGTTCAAACCGGAGCTGGCGTTTGGTACACCTATCGGGCCGACCTGGCTCGAGGTCAACACCTACGTGTCCCTGTATGGCGACAATGATGATTACCTGGGCGACAACAAGCTTGAGCAGAAGCCGCTGTATGCCGTCGAAGGCCACTACCGCTACAGCTTCAACCGTGCGCTTTGGGCTTCCCTCGATGCCACCTACAACAAAGGCGGAGAAACCAGGATCAACGGCGTCAACCAGGACAATCAGCAACAGAACACGTTGCTGGGTGCCAGCCTGGGCTTCATGTTATCGCCACAGTTCGGGGGGGCTGATTGCTTATTCCGATACTGTGTCCGAGCGCACAGGTTCGCCGGATGTGAACACCTGGACGTTGCGCTTGCAGTATGTGTGGTGAATGGCCGGCTGCAGTCAGTACCGGCCTCATCGCCGGCAAGCCGGCTCCCACAGGTAAGCCACAAGTCCAGAATGCTGTGGGGCAGATCTAACCAGTCTCCAGGCCTGCGCAGTACCCGTGGGAGCCGCGCTTGCCGGCGATGGGCCGCAAAGCGGCCCCGGCCTTCAGATGCCCGCCATCGGTCGAAATCGCTCTCTCATCAAACAAAGCTGCCACAACCGATAGCTGCCACATCCCGACCGAGCACCAGCCCCAGCACCTCTGGGCATCACGCCAGCCAATAAAGTTATGGCCCACATCTGAATCTTGTATTTCATCTGCACGCGCACAGCTGATTAGCATCGTCGATGTCTTCCTGTCGACGAGAACAACAACGTGAACCTTGGAACGATCATTACCCGAAGTGCCCGCTACTGGCCGGACCACATCGCCGTGGCGGACAGCCAGGCACGCCTCACATACGCCCAGCTGGAACGCCGCAGCAACCGCCTGGCCTCAGCACTGGGTACGCTGGGCGTCGGGGTCGGCGAGCATGTGGCGATCCTCGCCGCCAACCGCGTGGAGCTGGTCGAAGCGGAAGTGGCACTGTACAAGGCGGCGATGGTCAAGGTGCCGATCAATGCGCGGCTGTCAGTGGATGAAGTGGTGCGGGTGCTGGAAGACTCCTGCAGCGTTGCACTGATCACCGACGCCAGTTTCGCCCAGGCGCTGGCAGCGCGGCGCACGGAGTTGCCGCTGCTGCGCCAGCTGATCGTGCTGGAAGGCGAAGGCGGTGACCTGGGTTATGCCGCGTTGCTCGAGCGCGGCAGTGAGGCACCGCTGGGCCTGGACCCGGCCGACGATGCGCTGGCCGTGCTGCATTACACCTCCGGCAGCTCCGGCGTGCTCAAGGCTGCGATGTTGTCGTTCGGCAACCGCAAGGCGCTGGTGCGCAAGAGCATTGCCAGCCCCACACGGCGCTCCGGGCCGGGCGACGTCATGGCCCACGTGGGGCCCATCACCCATGCCAGTGGCATGCAGATCATGCCGCTGCTGGCGGTGGGCGCCTGCAACCTGCTGCTCGACCGTTATGACGACCGCCTGTTGCTGGAGACCATCCAGCGCGAACGGGTGACGCGGCTGTTCCTGGTGCCGGCGATGATCAACCGCCTGGTCAATTACCCCGGCGTCGAACGCTTCGACCTGTCCAGCCTGAAGCTGGTCATGTACGGCGCCGCGCCCATGGCACCGGCCCTGGTGAAAAAGGCCATCGAACTGTTCGGGCCGATTCTCGCGCAAGGTTACGGCGCCGGTGAAACCTGTTCGCTGGTCACCGTGCTGACCGAGCAGGACCACTTGGTGGAAGACGGCGATTATCAGCGCCTGGCCTCCTGCGGGCGGTGCTATTTCGAGACCGACCTGCGGGTGGTCAACGAGGCGTTCGAGGATGTGGCCCCGGGTGAAGTCGGCGAGATCGTGGTCAAGGGCCCCGACGTGATGCAGGGCTACTGGCGCGCCCCGGCGCTCACCGCCGAAGTGATGCGTGACGGTTACTACCTTACCGGCGACCTGGCCACGGTCGATGCCCAGGGGTACGTGTTCATCGTCGATCGCAAGAAGGAAATGATCATCTCCGGCGGGTTCAATGTGTACCCCAGCGAAGTGGAGCAGGTGATCTACGGCTTCCCCGAAGTGTTCGAGGTGGCGGTGGTCGGCGTGCCCGACGCGCGGTGGGGCGAAGCGGTGCGCGCGGTGGTGGTGCTCAAGCCCGGGGCGCAACTGCAGGCCGCCGAGCTGATCGAGCGTTGCGGCCGTGCGCTGGCCGGTTTCAAGAAGCCGCGCGGCGTCGATTTTGTCAGCGAACTGCCGAAAAACCCCAATGGCAAGGTGGTGCGCCGCCTGGTCCGGGACACCTACTGGCAACACAGTGAACGTCGTATCTGACCAGGGAGCATCAGCATGTATCAACCCAGTGCAAAGGCTGCGCAGATTATCGAAGCGATCGAGGGTTTCGTCCGCGATCAGGTATGCCCGCTGGAACAGCAGGCACAGCTGGACTGGGCGCGCCCGCACCCTCAGCCGGTGCTGCGGCAGGTATGGAAGCTTTCCAGCGAGCAGGGCCTGTACACCGTCATGCTGCCCGAAAGCATGGGCGGGGCCGGCCTGAACGTGGCCGACCTGTGCGCGGTGAAGGAGGCCACGGTGCTGACAGGCTCCATGCTCGCCTCACACGTGTTGGGCGAGCTGTCGGGGCCGCCGCGGGTCGGCCACCTGTTCAAGGTGGCCAGCCCCTACCAGGTCGAGACCTTTCTCAAGCCCGTGTGCCGCGCTGAAAAGGCCGTGTGCTTTGCCCTGACCGAAGCCGAGGCCGGCTCCGATGCCACCGCCATTACTACCCAGGCGCGCCGCGACGGCGACCACTATGTGCTCAGCGGCAGCAAGCGTTACATCTCTGGCGCCACCTACGCCGACCTGGCGGTGCTGCTGGCGGTTACCGGGCCGGGGAAGGGCGCCCAGGGCATTTCGGCGTTCTTCGTCGACCTCAACGCCCCGGGTGTGCGAATCGACAGCGATTACTCGGTGATGTCCGGTGGCGGTGCCCACGGCGACATCGTGCTTGGCCAAGTGCGCGTGCCCGCCGCCAACCTGATCGGTGAAGAGGGGCAGGGGTTCAAACTGGCCATGGGGCGCATCACCCTCAACCGCCTGCTGCATTGCCCGACCCTGCTGGGGATGGCCGGCCTGGCGCTGAACCTGTCGATCGAGCATGCACGCAGCCGCAAGCAGTTCGGCCAGCCGATCGCCATGTTCCAGGCGGTCAACCACATGATCGCCGACATGGCCACCGAGCTGCACGCTGCCCGCAGCATGGTCTACGCCACGGCCCAGGTGAACGACGCAGGGGGCGATATCCGCACCCAGGCGCCGATGTGCAAGCTGTTCGTCTCCGAGGCTGCCTTCCGCATCGCCGACAAGGCAGTGCAGGTGCACGGCGGCGCTGGGCTGATGCAGGGCCACCCGGTGGAGTGGATTTTCCGTGCCACGCGGATGATGCGTATCCTCACCGGTACCAGCGAGATCCAGCGCAACACCATCGCCAAGGGCGTGCTGATGCCTGCCTGAACGACGGGCCGCCCTTGCGGCGGCCTTTTTGCAACACCCCACAACAATAACAAGAGTACTCGCCATGACTGCGGATTCTTCCCTGCCCAACCCCCGTACCGCGTGGCTGGTGGCCGCGCTGCTGGCCCTGCTGATGCTGGTCAACTTTCTCGACAAGGTGGTGATCGGCCTGGTGGCGGTGCCGATGAGCGCCGAACTGGGCCTGACGGCCACCGAGTTCGGCCTGATCGGCGGCGCCTTGCATTGGTTTTTCGCGATCTCCGCCGTGGTCGGTGGCTTCATGGCCAACCGGCGCCCCACCCGCACCTTGCTGCTGGGCATGGGCCTGTTCTGGGCGCTGATCCAGCTGCCGATGCTGTTTGCCACCTCACTGTGGGCCATCGTCGCCTGCCGGGTGCTGCTGGGCATTGGTGAGGGGCCGGCATCGCCGGTGGCCACCCATGCGCTGTACAAGTGGTTCCCCAACGACCGGCGCAACCTGCCGGTGGCCCTGCTGCATGCCGGCAGTGCCATGGGCCTGCTGGTGGCGGGGGCGATGATCCCCTGGGTCAGCCTGCATTACGGCTGGCGCACCAACTTCATCATCCTTGCGCTGATCGGCCTGGTCTGGTGCCTGCTGTGGTGGCGGCTGGGCCAGGAGGGCACCCTCGAGCGCCTGCGTGCCAGCCAGCTCAAGGCCGACGAGCCGGCTATCCCGTATCGCAGGCTGCTGGGCGACCCCAGCGTGCTGGGCAACTACCTGTGCCACTTCGCCGCCAACTGGTCGCTGGCCCTGACCCTGACCTGGGTACCCAGTTACCTGCAGGTGGGCCTGGGTATCGACCCGCTGCAGACCGGCCGCATCTTCATCATGTTCGTGGTCGTGACCACGCCGCTGAGCTTGCTGCTGGCCTGGTTCTCCCAGCGCCTGATGCGTCGCGGCGTGACGTCACGGGTGGCACGCGGCGTGTTCGTTTCGGTGTGCCTGATACTGGGCGGGTTGTTGTCGGCGTCGCTGGTGCTGCCTGGCTTGAGCACGGCGGCAAGGGTCGCCGCGCTGACGTTGAGTGGTGGCCTGGCGTTGGTGATGTATTCCGTGGGCCCGGCAATGCTCGCCGAGTTCACCCCGGCGGCCCAGCGCAGCGGCATCCTCGCCATGGGCAACGGCAACGGCATCGCCTCGCTGGCCGGGCTGGCAGCGCCGGTGGTGACCGGCTTGCTGGTACAAGGTGCGGGTAGCGAACACCCGGCGGGGTATGCCCAGGGCTTCCTGGTGTGTGGCGCGGTGCTGGTGGTAGCCGGGCTGGTGGGCCTGGCCACCATGAACCCGCAGCGCACCCAGCAGCGCCTGCGCGAGTCGGCTGCAGCTGGCGGGCAGGCGCGCGCTCAGACCGCCAGCTGAACGCCGAGTACCGACTCTAGCGGCTCGGCCTCCTTGCCGATCAGTTCGCCCCGCCAGCGGCCCCTGTTGACCAGGTCGATCAGCACGCTGCGCACCAGGTCGCGCAGGCAACCGGCAGCGAATGACAGGGGTTTGTGCTGGGAATGCGCCAAGGCGATGGTGCGGCTGATGCGCGGTTCGACGATGCGCCGCGCCGCCGTGGGTTCGAGCAGTACGCTCAGCGGCGGCCAGTTACTGATGGTCGCCGCCAGGCCGGCGCGCACCAGGCTGGCGATACCGGGTGCCGATTGCTGCTCGTAGGCGGCGGCCAGGGGTACGGCGGCTTCCATGGCGGCTTGCTCGATGCGTCGGCGCAGGTGCAGCGTCCTGGGCGGCAGCACCAGCCGGGTGGCGGCGGCTTCGGCGAGGGTGATGGTGTCGGGTGTGCCAGGGGCTGATGCGCCAACCCAGTACAGCGCTTCGGTGAAGATCGGCTCGGCCTCCACATGGTCGAGTTCCTCGGCATTGGGCACCACACCGAAGTCCACCTTGCCCAGCTCGATGGCCTGGCCGCCTTCACGGCTGAGGCCGTCCCATACGGTCAGCGTCACGCCGGGGAAGCGCTGTTCGGCGCGCCTGACGATTTCTGGCAGCAGCAGGTCGGCGGCCGTGGCCGGGATGGAAATGGCCACGTGGCCCTTGGGGTCGCCGCGGCTGGATTTGAGCTCATCCTTCACCGAGTCGAGTTTCTGCACCACCTGCCGGGCCACTTCGTAGAGCTGGCGCCCGGCATCGGTCAGGGCAATGCCATCGTGCTGGCGGTCGAGCAGCTGCATCTCCAGCTCGCTTTCCAGCAGGCTGATCTGCCGGCTCAACGCTGGCTGGGCAATGTAGGCGCGACGTGAAGCCGAAGAGAAGCTGCCGGCTTCGACGATGGCGATCAGGTAGCGGAGCTGTTTCAGGGTCATCGGAGCGGTTCCAAGGGTATGCCGAACTGATATGGCACGTATCCGAACACGTTATTTGTGGGGTTCGAAGCGCGGCTCCTAGTATCACCCCGAAAGGGCGTGCCAAGGCAAGCCCGGCCGGACACCACAACAACAAGAGGCCAAGCCCGATGAAACCATTCGCCCTGCTGCGCAGCTTCCTGTTCGTCAACGCCAGCCTGCTGAGCCTGTACGTGGGGGCCACGCCACTGCCCGCAGGCCTGACGCCGGTGGGGGCCGAACGCGGGCCCAGCAGCGACGGCCGCATACCGGCCTGGAACGGCGGCCTGCAGGCGGGGCAAGTGTCGCTGGCGGTCAACGGCACGCCGCTGGACCCGTACGCCGATGAGCAGCCGCTGTATGTGATCACCGCCAACAACTACACCCAGTACCGGGAGCAACTGACGGCGGGGCAGGTGGCCTTGATGCAGCGTTACCCGCAGTCGTTCCGCCTGCCGGTGTATCCCTCGCACCGCACTGTCGCGGTGCCGCCACCCGTGGGCGAGTGGGCCCGGCACAATGCGGCCAGTGCGCGGCTGGTCAATGACGGCAACGGCGTGCAGGGCTTTGCCGGCGTAGTGGCATTCCCCAAGCCCGAGAATGGCCTGCAGGTGCTGTGGAACCACCTCACCCGCCCGCGCAACGGCAGTTACAGCCTGGCCTCGGACAGCATCACCCCGCGTGGCGATGGCCGCTTCGCAACGATGAGCCTGCAACAGAACTTCGCCCGCCCCGACGTACTGGAGGGCGGCCAAGCGGGCAACGTGCTGTATTACCTGAGTTACCGCATGACCGCGCCGTCGCGCCTGGCGGGCGATGCCGTGGTGTTGCACGAAACCCTCGACCAGGTGGCCCAGCCGCGCCTCTCGTGGCTGTACAGCAGCAGCCAGCGGCGGGTGCGGCGCGCCCCGGCGCTGGCCTATGACAGCATCACCCCGGGCACGGCCGGCCTGCGCACCGCCGACAGCCGCGACATGTTCAATGGCGCCCCGGACCTCTACCAGTGGACCCTGGTGGGCAAGAAGGCCCTGCACGTGCCGTACAACAGCTATCGCCTGGCTTCGCCCGTGCTCGGTTATGCCGCGCTGGTCGGGCCGGGCCACGTCAACCCGCAACCCACCCGCTACGAGCTGCACCGGGTGTGGGAAGTGGTGGGCACCCTCAAGCCTGGGGCGAAGCATCTTTATGCCAGCCGCCGCTATTACCTGGACGAGGACAGCTGGGCCATCCTCGAGGCGGACTTCTTCGACCACAAAGGGCAGCTGTGGCGCACTGCCCAGGCCCACAGCTACTACCACGTGACCGGGCAGGCGCTGGTCAACGCCATGGAGGCGATCTACGACCTGCGCAGTGGCCGCTACCAGCTGTCTGGCCTGACCAACGAGCAGCCAAAGCCGTACGCCTTCGACGTGCGCACCAGTGCTTCCTACTTCTCCCCCGGCGCATTGCGCAGCCAAGGGCTGCGTTGACACAGGGCTCTCATGAATTCCGATCACCGTCATACCCCTTGGGAACGCTGGTTGCTGGGGCAGGGCAAGGCGCCCGACCCGCGTTTTACCCTGGCCAATGAGCGTACCTTTCTTGCCTGGATCCGCACCGCTTTGGCCTTGCTGGGCGGCGCCATCGCCATCGAAACCTTCGCGGCCCAAGCCTGGCCGCCGTCTGGGCGCGTGGCGATGGAGCTGGCGTTGCTGGCCACCAGCTTGCTGGTGAGCCTGGGCGCCGGCTGGCGCTGGTTGGCGGTGGAGCGCGCATTGCGCCGCGAGGCGCCGCTGCCGTTACCGCGCCTGGTGCCGCTGCTGAGCGTGGCGTGCGGGCTTGCCTGCCTGGCGCTGGTCGGCGTGCTATGGGCGCGTTGGCATGGCGGATAGCGCCGGCGACACGGGGCTGCAGGCCGAACGTACGGTGCTGGCCTGGCGGCGCACGCAGGTGTCGTTGCTGCTGGTAGCGTGCCTCGCCTGGCGTGGCGAAATGTGGGTGGTGGCCGGCATGGCGGCGCTGCTGGCGCTGCTGGGGCGGGCCCGTGAGCGCGGGGTATACCGCCGTGGGCTGGGCATGCTGCACCGCGAGCAGGGCCACGCGGCCGCCTGCAGCGTGCTGCTCTGCGCCCTGGGGGTGGCGGGCCTGGTGCTGAGCGTGTGGTTGCGCCGCTCGCTTTAGGGCGGCGCTGTGGGTGGTTCAGGGGGTGACGATATTGAAGCGCCCGTCCGGCTCGTCCAGCCCTGCCATGAAGCGCATGAATTTCACCCGCTCACCACTGATCTCGATATCACCCACGGTCGCCTCCTTGAGAAAGCCGGTCTGCTTCAGGGCGATGCGGTCCAGGGTAGCCTTGCTCATTTTTACCTCGACATCCGCCTGCCCGTGGCGGGTGTGGTCGCGGTGGGTGAGCACGCCGTTGCGCAGGGTCAGGGCGTAGTCTTCGTTCAGGTCGGTGAAGTGCCAGTTGATGGTCAGGTCCTGCTCGGCGGCCTTGGCAGCATCCACGCGTACGCCCAGGTAATCGAAGAACAGCGTCGGCGTCAGGGCGCGTACCAGGTCGTCCGCGCTGCCGCCTTTGCTGGCGGCCGGCGCCACACCGTTGCGCAGCTCTTGCGCACCGGTCAGGTAGGCGTTGCGCCAGGTGGCGTTCTCGCTCTGGTAGCCCAGTTGCTCCAGGGCGTCGGCCTGCAGCTCGCGCGCTGCGCTGTTGTCGGGCTGGGCGAATACCAGGTGCCGGGTGAGCTCGGTAACCCAGCGGTAATCACCGCTGCCGTAAGCCTCACGGGCCAGGGTCAGCACCCGCTCGGCGCCGCCCAGGGCCTTGACGTAATGCGTGCCGGCCTCGCTCGGCGGCAAGGGGTTGAGGGTTGCCGGGTTGCCGTCGTAAAAGCCCATGTAGCGCTGATACACCGCCCGCACGTTGTGGCTGAGCGAGCCGTAGTAGTCGCGGCTGTACCATTTGCTGGCCAGCCGTGGCGGCAAGCTGGTCAGCTCGGCGGCGATCTCGGTGGGGCCAAGGCCGCGGTTGATCAGGCGCAGGGTCTGGCTGTCGATGAAGGCGTACATGTCGCGCTGGTCAGCCAGGTAGTCGCGGATCGCCGCGCCGCCCCAGGTCGGCCAGTGGTGCTGGGCAAATACCACTTCGGCCTGCTCGCCATAGCGCAACAGCGACTGGTCGAGGTAGTGCGCCCACACCTTGGCGTCGCGCACCTGGGCGCCGCGCAGGGTCAGCACATTGTGCTGCACGTGCGAGGCGTTCTCGGCCATGCACAGGGCCTTGAACTGGGGGAACCACAGGTTCATTTCAGCGGGCGCTTCGGTGCCAGGGGTGAGCTGGAACTCGATGTCGACACCGTCGATGCGCAGGGTCTCGAAAGGCTGGTCGATCAGCCGGGTCGGGGTAATCAGGCTAACCGTGGCATTGGCCGGCACACCCTTGCCCAGGCCGGCATCCACCTGGCCGCGTGGCCCGCGTGGCAGTGGCGCGCCGTACATGTACTGCGCCCGCCGCTTCATTGCCGGCCCGGCCAGCACGTTTTCGCTGACGGCATGTTCGAAGAAGCCCTGCGGGGCGATGACCTGCACCTTGCCGGCCTTGACGTCGGCCTCGTCGATCACCCCACGCACACCGCCGAAATGATCGACGTGCGGGTGGGTATAGATCACCGCCACCACCGGCCGCTGCGGGCGATGGCGAAAATACATGGCCAAGCCGGCCCTGGCGGTTTCCACCGACAGCAGCGGGTCCATCACGATCAAGCCGTGCTCGCCTTCGATCAAGGTCATGTTGGCCAGGTCCAGGCCGCGCACCTGGTAGATGCCTTCGCTGACCTTGAACAACCCGGCAAGGGTGTTGAGCTGGGCAATGCGCCACAGGCTCGGGTTGACCGTGGCCGGTGCCTCGCCTTTCAGGAAGGCATAGCGCTGCAGGTCCCAGACGGTTTTGCCGTCGGCATTGACCACGGGCTGGTCGACGGCTTCGAGCAGCCCGCGGCGGGCATTGTCGAAGTCGCTGCGGTCGTCGAAGGGCAGGCGCTGCAACCATTGCTGATTGCTCTGGCGGGTGAGGTCGCTGGCGTCCTTGGCCGGCCCGTCGGCCAGCGCCGCGTAGGGCAGGGCCAGGGCCAGCAGGCAGGGCAGTGTGCGTAGGCGCATGGGGTGGTCCTTGTTGTTCTGAGGGCGAACACTCTAAGGACAGAGTTCGCTGGCGAACCAATACCACTCTTGCATGGCCACCCATGCCCAAATGCGATGGCTCAGCCGGCACCAATGTCCATGATGCGCGCCACCAGCCAGGCCAGTGCCGGGTCGTGCTGGCGATGGGCAAGGTACACCAGCTCCAACTGGAAGGGCTGCAAAGCGAACGGCAGGTCGAATACCTGCAGCGGCAGCAGCCGGGCGAAATGGCGGGCCAGGGCGGTGGGCAGCACCACGCACAGGTCGGAGCTTGCGGCCAGGTGCGCGGCCTGCAGGTAATTGGGCGTGGTGTAGACGATGCGCCGGGCCAGGCCCTGTTCCCCCAGCCATTGGTCGACCATGCCACGGGTCTGGCCGCCGTGCACCCACAAGTGGCGCAGGGCGAGAAACGCTTGAAGGTCGAGCGTGCCATCCACTTCGGGGTGGCCCTGGCGCACCGCCACGTGCAGGGTTTCGCTGCGCCAGTGGCGCCGCTCGTAGCGCGCGGGCACCTCATCGAAGCGCCCCAGCACCAGGTCGAGTTCGCCGCGGTCGAGGGCTTCGGCGGGCAGGTTGGGCGTCAGGTGCAGCACGTCCACGCGCAAGTGCGGGGCCTGGTTTTGCAAGGTGGCCAGCAACTTTGGCATGCACAGCTGTTCGGCGAAGTCGGTGAGGGCGATACGCAGCTGGCGGTGGCTGAGCTGCGGGTCGAAGCTGTCGCCGGCGCCAAGGGTCTGTTCGATCTGTAGCAATGCCGCGCGAATCGGGCCTTCCAGGGCCAGGGCGCGCGGGGTGGGGCGCATGCGCCGGCCCACGCGCACCAGCAGCGGGTCGCCCAGCAGGTCGCGCAGGCGCGCCAGCGCATTGCTCACCGTCGGCTGGGTCAGCGCCAGGCGCTCGGCAGCGCGCGACACGTTCTGTTCACGCAGCAGCATGTCCAGGACGCGCAGCAGGTTGAGGTCGAAGTTGGCTATATTCATGCGAAAAATACATGGGATGGAAAATGAGAATTTCAAAAATAGTAGGCGCCTGACTAGGGTGAGGGCAATGCCTTCACACCTCGAATCAGGAGCGTCACCCGTGAGTACTCCCTACAACGTTCAGCAGGCGGCGGTGATCGGCGCCGGCACCATGGGCCGCGGCATCGTCATCAGCCTGGCCCGTGCAGGCCTTGCGGTGCTGTGGTTGGACAACGACCCCAGCGCCACCGAAGCCGGCCTGGCGATGATCGCGCAAACCTGGGCACAGCAGGTGGCCAAGGGCCGTATCGATCAGGCCGAGGCCGACGCTTGCCTGGCGCGGGTGCGCCAGGTAACGGCCTATGACGACCTCGCCAAAGCCGACCTGGTGATCGAGGCGGTGTACGAGAACCTGGCGCTCAAGCAGGCCATCTTCCGTACCCTGGACAGCACGCTCAAGGCCGACGCCATTCTGGCCAGCAACACCTCGGCACTGGACATCGACGCCATCGCGGCCGTCACCCGCCGGCCCGAACAGGTGCTGGGGCTGCATTTCTTCAGCCCCGCCCATGTGATGAAGCTGTTGGAAGTGGTGCGCGGCGAGCGCACTTCGCCTGCGGTACTCGAGGCGGCCCAGGCCCTTGGGCAGCGCATGGGCAAGGAAGTGGTGGTGGCCGGCAACTGCCCGGGCTTCATCGGCAACCGCATGCTCGCCAGCTATGTGGCCGAGGCGCGCAAGCTGCTGCTCGAAGGCGCCACGCCGCGGCAGGTTGATGGGGCGCTGCAGGCGTTCGGCATGGCCATGGGCCCGTTTCGCATGTACGACGTGGTCGGCATCGACCTGGAGTGGCGTGCGCGCCAGCTGGCCGGCAAAGACATGGATGCGCCGTTGGTACAGGTCGACAATGCCCTGTGCGCGCTGGGGCGTTTCGGCCAGAAAAGCGGCCAGGGTTACTACCGTTATGCCCCCGGCAGCCGTGAAGCCGTGCACGACCCCGAGGTCGATGCGCTCGTGCTCAAAGTCGCCCAGGACCTGGGCGTGCACCGGCGCGCGATCGACGACGAGGAAATCCGCGAGCGCTGCCTGCTGGCGCTGGTCAACGAGGGTGCGAAAATTCTCGAGGAAACGGTGGCCAGCTGCAGCGCTGACATCGACCGGGTGTACCTGCATGGCTATGGCTTCCCGCACGAGGTCGGCGGGCCGATGCGCTGGGCCGACCAGCAGGGCCTGAGCTTGCTGCTGGCCCGCCTGGAACGTTTGCAGGGCCTGTTCGGCGAGCACTGGCGCCCGGCCGGGTTGCTGATGCGCCTGGTGGCTGAGGGCAAACAGCTGGCCGACGTCCGCGAGGGCCGCGCATGAACTACCGAGCCCCCCAGCGTGACATGCACTTCGTGCTGCACGAACTGTTCGATGTGACGGCGCATTGTGCCCGCCTGGGCAATGAGCTGGACCGCGAAACCATCGATGGCATCCTTGAGCAGGGTGCACGCTTTGCCGGCGAAGTGGTTGCGCCGCTCAACCGCCAGGGCGATGAGCAGGGCTGCCGCCTGGAGCAAGGCAACGTGCGCACACCGGAAGGTTTTCGCCAGGCTTACCGGCAGTATGTGGAGCAGGGCTGGGGTGGCATGACCGGCCCGCTGGAACATGGCGGCCAGGGCCTGCCGCAAATGGTTTCGGCCTGTTTTCACGAAATGCTGATGGGCGCGTCGCTGTCGTTTCGGATCTATTCCGGCCTGACCGAGGGCGCCGTGCTGGCCTTGCACCGGCATGGCAGCGCAGCGCTCAAGCGCGATTACCTGGGCAAGCTGGTCAGCGGCGAATGGGCCGGCACCATGTGCCTGACCGAGCCGCAGGCCGGTACCGACCTGGCGCTGCTGCGTACCTGTGCCGAGCCGCAGGGCGATGGCAGCTACCGCATCAGCGGCAGCAAGATCTTCATCAGCGGTGGCGACCAGGACCTTACCGACAACATCGTCCACCTGGTGCTGGCGCGCCTGCCGGATGCGCCGGCCGGTGTGCGTGGCATCAGCCTGTTCCTGGTGCCCAAGTTCGAGTGCACCGAAGGCGCAGGGTTGGGCCCGCGCAATGCGGTCGAATGCGGCGCGCTCGAGCACAAGATGGGCATCAAGGGCGCGGCGACCTGCGTGATGAATTTCGATGGCGCCCGTGGCTGGCTGGTGGGGGAGGCCAACCAGGGCCTGGCGTGCATGTTCACCATGATGAACGATGCGCGCTTCCAAGTCGGCCTGCAGGGGCTGGGCATCGCCGAGGCGGCCTTCCAGGGTGGCCTGGCCTATGCCCGCGAGCGCTTGCAGTCGCGCAGCCTGGCAGGGCCGGTGGCGCCCGAGCGCAGTGCCGACCCGATCATCTGCCACCCTGACGTGCGGCGCATGCTGCTGACCCAGAAAACCCTCAGCGAAGGCTGCCGCATGCTGGCGGCCTTTGCCGCCCAAGCGCTGGACCTGGAGCACGGCGCTTTGCAGCCTGAGGTGCAGGCGGCCGCCGGGCGCCGGGCGGCGTTGCTGATCCCCATCGTCAAGGCCTTCCTCACCGATGTCGGCCAAGAGACTGCCAGCCTGGGCGTGCAGCTGTACGGCGGGCATGGCTACATCCGCGAATGGGGCATGGAGCAACTGATGCGCGACAGCCGCATCACCCAGCTGTACGAGGGCACCAACGGCATTCAGGCGTTGGACCTGATTCGCCGCAAGCTGCTTGGCGACGGTGGCGAGCAGTTGCGCCTGCTGATTGATGAGTTGCTTGAAGCGGCACGCAACTGCCGCGCAGACGCCCTAGCCGGGATGGCCCAGGCGGTTGCCCAGCGCCTGCAGGAATGGCGCAGCCTGAGCGCCGAGGTGCTCGACGCCTGCCGCTGCGACCCGCAGGAAATCGGCGCGGTGTCGGTGGATTTTCTCGCCTATTCGGGCTACGTGCTGCTGGCCGCGCTGTGGCTGCGGGCGGCCGAAATCGCCAGCGCGGCCTTGGCCGCCGGCAGCCAGGACAGCGCCTTCTACCAGGCCAAGTTGCACGCTGCAGCCTTTTACTGGCGGCGGGTGTTGCCGCGCGCGAGTGCCCACTGCGAGGCCGTGCGCGGCGGCGCGCAGTGCCTGATGAGCCTGGATGAAGCGCACTTCGCCTTTTGACCTGGCCCGGCTGTTCACCCACAAGAACAAGAGGAACATGAGCATGCAGCCTTTCAGTTTTGCCACTACTCCCCATTTGCTGTGCGAACCCGGCGCCGCCGGGCGCCTGGCGCAGCTGTGCCAGCAACGCGGCGTGCGCCGCGTGCTGATCGTGACCGACCCGGGTATCGTTAACCTGGGCATGCTCGATGACTTGCTGCCAGGGTTCACCCAGGCCCGCCTGAGCGTAGCGATCTTCAGCGAGGTCAGCGCCGACCCCAGCCATGCCTGCGTGCTGTCGGCCGTCGCTCGGGCGCGGCATATCGGCGCCGAGCTGATCGTCGGCTTCGGTGGCGGCAGCTCCATGGATGTCGCCAAGCTGGTGGCGCTGCTGGCGCACCCGGCCTGTGACCAAACCCTGGAGGCGGTCTACGGCATCGACCAGGCCAAAGGCCAGCGCCTGGCGCTGATCCAGGTGCCGACCACCGCCGGAACGGGGTCGGAGGTTACACCCGTGGCCGTGATCACCACCGGCGAGGCGGCCAAGATGGCGGTGATTTCACCCCTGTTGCTGCCCGACCTGGCGTTGCTCGACGCCGAGCGCACGCTGGGCCTGCCCCCGGCGATCACCGCCGCCACGGGGATCGATGCCATGGTCCATGCCATCGAGGCCACCACCAGCCAGTTCAAGCGCAACCCGCTGTCCAGCCTGTTGGCCCGTGAGGCGCTGGCGCTGCTGGCCGGCAACCTCGACCAGGCGGTGCACAACGGTGGCAACCTGGCGGCGCGCCAGGCCATGCTGCTGGGCGCCTGCCTGGCCGGGCAGGCGTTTGCCAACGCGCCGGTGGCAGCGGTGCATGCGCTGGCCTACCCATTGGGGGCGCGTTACCACGTGCCGCATGGGCTGGCCAATGCGCTGGTGCTGCCCCACGTGATGCGCTTTAACCGTCGCGAAGCGTTCGCCGACTACGCCGCGCTGGCCCCGGCACTGCTGGGCGATCGGCTGGTGCCTGGTGACCCGCATGAGCTGTGTAACCAGTTCATCGATGAGCTGGAGCAGCTGGCGCCACGCTGCGGCCTGCCCAGCCGGCTGCGAGATGTAGGGGTACCGCGGCACAGCCTGCCATTGCTGGCCGAGGATGCCCTGCAACAGCAACGGTTGCTGGTCAACAACCCGCGCAAGGTTACCCTCGACGACGCATTGGCCCTCTATCAGGCGGCGTTTTGAACATGGCCAGGGAACGCCCGCTGCGCGGTGCCTACCGCCACTTCCAGCCGATCACCACGCGCTGGCACGACAACGACCTGTATGGGCATGTGAACAACGTCGTTTATTACGGTTTTTTCGACAGTGCCGTGAATACCTGGTTGATCGAGCACGCTGGCCTCGATATCCACCACGACCCGGTGGTGGCCTACGTGGCCGGGTCCGCCTGCGACTATTTTGCCGCCGTCGCCTTCCCGCAACGCATCGAGGTGGGCATCGCCGTCGAACGGTTGGGCAACAGTTCGGTGCACTACGCCCTGGCCGTGTTCGTCGAGGGCGAGCCCGAGGCCTGCGCCGCTGGCCGTTTCACCCATGTGTTCGTCGATCGCCGCAACAACCGCCCGGTCACGATTCCCGCCAAATTGCGCAGCGCCTACGCAAGCCTGCTGCCGGTGTAATTGCCCAAGGAGAGCCGTTTCATGCAAGACGCCGTCATCGTATCCACCGCGCGCACGCCCATCGCCAAGGCTTGGCGCGGCGCGTTCAACGACCTCACCACCCCCAGCATGAGCGCCATTGCCATCCGCGCCGCCGTCGAGCGCGCCGGCGTGGAGCCGGGCGAGGTCGAAGACCTGTTGCTGGGCACCGCCATGCAAAGCGGGACCGCCGCCATCAACCCGGCGCGCTTGTCGGCCTTGGCGGCCGGCTTGCCGCAGTCGGTGGCCGGGCAGACCATCGACCGCCAATGCGCATCAGGGCTGATGGCCATTGCCATCGGCGCTCAGCAGATCCGCGGCGAGGGCATGCAGGTGGTGGTCGGCGCCGGGCAGGAGCAGATCAGCCTGGTGCAGCAGGCGCACATGCAGGCCGCCAATGCTGCCCAGGACGCCATGGTGCGGCGCCTGTGCGAGCACGCCTACATGCCCATGCTGCAAACGGCCGAGCACGTCGCCAAACGCTATGGTATCGACCGCCACGCCCAGGACCGTTACGCCTTGCTGTCGCAGCAGCGCACAGCGGCAGCGCAGGAGGCGGGGCTGTTTGCTGATGAAATCGTGGCGGTCACGGCGCAGCGCAAGGTCGTCGACAAGGCTACTGGCGTCCAGTCCCCCGAGCGCGTGCACTTGACCCAGGATGAAGGTAACCGCCCGCACACCCGGCTGGCGGACCTTGAGGCACTGCAACCGGTGATCGAGGGCGGCTGCGTGACTGCGGGCAATGCCAGCCAGTTGTCCGACGGTGCCAGCGCCTGTGTGCTGATGAGCGGTGCCCGGGCGGCACGCGCAGGCTGCCAGCCGCTGGGGTTGTACCGGGGCATGGCGGTGGTCGGCCTGGCCCCGGAGGAAATGGGCATCGGCCCGGTGCTGGCGATACCGCGGCTGTTGGCGCGCCATGCGTTGCGGGTCGAAGACATCGGCTTATGGGAGATCAACGAGGCATTCGCCTGCCAGGTGCTCTACTGCGCCGAACACCTGGGCATCGACCCGTCGCGGCTTAATGTCAACGGTGGCGCCATCGCCATCGGCCACCCCTATGGCATGAGCGGTGCGCGCATGGTCGGGCATGCCTTGCTCGAAGGCCGCCGGCGCAAGGTTCGCTACGTGGTGGTGAGCATGTGCGTGGGCGGGGGCATGGGCGCCGCAGGCTTGTTCGAAGTGCTCTGAAACGCCGCCATCGAGCCATAACGAACCGGCATGGCATTGATCCGAAGACGCTATTTGTGAGCGCAATCAAACCTACCTGATACTGCTCGTCACCGACACCGCCGGCCTTGGCGGCCGGCGCGTCCGCGCTAAACCCATCATTTCCCTCTCTAGGGTTTGTACGAAAAGTCGCCGAGCGGCGATCAGGCAAGGCGAAAGCAGGCGAGGAAGCGGAGTTTACGGGTTGTAAATGAGCATTCCGAGCCTGCTTTCAACGCAGCATGATCGTCGCGCAGGCACTTTTCGTACAAAGCCTAATAAAACAACAAGAGGTTAAGAGTGAGCGCAACCCTCCTATTCTGCCGGCGCCAGGCGCCGCTGGCGGCCCTGTGCTGCCTGCTCGCCACCCCGGTTGCGGGCGTTCAATTCGACGTTGGCGCGCTGCAAGGGCGTTTCGACTCGGCGCTGTCATTGAGTACCGCCGTCAGCACTGCCAACCCCGACAAACAGCAGTTGCAGGCAGCCAATGGCAACGACGCGCGGCGCAATTATCGCTCGGGCGATGTGTTTTCGGCGATGTTCAAAGGCACCCACGACCTGGAGCTGCGCCGCGAGAACGTGGGTGTATTCCTGCGTGGCACCTACTGGTACGACACCGCGCAGCGCGACCACAGCCAGCGGGCCGTCGACATCGACGACCGCAACCGCCAGGTTTCGGCGAAAACCGCGGGGGCCGAGCTGCTCGATGCATTCGCCTATGGCCTTTACGACATTGGTGGTGAACCCGGGTCGCTGCGGGTGGGCAAACAGGTGGTCAACTGGGGGGAAAGCCTGTTCATCCAGGGCGGGCTGAACGTGATAAACCCCTTCAACCAGGCTGCGCTACGCCGGCCGGGCTCGGAAGTGAAAGACGCCCTGGCGCCGGTCAACCTGCTGTATGTCACGCAGAACCTCAACCAGGCGCTGTCTTTCGATGCCTTCTACCAGCTGGACTGGGAGCAGACCCGGCTGGAGAACTGCGCAACGTTCTTTTCCGGCAACGACTTCATGCCCGAAGGCTGCCAGGGGCTGGATGTCGGCGGGCAGATGGTGACCAACCCGGCCGTGTCGCCGGCCCTGGCCCCGTTTGGTGTGACGCTGACGGAGGAGGGCGTGCGCGTGCCTCGGGGCGCCGACCAGGATGCACGCAACGGTGGCCAATGGGGTGTTTCGCTGCACTGGTACGTTGAGCCACTGGATACCGAGTTCGGCCTGTTCGCCGCCAATTACCACAGCCGTTCGCCTTACCTGGGCACGGTCAGCAGCCGCTATTACGCCAATACGGGCTTTGCCCGTGAACTGTGCGGCAATGTCGGTGTGGCGCTGGCCAATTGCGGGGCTTTTCTGGCGTCCAGCAACGGGCAGACCCTGGCCGGCGCGCTGCGCATGGGCACCTCGCAGTACCGGGCGCAATACCCCGAAGACATCCGCCTGTACGGCCTGACCTTCGCCACCACCCTGCGCAACGGTGCCGCCGTGCAGGGCGAACTGAGCTACCGGCCGAACATGCCGGTGCAGCTCAACGGCAACGATGTGCTGCAGTCATTGCTCAATGCCCCCGGCCGCAGCCCGCTCAACGGCGACGGCCTGCGCCCTGCGACAGACAACACACCCTTTGACGGTTACCGGCGCAAGGAGGTGACCCAGGCCCAGGTATCCGCCGTGCAGGCGTTCAGCCAGGTCATGGGCGCCAACCAGCTGCTGCTGATGGGTGAGGTGGGCGCCACCTATGTCGGCGGGTTGGAGGGGCGTTTCGGGCCGCGTTATGGCCGCTCCGGTGCCTATGGCAACGGCGAGCTGGCCGACAACAGCCTGTGCCTGGCGATCTCGAAAAGCCCGGGCGACTGCAACGACGAGGGCTTTGTCACACCCTTTTCCTGGGGCTACCGCCTGCGCGCGACCTGGAGCTACCCCAACCTGATCCAAGGCCTGGACATTCGCCCAGGCCTGGCCTGGGCCCATGACGTCAAGGGTTACTCACCGGCGGACAGCTCGGCCTTCAACGAAGGCTCGCGCTCGATCAGCCTGGGCGTGGACGTCAGCCTGGCCAGCCAGTACTGGGCAAGCCTTGCCTATACCGATTACCTCGACGGCGATTACGGCACCCGCGGCGACCGCGATTATGTGGCGTTCAGCGTGGGCGCCAACTTCTAGTGCAACCAAGGAGCAAGACCATGTCCAAGCGCAGCATGCAGCCTTCATCCGCCAACCTGACTAGTATCGCCCTGGTGCTGGCCGGTGCCTTGGCCCCAACGCTGGCGGTCGGTGCACCGACCGGGCAGGGCGTGATGCAGGGGTTCCCTCCGGCGCCGGAGTTGCGGGTTAACCAGGCCAATGCCTTTCAGCCACCGTACTTGCGCTGGTCAATGCGCCACGCCCGGGAGGTGTCGCCCACCCGGGGCATCGGCCGCGCAGCCACACCGCTGGCCTTGACCGAAGGCCGCGCGGCGGCGCTCGACCAACTGGCTTTCAGCGCCGGCGAGCAGCCGGTGACCTTGGCCGGCTACCTGCAGCAAACCAGCACCGACGGGCTGATCGTGCTGCACCGGGGCAAGGTGGTGTACGAGCGTTACATGGACGGCTTCCAACCCGGCCAGCCCCATATCTGGGCGTCGATGACCAAGTCGGTCACCGGCCTGATCGCCGCCCAGCTGATCGCCGAAGGTGCACTGGACCCGCAGCGTACCCTGGCGCATTACGTGCCGGAACTGCGCGGCACGCCGTTTGGCGAGGCGACGGTGCAGGCCAACCTGGACATGCAGGTAGCGGTGCAGTACCCCGCGCAGATGCCACCGGACCTCGGCCTGTTTGCCGCCACCGGCCTGATACCGCGGGGCGAGGGCATGCCGGGGGATATCTACAGCTTCCTGCGGCAGGTGCAGCAGGCGCCGAACCCCGCTGGCCAGGCGCCGTTCTTCTACCAGAACGGCTCGCCGGAAGCGCTGGCCTGGGCGTTGCGGCGCATCACCGGGCTGAACTGGGCGCAGTTGGTCGAACAGCGGTTGTGGTCACGCTTCGCCGAGGACGATGCCTATGTGCAAGTCGACCCGCTCGGTACCGAAATGGCCAGTGGCGGCATCAGCTGCAATTTGCGCGACACCGCCCGCTTCGCCGAACTGGTGCGCCGCGAACTGGCCCGTGATGCCAAGGGCGACAGCTTCAACCAGGCGGTGCACAGCACGTTCCAGCCTGCGGACCCGGCAGTGTTCGCCCAGGGCAGCCTCGGCCCCGGCCGCCCTGGCTACAGCTACCGCAATTACTGGTACCAGAAAAACGACGGTGACGGTTCGTTCGAGGCCAGCGGGCGCTTCGGGCAGAAAATCTACATCAACCCTCGCCGCGAACTGGTGATCGTCAAGCTCTCAGCCACCGCCGACCAGGCCCGTCGCGCCACGCGTGCTGACGGCGAGGCAAACGCCCCCGCGCGCGTGGTGGACTCGCCGGCTACGTTCAATAGCATGGTGGGTGCGGTGCTGGCGGCGCTGCCACGCTCATGATCAGCTCGCAGCGCCAGCAAGCAGCTTCAACAATGCGTCAGCGTCGATTTTTGCACTGACCTCGCCACCCTCGAGCAGGCTGTCGGCCAAGTCGCGCTTGCGGGCATGCAGGGCGACGATCTGTTCTTCGATGGTGTTCTCGGCCACCAGCCGGTAAATGGTCACCGGGCGCTGCTGGCCAATGCGATGGGCACGGTCACTGGCCTGGTCCTCGACCGCCGGGTTCCACCAAGGGTCGAGGTGGATCACATAGTCGGCAGCGGTAAGGTTAAGGCCGCTGCCCCCGGCTTTCAGGCTGATGAGGAACACCTCACCGACCCCGGCCTGGAAGGCATTGACCCGGCTTTCCCGGTCCTTGGGCAGCACACTGCCATCGAGGTATTGGTAGGCGATACCTTTTTTTGCCAACCAGGCGCGGACGATGCTCAGCTGGTCCACGTACTGGCTGAAGACCAAGGCTTTGTGGCCATTGTCCAGCAGCTCTTCGACGATCGCCATGAACGCCTGTAACTTGCTGCCGGGCAGGGTAGTTTCCGGCATCACCAGCGTCGGGTGGCAGCAGAACCGCCGCAGGCGGGTGATTTCCGTGAGTATCTGGAAAGACTTGCCTGCCCCGGGCGCCAAGCCAGACACATTGTCGACCGCTTGCTGACGCAGGGCTTCGTAAAGATGCGCCTCTTCGTCGGAGAGCGGGACTTTGTAGGTGATCTCGGTGCGTGCGGGCAGTTCGTCGAGCACCTGGCTTTTAAGTCGGCGCAGAATGAACGGTTGAATGAGCGCTTTGAGCGCCCGCCGGGCCGTTGCATCACCCTGCTCGATGGGGAGTGCAAAGCGGCTGCTGAAACTTTCCTGGCTACCGAGCAGGCCTGGGTTGATGAAGCGGAACAGGTTCCACAGCTCGCCCAGGTGGTTCTCCACCGGAGTGCCAGTGGCGACCAGGCGGAAATCGGCCTGCAAAGCCATGACCGCCTGGGAACGCTTGGTCTGTGCATTCTTGATGGCCTGGGCCTCGTCGAGCACCGCGCTGTGCCAGTGGCACGCGGCGAAGGCGGCACTGTCCTGCTGCAACAACCCATAGCTGGTGATGACCACGTCGCCAGGGCCGAGGTCACTCAGCATGCGCGTCTTGTGGTACAGATGAAGCCTCAGCTGCGGCGCGAAACGCCTGCTTTCGGCCTGCCAGTTGAGCGTTACCGAAGTCGGGGCCACCACCAGTTGCGGCCCTGCTGCTGCACGTTGCAACAGCAGCGCGAGGATCTGGACTGTCTTGCCCAGGCCCATGTCGTCGGCCAGGCAGGCACCCACGCCCCAGTGCGCCAGGCGCGCCAGCCAGACGAAGCCGTCATGCTGGTAGTCGCGTAAATCGGCCTGCAGGGCGCGGGGTAGCTGAGGTTGGTAAACGCGCAGCGACTGCAGTTTCTCAAGGTGCGCTTGCCAGCTTTTGTCGGCTTTGAACTCACCTGCCTCTTCGGCCAGCCCGGCCAGCAGCGGGCTGGTCAGCGGGCTGAGGCGAAGGCCTTGGTCGGTGACCCGATCAGCCAGGTGCGCCAGCTCATCCAGGCGCTTGCGCAGGCGTTCGTCAAGTGCCAGCCAGTCGCGCTCGTTGAGCTTGAGGAAGCGCCCGGGGTTGGCCTTGAGCCGTTCCAGCAGTTCACGCAGTTGCAGCACCTTGCCATCGTCGAGGTCGATTTCACCTTGCAGGAAAAACCAGTCTCCCCGCTGGCGCAGGCCCAGCTTGAGTGCCCTCAAGTCCGGGCGGCCCTTGATTCGCATACGCTCGCCTTCCGGCCACACGCAGTGCACCTGGTCGCCGTCCAAGGCATGCAGCTCGCTGAGTACCTGCAAGGCGTGCTGAGGCTGGTCAAGTTGCCATTCCTGGCCATCGCCGCTCGCGTTGGCCAGCCCGGGGCAGGCGTCCAGCACCTGTTGCAGCGCCTGGCGTTCACTTGCCAGGTCACGGCTAACCTGCAGTGGCTTGCCATCACGCTCGCCGAGCACGTTCTGCGCCCCTTGGCCCGGGTGGAACCAACTGCTTTCGGCCAACGGACGCACCAGCAATTGCAGGCGCAAACCCTCGGCAATGGGCAGCAAATGGGCGTAGAGGCGTGTATCGGCGGGCTCCAGTTCGAGCTGCGCGGTGAGCTCTGGCAGGTCCGAATGGATGGGCACCAATGGGGTGATAGCGCTGACCGCTTCGATCAGTTGCGCTTTGCCCGATTGCGGCACGCTCAGGCCGTCGCCGACGATCTTGGCGATCTGGCGTATGTCGCTGCTCACCGCATAGATCAACAGCCGGCTGGGTGTCTGTTGGTGCAGGTAGTGCGTGTCGTCGGTGACGATGCCCTGTGGTTCCAGGCGCAGCTGGATCATTCCGTCCTGAGCCTCAAGGTGCAGGCTGCAGTGGCCGGTCTCAAGTTCGATACGTACATCAGGTGCGTCGTGCCAGAACAACGCCGGATGGCCGACTAACCTGGACAGGCCCAGGCTGACCGGTAATTCGTACTCGGCGCTGGAATAGTAGGTCTGGCTGGCCTGGATCAAGCTGATCGCCTGACGGTCCTGCTCGCACAGAAACGCCAGCCGGTCACCTTCTTCCATCAGGCGTTTGAGCGCTACCGGGCGGCCCTTGCTCCATTGCCCCTTGGGGCCGAGCTTCTGCTCGCGCGGTTCAAGTTGGTTGGGATAGCCATGGAAATTCAGCAGCCACGCCAGGCGTGTGGTCTGCCTGCCCGCAGAGCTGGCTGCATCACTGGCCGGCTTGAGCTGGCTCAGTGCGCTGAGTGCATGCTGCCAGGCCGCCTGGCGCTGATGCAGCGAGAGCAGGGGGGCAAGGCCGGCGTCCCGATGCAGGTCGGGGAGCTGCCGTGGCGCGCCGAACTGCGCGGCAATCAGCGCGTCGAATTCTGCCGCCAGCCAGGCGTAACCTTGCTGGTCGAGTACGGCCCGGTAATCTTCCAGCATTGTGCGCCAACCCGGCTCACGCGCCAGCGGTGCATCCAGCCAGTACAGCGCCAGGGCCATCAGCAGACCATCCAGGCCATTGAGCGTGACGCTCCTCAGGTATTTCAACTCCGGCTTGTTGCCCTGCAGCTGTTCGAATAGCTCAAGCAGTGCGGAGTAAGCCTGGCCGTAGTTCTGCTTTTCGCCCAACGCCAGGGCCTGCTTGAGTGCTGCGTGGTGCTGGCTGTCGTTTTCGCCGATAAGGGCCAGGCAATAGAGCGCATTGAGCAGCGGCGGCAGGTCGATCTTGCGTTTTTTGGTCTGCCTGCGCTGCTCGGTAAGCCATGCCCTTAGCTGTTGCAAGGTTTCGGCGACTTGGCCACGCATCAAAGATTGCACACACCGGGTTGCCAGCGGATAGCCCTGAGTGCCGTACTCTTCCAGCGCCTGCCATTCCCCGCGCCAGAGTGCCTGCAGCATTACTTGTCGCCCCAGTTCGGCGCACGGGCTGATCGCCAGTTCGCGCTTGGCCCAGGTGTAGCTGGCGGTGGCCGGCCCCAGCCGTCTATTGATCAAGCGAAGGTGGTCTTCGAGCAGCAGCCAGCGCACCCTGTCATCCAGCTGGCCGAACACTTCCAGGCCTGCTGCATCGGCCTGCAGCAAGTGCATGGGGTGCAGCACATCCCATTCCTTGGCCGGGAACATTAGGCTTGAATGACCCAGCAATGACTTGAACCGCTCGCTTTCAGCGCTTAGCAGGCTGAGCCAGAGTTCTTGCAGTGCCCGCTGTTTGCCAATTGCCTGAAAGGGGGCAAGTGCGGGCAAACTGGCGTTGATCTGGCCCAGGTGAGCCTTGCCTTGCGCTGCGCCCAACATGCTCAGCAGCACGCTGTTACGCCGCTGCGCAGCCACGGCAAAATATTGCCCTTCGTTGCGCTGCTCCACTTCGACCCAGCCGTGTTCCTGCAGCCATTGCAGCGCGGCGGGGAGGGAGGTGACGTCAAACAGTCTGCCGTCTGCATCCTCGATAGCCATTGTCCGCAGCAGCTTGAGCAGCGCGGTCTTGCCTTTGCCAGGAAAGGACGTTATCAGTGCATGGAGCACGGCCTTGTAGTGGTCTGGCAGCGTGTCGTAGCTAGGGGAACGGGGCATCCTGAATCTCGTGCGTAGGCCGGGAGCGGCAACATGGGGTTCAAAAGCTGTCAGGATACCAATCGCACCCAACCGTTCACCACCATCACGCTGCAAAGCAGCCACTGCATGCCCCCGACCCCGGCAATTCGATACATCGCCCGGCACGTAACGAAGTGTATTAAACGCTGGGCACTACTGACCGAAAAACGCACAATCGTTCGGTAACCGCACATATTCCCGCAACCCCCCCTCTACTGTTGCCCCGTCTTGCGGCACGCTATAGCCATATCAGCAAAACAACGCCAATCGCTGAGTGGCCCAGTAATTCACCCATGGCTTGGCGGCTGACCACTGACCAGATAAACCCTACTCCAGGAACCACCAGGAGCTCGCCTTGATCAACAAAACGTTTGAGTCCATCGCCAGCGCGGTAGAAGACATCATCGACGGTTCGACCATCATGGTCGGTGGCTTTGGTACGGCCGGCATGCCGTCCGAGCTCATCGACGGGCTGATCGCCACCGGTGCCCGCGACCTGACCATCATCAGCAATAACGCCGGCAACGGCGAGATCGGCCTGGCCGCGCTGCTCAAGGCGGGCTGCGTGCGCAAGGTGGTCTGCTCGTTCCCGCGGCAGTCCGACTCGTATGTGTTCGACGAACTGTACCGCGCCGGCAAGATCGAGCTGGAAGTGGTGCCGCAAGGCAACCTGGCCGAGCGCATCCGCGCTGCAGGCTCCGGCATCGGCGCGTTCTTCTCGCCGACCGGCTACGGCACTCTGCTGGCCGAAGGCAAGGAAACCCGCGAGATCGACGGCCGCATGTATGTGCTGGAAATGCCGCTGCACGCTGACTTCGCGCTGATCAAAGCGCACCAGGGCGACCGCTGGGGCAACCTGATCTACCGCAAGGGCGCGCGCAACTTCGGCCCGATCATGGCCATGGCCGCCAAGACCGCCATCGCTCAAGTCGACCAGGTTGTCGAGCTCGGCGTGCTAGACCCGGAGCACATCGTCACCCCGGGTATCTTCGTCCAGCGCGTGGTTGCCGTCCCCGGCGCTACCGCTTCCTTGATCGCCAACGCTGTCTGAGGCCTGCCATGACCATCACCAAAAAGCTCTCCCGTACCGAGATGGCCCAACGCGTGGCCGCAGACATCCAGGAAGGCGCCTACGTTAACCTGGGTATCGGCGCCCCGACGTTGGTGGCCAACTTCCTGGGTGACAAGGAAGTGTTCCTGCACAGCGAGAACGGCCTGTTGGGCATGGGCCCGAGCCCGGCGCCGGGCGAGGAAGACGATGATCTGATCAATGCCGGTAAGCAGCATGTGACCATGCTTCCCGGCGGCGCATTCTTCCACCACGCCGACTCGTTCTCGATGATGCGCGGGGGCCACCTGGACATCGCCGTGTTAGGCGCTTTCCAGGTGTCGGTCAAGGGCGACCTGGCCAACTGGCACACCGGTGCCGAAGGTTCGATCCCCGCCGTGGGCGGCGCGATGGACCTTGCTACTGGCGCCCGCCAGGTGTTCGTGATGATGGACCACCTGACCAAGTCCGGCGAAAGCAAGCTGGTGCCCGAGTGCACCTACCCGCTGACCGGCTTCGGTTGCGTCAGCCGCATCTACACCGACCTGGCCGTGCTGGATGTGACATCTGACGGGCTGCGGGTGGTCGAGATCTATGCGGATATCGACTTCGAGCAGTTGCAGGCGTTGAGTGGCGTACCGCTGATCCAGTGATCGGCGCAGTACGCATTGCCACTGCGTTCCACGAGGGGCTGCTATCGACCCATTGCGGACGTTCGCCATGACATCGTCTGCGCCTATGAGATCGAGCGCCGCCCGCGCGGCGCATCGCGGATAAATCCGCTCCTACGTTTGTTTTTGGCCAATTATGTCGGAGGGGTGCGCGCGACCGCCTTGGTGCGTGACGCAATATCGAGTCGTACAAACAAGGGTTCGCGCGCGTCTGTCACTGACGTTACTGGCCTGAAACAAACGTAGGAGCGGATTTATCCGCGATGCGCCGCGCGGGCGGCGCTCGATCTCATAGGCGCTGAAGATTTCAAGGCGAACACATCCGAACACCGCACTCACCCCAAGGCATCTAGGGACCGCTTCAGGTCGATTGCGGTGATCCATGAGGATCAGCTTGCGATCCGAAGCGCAGGGTTGGTTTTGGGCATAGAGGTGTGGTTGAGTGAACCCTAGCTGTCGCCGTCCTGCACGGTAACCCTCACGCCCGTCGCTACGATCTCGTATTCGCGTTCGGAAATCTTGTTTACGGCACCCCCAAACTGCATTTCAAAATGCTTTAAGCCGGGATGTCGAATCATGCCATTGGGCGAGCGCTCCACGGTCTCGTCCTGATAAATGTTGATGACGTAGCTCACATTATCCGTGCCAACTCCGACTATTTTTCCAACATATTTATCGGCCATGTCCGCACTCCTTGAGTGAAACTTCAAGGTAGCCGCAACGGATGGATCAAGCCACAGCAATCAGCGATTTACCGTGACCGGCTATCCTGCGGGCCAGGGGTGTGCACGCCTGAAGGCAATTGTCGCCATTGAGATCGAGCGCCGGCAGCGGCGCTCGATCATGAACAACAAACCCACATTGGCGAGCGCCGCAGGCTTGCAGGAAAAAATGCTGACCCGTGGCTCAACGATTCCAATCGGCAAAACGCGGCGCCAGCTGCACTGCAGCTGCTTCGAACGCGCGCGTCATCTGCTCCACGATTGCATCGCTGTGCTCGAACGACAGGTAAATCCGCCCGTACTGCGACGGCATCACCAGCAGCCCCTGCGCACGCAGCGCCAGGTGCAGGGCCTGGCTGAAGCCTGCATCGCCGAACGCAACCGCTTCTGCATAGGTGGCCGGCGCACGCGCTGATGGCCAGATGGCGAATACGTTGCCGTAGCCGCTGGTGCTGATGGTGATGCCCTGGGCCTTGAAGATCGCCTGCACGGCCTGGCGCAACTGCTCGCCGCGTGCAATCAGCTGTGGGTAGTCGCCAGCGTCCAGTTGCTCCAGCGTGGCGAGCACCGCCGCGCACGCCAGGGGGTTGCCGCTGAAGGTGCCGCCGCGCAGTACCTTGCCTTGCTCGAAGCCCGCGAGGATATGCGGCTTGCCGACGATGGCCGACACCGGCACGCCGTTGCCGATGGCCTTGCCGACGCTGGCGATGTCCGGGTCCAGGCCGGCGTGCAGGCTGGCAAGCCCGGGATGCAGGCGAAAGCCCATCAGCACTTCGTCACTGATCACCAGCGCACCGTGGCGGTGAGCCACCGCCTGCACGTGCTGCAGGTAGCCTGGCGCGGGCATGATGCAGCCGGCATTGGCGAGCATGGGTTCGAGGATCACCGCGGCGATGTCCTGGTCTTCGTCGAACAACCGCTCGACGTCGTCGAAGTCGTTGAAGCGCAGCAGCGTGGTGCGCGCGGTGGCGGGGCGCTCGCCATCGGCGAACGCGGCTTCGGGTGAGCCGACGTTACCGAAGCTGACATCGTCGAACCAGCCGTCGAAGCCGGCCGCCATCTTGGCGATGCGGCCGCGCCCGGTATGGGCGCGCGCCGCACGGCAGGCCAGGTGCACCGCTTCGCTGCCGGAATTGGTGAAGATCACCCGGCTGAGGGCGCCAGTATGGGCCGCCAACGCGGTGGCGGCGGCGTGCTCGCGCACGTGGGCCCAGGAAGGCGAAGCGGAGTCGGCCAGGGCCTCGGCCACCTGCGCGTTGACGTTGGCGTTGGCATGGCCGAGCAGCACGGCGCCGAAGCCCAGTGCGGTGTCGATGTACTGGCGGCCCTGGTCGTCCCACAGGTGCGGGCCTTTGCCGTTACGGATGAACAGGGCCTGGCCGTCGAGTGCCGGGAGGATCCGAGCGGCGCTGGAAACATCGCCTACGAGATTGCGCATGTGTACCTCTGTGTTGTTGTGCGGTGCAGGGCTGGCGGTGCGCCTGGCCCTGTTCTGTGCCTCAGCGGGTGTTCCATGGGCTGCTCGCGAGCTTCTGTTCAAGAAAATCGCGGAACACCCGGATGCGTGGGCTGAGGTGTTTGCGGTTGGTGTAGATCATGTAGATCGGTTCGACGCTGCCCTGGGCATACGGTTGCAGCAGCGGCACCAGGCGGCCTTCCTGGATGTCCTGGCCGATGTGAAATTCGGCCAGGCGCACAATGCCAGCGCCGCTGAGTGCCAAGTCGCGCAGCAAGTCGCCCTGGGCGAAGGTGGCCTTGGGCACCACGGGCACGGTGACGGCCTGGCCATCGACCACGAACCCCCAGGTGTTCCACACGCTGCTGAAGCCGAAGGAAAAACAGCTGTGCTGCAGCAGCTGCCCCGGGTGTTCAGGCGTGCCGTGCGCGGCCAGGTAACTGGGCGATGCGCAGATGACCCAGCGGCTTTGGCCGATCTTGCGGGCGATGCGCGACGAGTCGGGCAGCACGCCGCTGTGGATGGCCACATCCAGCCCCTGGTCGAACTGGTCGCTGAACTGCGCACCCACCTGGATATCCACGGTCAGCCCCGGGTAGGCAGCGAGGAATTCCGGCAGCCAAGGGATGATCTGGTGCTTGGCGAAGGTGGTCATGGTGTGCACCCGCAACGTGCCGCTGACGCGGGTGGGGAAGGCCTCGGCCAGCGAATCGGCTTCGGCCATGGCGTTGCTTACCGCGCGGGCGCTGACCAGGTAGGCAGCGCCTTCCTCGGTCAGCGTCAGGCTGCGGGTGCCGCGCTGGAACAGGCGCACTTGCAGGCGGTCCTCCAGGCGCGAAATCAGCTTGCTGATGGCCGACGGGGTCATGCCACAAGCACGCGCCGCAGCAGAAAAGTTGCCGTGCTCGGCGGCGCCGAGGAAGGCCAGCAGTTGTGAGTAGTTGTCCATGTTCTGCCTCCATCAATCAGCAGAATGCTGGCAGCGCCGCGTCGGGGTGGCAACCGGCGTACCGATTGCTACGCCAGTGGGGTGAGGCAGCTCAGCGAATGAACTGCTCGATGTAGTCGTCGGGCAACCCGAGCGTCTTGTAGTGGGCGCGGGCGGTTTCCAGCTTGGTGAACACGTCCTCGTAGCCCACGGCGACGCCCTGCGGGTCCACATAGGTATAGCCGCCTTGCACGTGGAACCAGGTGATCATCTCTTCGACGTCTTCCGGCACGAACAGGGTGTGGGTTTCACCTGGCGGCTCGAAGGCGAACGAGCCTTCTTCGGCGATCCAGTCATGCTCCAGGTAGTACCAGCGGCCTTTGAGCACCAGCGCATGCACGCCGCCGGTGTGGCGGTGGCGCGACAGCACGCCGCTCTGACGTACCCGCAGCAGGTTGATGTAGTAGCCGCCGGAGACGCTCAGCAGCAGCGGCTTGAACGACACCGAAGCGGTGACCGGCACCCACAGCTGGTCGTCTTCGAGCCACTTGCCGAGTACCCCGGGGTGCACCATGTCGGGGGACATGAACGGCACTTGCGGCAGTTGAAAAGGGATGGCCAGTTCGTCGGGTTTTGGCGCAATGCTCATGAAGGGCTTCCACAGTTTGATTTGTTGGGTTGCCCGGCCCGCTGTGGGCCGGGGTACAGCCAGGTTAGGGCTGCGTTACAGAAGGAAAAAGAGCGTGCGCGGCACAGCCGCTGTGACCGCGCGTCACGGCGTGCTGGTTTCGAACTGCAACGCGCTGCGCTGCGCCGACAGCGCCGGCTGGCGCTTTTGCAGGTAGGTGCCGATGGCGACCAGCACGGCGGTCAGCCCCAGTGTGCTGAGCAGCTCGGCCCGTTGCCCGGGGAACGCCGCCATGATCGCGAACACGCTGACGATCAGCACGATGGTGAACAGCGTCAGCCACGGGAACAGCCACATGCGCACCTCCAGCTGCTTGCCCAGCGCCACCAGTTTGCGGCGCATGCACAGCTGGGTAATGGCGATCACCAGGTACATCAGCAGGGCCAACGCGCCGCTGGTGGCCAGCAGAAACTGGAACACTTGGGCCGGCAGCAGGTAGTTGGCTGCCAGTGCCGCCAGCGCAGCGGCTGAGGTGAGGGCGACGGCCAGCAGTGGCACACCCTTGGCAGTGGTGCGTGAAACCGCCTCGGGTGCATCGCCGCGGCGGGCCAGCGAGTAGGCCATGCGCGAGGCCGTGTAGATGGCCGAGTTCAGGCAACTGGTGACCGCCACCAGCACCACGATGCTCATGATGCCCGGCGCCCAGGGGATGTTCATCGCGGTCAGTACTGCCTGGTACGAGCCCTGCGCCAACCCCGGTGCGTTCCACGGCACCAGGCACACCACCACGAACATCGAGCCGAGGTAGAACAGGCCCAGGCGCCATACCACGGCGCGGATGGCCTTCTTGATGTTGGCTTTCGGGTCACGCGACTCGGCGGCGGCGATGGTCACCACCTCGCTGCCCTGGAAGCTGAACATGGCCGTCAGCAGTGCGGCGACGATGGCCACGTTGCCGTTGGGGGCGAACCCGCCGTTGGCGTACAGGTTGCTGATGCCGCTGGTGGACGAGCCCGGCAGGAGGCCGAAGATCGCCAGCACGCCGAGGCCGATGAAGCTCACGATCGACACCACCTTGAACAGCGACAGCCAGTATTCCAATGTGCCGAACGAACCGACGCTGAGGCTGTTGCAGAAGATCAGTACCAGGGTCATGGCGAAGGCCGTGAACCAGTGCGGCAAGCCTAGCCAGTCACCGAGGATGTTGCCCGCGACGATGGCCTCGATGGCGATTACCAGCACGTAGAACCACCAGTACAGCCAGCCGATGGAAAACCCCGCCCAGCGCCCGATGGCCTGGTCGGCGTAGGAGGAAAACGAGCCCGTGTCTGGCCGCGCCGTGGCCATTTCGCCGAGCATCTGCATGACCAGTACCACGATTGCCGCGGCGATCACGTACGCCACCAGCACCGCTGGCCCTGCGGCGGCGATGGCATTGCTCGAGCCTACGAACAGCCCGGCGCCAATCACACCGCCGATCGAGATCATCGTGACCTGCCTGCCTTTCAAGCCAGTCCCCAGCTTGTTGTTAGTCTTTTCTTGATCCCCACGCATCGGCTTGCACCTCGGTTGCACGCTTGTTGTTGTCATGGGCCGACAGCTGCACGGCCTTGCAGGGCTACCTTAAGCGGCAAAGGCACACGGGATTAGCCGGCGCAGCGTCATACCGGGTGTGACGACAGTTCACAGGTGGGTTAAGCAGGTGCAGGGAGTGGGCTGTTGGTCCGATATAAACCCTTTGCCAAGCGTGAAGGCGCACACTCAAGACAGCTCAGGACTTCTGAGCATCGAGAGGTGTGTATGACCATTGGCAAGAGCTTCACCGATATCGACGCCCCAGGTGGCAACCCCGATGAGGAAGCAGACTGGCCAACCGGCGAAGACGAAGAGGGCAGTGAAGAAGGCGAGGGCTCGAATGCGCAAGATCATGATGATCATGGGGATGAGCAGGCGCGCAAGGAAAGCGTGAAGGGCTCTGGCCGCCCAGACCCGTCCAGGGCCTCGGAGGCGGAGCGGTACAGCTACCAGCCGTGGCAAAAAATGAAGCCGTGAATAATTGAGCTTGCGCGCTCCCACTTCAACGGCATCGGCCTCAAGCCCTATGCAGGACCTGTGGGAGATTACCCAGCCCTTCGGGCTGCGCTGTCGCGCAGAGCACAAAGCCCGCGAGCGCGCCGCATACCCTGTGGGAGCGGCTTCAGCGGCGAAGCAGGCACCGCGGTGGATGGCACCGGCTTCGCCGGTGTTCGCGGCTGAAGCCGCTCCTACAGGATCCCCGCAAGAGCACAAAGCCCGCGAGCGCGCCGTATACCCTGTGGGAGCGGCTTCAGCGGCGAAGCAGGCGGCGCGGTGGATGGCACCGGCTTGGCCGGTGTTCGCGGCTGAAGCCGCTCCTACAGGACCCTCGCTAGTGGACAAAGCCCGCGAGCGCGTCGCATACCCTGTGGGAGCTGGCTTGCCAGCGATGAGGCCTGCCCAGGCAACTCAAGGCAGTTGCTGCCAAAGGCGTTCGACGTCAGTGCTTGTCGAGGTAGTGGTGTGGGTACAGCACTTGGTCTTTCTCCAGCTTTTCAGCATCCCCCACGCGCTTGCGAACTTCCGCATAGAACTGCTGGCTCTGGTTCTGAAACCTGACGTAATCCCGGGTGCAGACCTTGAGCGCACAACTGAGCTGCTCACCGCTCAGGCCTTCTGCCCGCTTTTGCGATGCAAGGTACGCCTGCCAGCTGTTCTCCACCTGCAACAGCCCCTGCGCGAACGCGGTTGTCTCGATTGTCGCCATTGCTGAACCCTCGTTGAGCCGCCCGAGCGACGAATGAGCCTTCGAAGAACCGAGCGTAGCCTGTTTTGCCTGGCACGCCTGCGCGGGCTGCTAAACGGACGGCAGGTAGGGCAGCAGCCGGTCGGTCTCTTTCTTCACCACCGCGTAGCATTCGCAGCTGAGCTGCTCCAGGCGTGCCCTGTCGAGCACCCGGATATGGCCGCGGTTGTACTCGATCACCCCTAGCCGTTGCAGTTTGCCGGCGGCATCGGTCACACCCTCGCGGCGCACACCGAGCATGTTGGCAATCAATTCCTGGGTCATGCGCAACTGGTCACCCGGCAGGCGGTCCAGCGACAGCAGCAGCCAGCGGCACAGTTGCTGGTCGATGGCATGGTGGCGGTTGCACACTGCCGTCTGCGCCATCTGGGTGATCAGTGCCTGGGTGTAGCGCAGCATCAGCATCATCAGCTCGCCATGGCGATTGAACTCCTCCTTGAGCTGTTCGCCCGGCAGGCGGTAGCCATGCCCTGCGCTTTGCACGATGGCGCGGCTGGGCGTGCTTTCACCGCCCATAAATACTGCAATACCCACCAGCCCTTCATTGCCCACCACCGAAATTTCCGCCGACGCACCGTTTTCCATGACGTACAGCAGCGAGACGATTGCATCGGCGGGGAAATACACATGGCGCAGGGTATCGCCCGATTCGTACAGTGATTTGCCCAACGGCAGGCTGACGCGCTCCAGGTGCGGCTCGAGCCTGCTGAACGTCTGCGCCGACAAGGCCGCCAGCAGGTAATTCTGTTTGGGGTTGAACACCGATTGCATGCGTGGGACCGTCGCGGGCAGCTGTTGTGGCAACAAGCCTAGCCCAGGGGCGGCTCAGGCTGTGGGCAAGGGCGACGGTTGGCACTGGGCGATGACGTGGTGCTGGCCGCCATCATCCTGCAAGGGCAGCGTGGCCTGGTCGAGCAACTGGCCATCCAGGCTCAGGGTCAATTCGGTACTGGCACCGTTGCGCACTTCGATGCGGTAGAGGGTGCTGCCAAACCGATAGTGCAGGGTGTAGCCGGGCCAATGGGCCGGCAGCAGCGGCTGGATGCGCAAGCTGTCACCGCGGCGTTGCAGGCCCAGCAGGTGCTCCACGATAAACCGGTACATCCAGCCTGCGGAACCGGTGTACCAGCTCCAGCCGCCACGCCCGATGTGCGGTGCCAGGGCGTAGACATCGGCGGCCATCACATAGGGTTCGACCTTGTAGGTGTCGATCAGCTCATCACTGCCCTGGCGCACCGGGTTGATCAGGCGCAGCAGCTCCCACGCCTTCGCGGCATCGCCCAACTGCGCATAGGCCATGCCGGCCCAGATCGCCGCGTGCGTGTACTGCCCGCCGTTTTCGCGCACGCCCGGCAGGTAACCCTTGATGTAGCCAGGGTCCAGGCTGCCACGGTCGAAGGGCGGGTCGAGCAGTTTGACCACACCCAGGTCGCGGCGTACCAGGTGGTGTTCGAGCGCAGTCATGGCGGCGCGTGCGCGCTCGGGCGAAGCAACCCCGGAGAGTACCGCCCAGCTCTGGGTCAGCGAGTCGATCCGGCATTCCTGGTTGCTTGCCGACCCCAGCACCTGGCCATCGTCGAACCAGGCCCGGCAATACCAGTTACCGTCCCAGGCATGCCGTTCGAGGTTTTCCGCCAGGGCGGCGGCCTGCGTCGTGCAGTGCAGGGCAAAGCTGCTGTCGCCGTGGTGCAGGGCCACGCTGGCGAACGCGCGCAGCACTTCATGGCCGAAAAAGCCCAGCCACACGCTCTCACCACGGCCTTGCTCGCCGACGCGGTTCATGCCGTCATTCCAGTCGCCGCTGCCCATCAGCGGCAGGCCGTGAACGCCGCACTGCAGCCCGTGCTGGAGGGCGCGCTGGCAGTGCTGATACAGGCTTTCGACCAGGCTCGCGTGGGTGGGCAGGTCGTAATACGACTCTTCACCGGCATTCAGCGCACGCCCGGCCAGGTAGCCGACCGGTTCATCCAGTACCGTGTAATCGCCGGTGATCGCCACATAGCGGCTGGTCGCCAATGGCAGCCAGAGCATGTCGTCCGAACAGCGGGTACGCACGCCCCGTTGCATCGGAGGGTGCCACCAATGCTGCACATCACCTTCGACATATTGGTGCGCCGCACAGCTCAGCAGGTGCTGGCGCGCCACTGCCGGCGCTGCGTGGAGCATGGCCATGCTGTCCTGCAACTGGTCGCGGAAACCGAAGGCGCCACCCGACTGGTAAAAGCCGCTGCGTGCCCAGAAGCGGCAGGCAATCACCTGGTACATCAACCAGCCGTTGGCCAATACGTTCAGCGCAGGTTCTGGTGTTTCGATCTGTACGGTATCGAGGGTTTCGCGCCAGTAGCGCTGCACCTTGTCCAATTCGTCCATGGCTGTGCGAAGCCCGCGATACTGTTGCACGCAACGGCTGGCGGCCGTGGCATCGCACTCGGCGCCCAGGCGGAATACCACTTCCAGGCTGTCGCCAGGCGCTAGCAGCAGGCCTACCTGCAACGCCGCGCATGGGTCGAGCCCGCCGCCCATGCGCCCAGACAGCCGCGCCTGGCGCAGGCCGGCGGGCGACTGGTAATCACCGTTGCGCCCAAGGAATTCGCTGCGATCACAGGTAATGCCTTGCGACGGCAGGTCGCAATCAAGAAACGCCACATGCCCAGAAAACTCGATGTTGAACGCGTTACGGGCGAACAGCGCGCCACTGACCGGGTCGGCCTCGCTGACCACATGCAGCGCCGATTTGCTGCGCAGGTCACCCAGCACCCATTCCACGAAGCAGGTCACCGACAAGCGCCGCGCCCGCCCGGAGCGGTTGTGCAACTTGAGCCGGCTGAACTTGACCGGTGCATCCAGCGCCACGTGCACCCAGAGTTCGCTGTCCAGCTCGTCATCGGCATACTCGAATACGCTGTAGCCAAAGCCATGCCGGGTGCGATAGCGGCCGGGGCCGGGGCAGGGCTGCGGGGTAGGCGACCAACAGCGGCCGCTGTCCTCGTCACGCAGGTAGAAGGCTTCGCCGCCAGGGTCGGCAACTGGGTCGTTGTGCCAGGGCGTCAGGCGGTATTCGTGGGCGTTTTCGTACCAGCTGTAAGCACTGCCGGCTTCCGACACCACGCTGCCAAACCGCGGGTTGGCCAGTACGTTGACCCACGGCGCCGGTGGCGGCGCGCCGGGGCTATGGGTAATGACGTACTCGCGGCCATCGGCGTTGAAGCCGCCATAGCGGTTGGCGAGCTGCAGTGCAGGGGCAGCCGGCAGCGAGCGGCTGGTGGGCATGGGCCGGGCGTTGGCCAGTGTGGGCGTGAAGGCGGCAGGCGCCGCAGGAGGGCGGCGGTGATGCAGTTGCTCGGCCAGTGTGCCCTGGCTGTCGCTGAGCACCATCCGCGCCACCGACAGCGTCAGTACGCGGTCCTCTTCGGACAACTGCTGCGCCGGGCGCACGAAGATCCCACCGGGGCGGTCGAGTAGCGCGGCTTCGCTGCCAGAGGTGACAATGCCGACGATCATTTCCTGCAATTGCTGGCGGTAGCCGGCCTGGTCTTCGTTCCAGATCACCAGGTCCAGTGCCAGGCCTTTCTGCCGCCAATAGGCATGGGCCAGCACCATCTGCTTGACCAGCTCGATATTGGCGAGGTCGCCGATCTGCACCAGCACGATCGGCAGGTCCCCCGACAGCCCCTGGCCCCACAGGCCGGACTGGCTGCGCCGGTTGCTGGCCAGCAGCGCGGTGCTGGCGCGCATCAGCGCATTGGGGTAAATGATCGATGCCGCCATCTGTTCGAACAAGCGTGCATCGTTAAGCGACCCGTTGAGCTGGCGCAACAGCACCTGGCTGTGCGGCCAGGCCAGGTCGAACACCCGGTCGGCCAGGTGGCGGTCGCGGTATCTGGCGACCTGTTGCAGGCACGCGTCGCGGCTGTCGGCCACGCCGGTGGCCAGGTCGACCGTGGCGGCTTGGCCAGGCGCCAGGGTGATGCGGCAGCGGATCGCGACGATAGGGTCGAGCACCGGCCCGGCGCTGCCGGACAGCGCCTCGGTGTGCCGGTCCAGGGCTGCCGGGGCGCGCAGGGTGCGGCCGCGGCCGATGAAGCGGGCGCGGTCGGTTTCATAGGAAATGGCGTCGATATCCACACCATGCACCGCCAGCACATGGCACATCCAGGGCGTTGCATCGAGCAGCGAGCGCGGCCGCCGGGTACAGAGGATGGCCTGCAGCGGGCGGATCAGCTCGGTCTGCACGAACAGCTTGCTGAAGGCTGGGTGCAGCGCGTCGCTCAGCGCCGGCGCTAGCACCACTTCGGCGTAGCTGGTCAGCTCCAGCGTGCGGCGCTGGTCACCATGGTTGGTCAGGTGCAGGCGCCGCAGCTCGATGTCGTCCTCGGGCGAGACGGCAATCTCGGTATGGCAGTCGAAGTCCCGTTCGCGCACGCGAAACTCCGCCCGGCCATCGCTGAAGATCGCTTCCTGGTTGTGGCTGCGGTGTTGCGTCGGCTGGTAGGTGGTGGACCAATACGCACCGCTGGCGACGTCGCGCAGGTAGCAGAAGCTGCCCAGCTCGTCGTGCGTGGCGTCCTCGCGCCAACGGGTGACGGCCAGGTGGTTGTGGTGGCTGTAGCCACTGCCGACGTGGTTGACCATGACGTGGTAGTGGCCGTTGGAGAGTAACTGCACGGCGGGGTGGCGCCGGTTGGGCTCGGTAAATACGCGCAGCCGCGCTTCACCGCTGTCCCGTGCGCCGTCGACGGCCGGTGACTGCAGGGTATGCAGGTACGGGGCCGCGGTTTTCGGCACGCGTTCCTGAAGCAGCAGCATGCTGGCCTGGAACTGTGGGTCGCAGGCGAAGCGCCGTTGCATGGGCTGGTCCAGCAGCACTGCAGTGAGGGCCAGAAAACTCATGCCCTGGTGATGCGCCATGAACGAACGGATAACCACCGCCTCTTGCCTGGGCGGCAGCCGTGCTTCGCTGTAGTCCACGGCTTCGTACAGCCCGAAGCGGCCCGCCATACCGAGTGCGCTCAGGCGCTGCAGGTTGTGGCAGGCGGCGCTGGGCGCCACCATCAACGCCAGTGTGCTGGCGTAGGGCGCGACCACCCGCTCTTCGCCCAGGCCGCGCTTGAGGCCCAGCCCCGGCACGCCGAACGCCCGGTACTGGTAGTTGAAGTGGGTGTCCAGCGCGTTGTAGGCCGACTCCGAAACGCCCCACGGGATGCCCAGCAGGTGGCCATGCTCGATCTGCCGGCTGACGGCGGCCTGGCAGGTCTGGTCGAGCAAGGTGCCCTCGTAGTTGGGCATCACCAGCAGCGGCATCAGGTACTCGAACATCGAACCGGACCACGACAGCAGCACCGGCACGCCGGCATTGCTGGTCAGCAGCCGGCCCAACGCGAACCAGCTGGCCTGGGGTGCCTGGCCCTGGGCGATGAGGACGAAATTGGTCAGGCGCATTTCCGATGCCAGCAGGTCATAGAAGGACGCGTCCAGGCGATGCTCGTCGGCGTTGTAGCCGATGGCGAACAGGTCGCGGTCGTTGTCGTAGAGGAAGCTGAAGTCCATGTCGGCCAGGGCGGGGATGCGCGCCGCCAGCCGCTGCGCCTGGCCGATGCGCTGGAGGGCGAAGGTACGCACTTGCGTCACCGCGGCCTGGTCGGCGCTTGGCCACTGGCGTGGGTCCAGGTTTGCCAGTTGTTGCCAGCTCGGGGTGCCAGGCAACCCCGGATCATGACTGCCCGGTAGCTGCACAGCTTGCAGCTCGCTGGCCAGGTCCAGGCACTGCTCCAGCATCATCTGCAGCCAGAACCCGCACTCATCGGCCTGCGTGTCATCGGCAGCGGGCAGGGCGTACTTGCTCAACAGGCCTTGCAATTGCCCGGCAAGCAGCGCCATCAGTGCGGCTGGCGGCGGCTGCGCAAGCGCATGGGCTTGCGCGACCTCGCGGCGCAATGCCTGCAATTCTGCAACCTCGCGGCCTGCCTGGGCGAACGCCTCGAGCAGTATGTCGAGGGTATCCAGCAGCCCTTGGGTCACGCGCGGGTGCGGTACCGGGGTGTCGGCCATCGCCAGCAGCCCGGGCCTCAACGTCAGCAGCAGCGCGGCCAGGTTGCCGCTGTCTACCGAGGACACATACAGCGGCGGCAGTGGCTGGAGGGTGTGGGTGTCGTACCAGTTGTAAAAGTGCCCTTTGTAGCGCTCCAAGCCGTCCAGGCTGTCGAATATGTGGCCCAGGCGTTCGAACAGGCGACCGGCAGACAAATAGCCAAAGTCATGGGCTGCCAGGTGCGACAGCACGGCCATGCCGATGTTGGTGGGGGAAGTGCGATGGGCGATGCTGGGGAAAGGCGGCTCCTGCAGGTTGTCTGGCGGCAGCCAGTGGTCGGCGGGGCCGACATGGCGGTCGAAGAACGCCCAGTTGCGCCGCGCCAGCCGATGCAGAAAGCGCAGGTCGCCGGCCGAGGGGGCAAACTCGGTGCGCACCCGCGCGCGGCTGAGCCACCACGCCAGTGCCGGGCCGAGTAACCAAAGCGTGAGGATTGGCGAGGCCAGCAACAGGGTGCCTGGCTGCAGCGCCAATGCGCCGGTCAATGCCAGCGCCAAGGCAGGTTGCAGCCACTGCTCGCGGTACACCGCCTGCAGGGTATCGGCGCTGCTGCGTTCCTCTGTTTGCGAGGGGTTCCATTGCAGCAGGCGGCGTTTGCTCACGGCCAGCCGCCACAGGGTGCGGGCGATGGCCCCCAGGCTGTAGCTGGCTTCGAAAGGTAGCCAGGCCAGGAACAGCCCGGCTCGCACAAAGTAGATGCCCGAGGTTCGCAGGGCTGCAAGCAGGTGCTCGGCCAGCAGCACGTCAGTGGTCTTGTGCAGCAACTCCAACAGCGCATCCAGCAACGGGCGCACCAGTAGCAACCCCAGCAGCGCCAACGTCCACAACAGGGGCGAGGCGCTGGCCAGCCAGCCCCACAGCAAGACCGTCAGCAGGGCTGCGGGCTCCAGGCTGCGGCGCAGGTTGTCGAAGATCTTCCAGCGCGACAGGGCACTCAGCGGGTTCTGGTCGCCACTGCGCTGGCGTAGCAACAGCCACGGCAGCAATTGCCAGTCACCGCGGATCCAGCGGTGACGCCGTTTGGCATCGGCGCTGTAGCGCGCCGGGTAACCTTCGAACAACTGCACGTCGCTGAGCAGGCCGGAGTGCGCATAGCAGCCCTCGATCAGGTCATGGCTGAGTATTCGGTTGTCGGCAAAGCGCCCCTCCAGGGCCTGCTCGAAGGCATCCACCGCGTAAATGCCCTTGCCGATGAACGAGCCGCTGAGGAACAGGTCCTGATACACGTCCGAAACCGCCTGGGTGTAAGGGTCGACCCCCGCATCGGCAGCGAACAGGCGCGCATAGGCCGAGCGCGAAACACTGGGCAGGCTGATGCCCACCCGCGGTTGCAATATCGCGTAGCCCGAGCGCATGCGGCCGGTTTGGGGGTCGAAACGCGGGCGGTTGAGCGGGTGTTGCATGGTGCCGACAAATTTCTGCGCCGTGTCGCGCGGTAGCAGGGTGTCGGTGTCCAGGGTGATGACATAGCGCACATCGCCCAGTGTGTGCACATCGCCAACGGTAAGCATGAAGCAATCGGCACCGTGCCCGCGCAGCAGGGCGTTGAGCTCGGCGAGCTTGCCGCGCTTGCGTTCACGGCCCATCCAGCAGCGTTCGGTGGCGTTCCACACCCTAGGCCGATGCATCAGAAAAAACCGCGCGCAGCCCGGGTTCGGATACTTGCCATTGAGGGCCTGGATGCCGTCGCTGGCAAGGTCGAGCAGGGCCTGGTCGCCTGGGCAGGTCTGTTGCTGGGCGTCGACGAAATCACTCAGCAGCGCAAAATGCAGGTGCGCGTCACGGTTGGCCAGAAAGCGCACTTCAAGGCCTTCGACAAGCGCCTCCACATCACCGGCACTGCCCAGCATGCAGGGCACGGCCACCAGCGTGCGCGCGTCGGCCGGGATGCCCAGGGTGTAATCCAGGCGTGGCAGGAACGACGGCTTGACGGTCAGGGTGACCAGCCAGTTCACCAGGCCAACGGCCAGGCGGCTGGTTGCAAGCAGCAGGGGGATGGCCATGAGCGCCGCAACCCAGGCCGGCCAGCCCTCGCCGACAATCGTGTCGAGAAAGCCCCAGGCCAGCAGGCCTGACAGCAGCACCACCGGCACCAGGTAGAACGCCAGCGGCGCCCGGTGCAACAGGCGTTGCCAACGGTCGGCCAGCGCAAGCCGTGCACCAAGCTGGCGTTCCAGCGCCGGCAGGCCCTCGCCGGCCAGGTAGTAGCCGACATGCCTGGCCTGGTCATCTGCCCCGGCGCCTGCGGCCTGGGCAAGCGCGATGGCCGCATGTGCGACCTGTACTTCGCCAAATGCGCTATGCCGCGCCAGGCGTTCGACAATGTGCCGGTAGTGGTCGCGGCTGGCAAAGTCCATGGCCGGGTAGACGGCGGCCGGGTCCTGGCTGAGCACCTGTTCCACATGGCTCAGGTGCTCGACGAACAGCCGCCAGTCGATGGTCGACAGCAGGCGCAGGCTGCCGATGCTGTTGCTGATGGACAACTGGTCGACGGCCTGCTGTTGCGCATCGAGTTGCACACTGCGCTCGATGCTCAGCGCCGACTCGCCAAGCATTTGCTCGATCCACGCCAGCGGTTGGGTCAGGGTGCTGCCGTGGCCCTGCAGGCGCCTGGCCAGTTCGGCGACGAAGGCCGGGGTCATCGGCGGGGCCGAGCGGGCCATGTCGGCCACCACCAGCACCACGCTCTTGGCATCGCGTTCGGCGGTTTCGCTGAGCTTGTCGGCCCAGCCATTGGCCAGGTCGCGGTCTGCCCAGTTAGCCATTACCCGGGCCGCCACCCGGCGCAGGTTTTCGATCAGCGCCAGGCGCAGCATGATGGGGATCGCCCACAGCTCGCCCAGGGTCAGCGGGGCAGTGTGCTGATAGGCTTCGACAAAGCGGCTGAGGCTGTCGCCATCGACCCGGCCATCACCGTGGGAGATGGTTTCCAGCGCGATGTCATAGACCCGCGGCAGGCCGCTGGAGGGGCCGTTGTCCAGGCGCGGCAGCTGCAGGCTGTAATCGGACGGCAGATGGCGCTTGGCGATGCGGATATGGGTTTCGACCAGGTAAAAGTTGTCGAGCAACCATTGCGCGGCCGGCAATGCCGGGCGTGCCCCGGGCAGGCTGGCGGCCAGGGCAGAACAGCTGGTGTAGAGCATGCGCTCGTTATCGGCCAGGCGATCGAGCAGCGAGTCGTCGGCAGGCAGTTGGCTCAAGCGGTGCTGGCTGGCCAGCCAGATGCCGTGGTCGGCCAACTGCTGGGCGCTGTAGAGCTCCGAGCGCAGCAGGCTCTCGTAGGTGAACCTGTGCCGCGGCGTGCGCCAGCGCCGGGCACGGCTGGCCAGGCGTTGGAGGTAGGCGAGGGGGCGAAGCCAAGGGGCGTCCATGGTGTCGGGGTTACCGCGAGCTGGCCGGTCAGACCCTCAGTCTGCACGGCCGGCGCGAGGCCGGTCTGTTCGGTAGCGAACAGACAGGAGCGGGTGTCAGCCGGTGCGCAGGTTTGCCGCCTCCGGCTTGAATGGCCGTGCCGGCAGCATGGCGGCTTGCAGCTGCTTGCCCAGTTCATGATCGAAGCACAGGTTACCGTCCACCGGGCGGTCCTCGACGATACGCCCAGCGTCCAGCAGCAGCACCCGCTGGCAAAAGTAACGCACCAGGCTCAGGTCATGGGTGATCAGCACGAACGCGGTACCGCTTTCGCGGCGCAGGGCTTCCAGCCGCTGCAGCAGCTGCAACTGCAGCACCCGGTCGAGGTTCGACAGGGCCTCGTCGAGCACCACCAGCTGGGGCGAAAGCGCCAGCGCCCGGGCGATATTGGCGCGTTGCAGCTGCCCGCCACTGAGCTGGTGGGGCAGGCGCTGGACATGTTCCTCACCTAAGCCCATTTGCTGCAGCAGGGTCAGCACACGCTGTTCACGCGCTGCGCTGTCGAGGTCACTGAGGTGGCGCAGCGGCTCGGCGATGCTCCAGCCGATGCTGCGCTGCGGGTTGAACGCGCCGGGGGCATCCTGAAACACCAGCTGCACGGCGCTTTGGAAGGCGTGCGCCTGGCGCCCGCGCAAGCGGCTGACATCCTGGCCGGCGAAAGTCACCTGGCCGTGGGCGGGTGTTTCCAGCCCCAGGAGCAACCTTGCAAGGGTGCTCTTGCCACTGCCGCTGCTGCCAAGCAGCCCGACCGACTCGCCAGCCTTGAACTCAAGCTGGATGCCGTCGAGCACCTGCAGCCAGCCCCGCCTGGCCAGCAGCCCTCCAGTGCGGTAGCCGTGGCCGATGTTATTGACGTGCAGCAGGGTCATGGCGTGCTCCCGGCAAGGGTCTGGTGGGCGTCGAGCAGGGTGCGGGAAGCCGCACTGGCCGGGCGCTCGAACAGGCCATGGACCGTTTGCCGCTCGACGATGCGGCCGGCGTCCATCACCGCAACGTGATCAGCGCAGCGGGCGACCACGCCCATGTCGTGAGTGACCAGCAGCACCCCCAGCCCATGCTGCTGCACCAGCGCCATCAACAGGTCGAGAAACCGTGCCTGGCTCAAGGCGTCAAGGTCACTGGTGGGCTCGTCTGCCAGCAAGAACGGGGTTTGCGCCATCAGCGCCAAGGCGATCATCATGCGCTGGAGCATGCCGCCGCTCAGCTGAAAGGCGAAGGCCTGCAGCACCCGCTCGCGGTCCTCAAGGCCAACGGCTTCCAGGCACTGCGCCATGCGCGCGCGGGCAGCTGCGCCGGCGATACCGCGCAGCTTCAAGGTTTCCTGGGCATGGCTGGCCATGTTGCGCACGGGGTTGAATGCGCTGCGCGGGTTTTGCAGGACCAGGCTGGCGACCCGGCCGCGAACCTGTGCTGCCGGCAACGCTTGGCCATCAAGCCGCAACTGGCCGTGGGTGCGGGTCAGGCCTGCTGGCAGCAGGTCGAGCGAGCCCAGGCAGGTGAGGGATTTGCCTGAGCCGCTGCTGCCGACCAACGCGCAGACTTGGCCGCGGCGCAGTTGCAGATCGACGTCCTCGACCAGCACGCCCGCCCGCCCTTCAATACGCAAGCCCTGCAGCTCAAGTGTCGAATGCTCCATTCAGTGCACCTCCCGGGTAGGGTCCAGGCGGTCGCGCAGCGCATCGCCCAGCAGGTTGAAGGCCATCACCGAGAAAAAGATCATCAACCCGGGCAACAGCAACAGTTGCGGGTGGGTCCAGATGAATTCCTTGGCATCGTTGATCATCACCCCCCACTCGGCGGCAGGCGGGGTAACACCTAGGCCGAGGAAGGACAGGCCTGAGACGTGCAGCATCATGTGCCCGATATCCATGGTCGCCAGCACCAGCAAAGGGCCGGCGATGTTCGGCAGCACGTGCTGGCGCAACCGCGCCCAGCGTGAAGCACCGGCCAGGCGCGATGCCAGCAGGTATTCGCGGCCGCGTTGGGCAATGACCATGCCGCGGACCATGCGCGCATACCAGGCCCAGTGCGACAGGGCGATGGCGATGACCACATTGCTCAGGCCGGTGCCCAGCAGGGTGACGAAGAAAAACGCCAGCACCAGGGTGGGGAAGGTCATGAACATGTCGCACAGGCGCATCAGCAGCAGGTCGACCTTGCCGCCCAGAAAGCCGGACACGCCGCCCACCAGCAGGCCGAGCAACAGCACCAGGGCCAGGGTCAGCATCACACTGCCCAGCGACAGCTGGGTACCGACGATCAACCGCGAAAGCAGGTCGCGGCCCAAGTGATCGGTGCCTAGCCAGTGGCTGCTGTCAGGGGGCAGCAAACGCTGGCCGAGGTCGACCAGGTCTGGGTCATGCGGGGCGAGCCATTGGCCGAAAACGGCCAGCAGGGCCAGCAGGCTGACCAGCACCAGCCCGATCATCAGGCTGTTTTGACCGGCCAACGCCGGGCGGCGGAGCAGGGCCACGACACTCATGCGCTGACCCCTTCCAGGCGGCTGCGTGGGTCGAGCCAGGCATAGCACATGTCCACCACCAGGTTGCAGACCATCAGCAAGCCGGTGAGCAGCAGGGTGAAACACTGCATCACCGGGAAATCCCGGTTGAGCACCGCCGACACGGCAAAGCGCCCCACGCCGGGCCAGGCGAAGATGGTTTCGATCACCAGTGCGCCACCGATCAATTCGCCGATGTGCATGCCCGTGGCGGTGACCAAGGGCAGCCAGGCGTTGCGCAGTACATGGCTGCCCCAGACCTGGCGCGCCGGCAGGCCGCGTGCGCGGGCATAGGTGACATGGCGCTGGCCGCTGGCCTCCAGCAGGCTGGCGCGCAGCAGGCGGGCATTGATGGACATTGACATCAGCGCGATCGCCAGCACCGGCATCACCAGGTGCCCGGCGCCGCCACGCCCCAGTGGCGGCAGCCAGCCGAGCCACAGCGAGAACAGCGCAATCAGCAGAAACGCCAGCCAGAAGTTGGGCATCGACACGCCGAGGAACGTTACCGCCCGGACCGCGTGATCGGGCCAGCGCCCTTGCCAACGCGCCGCCACAAGCCCTAATGGGATCGACAGCAGCAGCGTGCAGGCCAGGGCCAGACCGCCCAGCTGCAAGGTGGCGGGCAGGTAGTAGAGCAGGTCGTCGAACACCGGCCGGCCGGTCAGGTAGGAGGTGCCAAAGTCCAGCTGCAGGGCCTTCCACAGCCAGCTCAGGTATTGCGCATAAAGAGGCCGATCCAGGCCCAGGGCATGGCGTACTTCGGCGATGGCGGCGTCGGTGGGTGGGATGTGCGACAGGCGCAGGTAGTCCAACGCCGGGTCTGTGCTGCCCAGGTGCAGCAGCACGAACACCAGCAACGACACGCCGAGCATCACCGGCACCAGCAGCACCAGCCGCAAGAGGATATAGCGCAGCATGTCAGTGCTCCTGTTGCGGCGTCATGGTTTCGAACGGCACGTCGAACAGCGTGCTGCCGAATTGAACGTGGGCCACCGAACCACGCCGCACGCTGATGGCAGTGAGGTAGGAAATGGGCAAGTACACCGCCTGCTGGTGCAGGGTGGTGAGGATGAAACGGTATTGTTCAGCGCGTTGCTGCTCGTTGGTGCTGGCCAGCACCTGGCCGATGCGCTGGTCGAGTTGGTCCTTGATCGGCAGGCCACGTTGCGCCATGTAGTCGGCATGCCCGGCATAGCGCATGGAGCTGACGAAGGAGTGTGGGTCGTAGGGCGCGCCCCAGGTATCGGCGAAGATCATGCCGAAGTCGCCGTCACGCTGGCGGCGCACCAGCGCGCCTTCTTCCACGGCGCGCAGCTCGATGTGCATGCCGGCCTTGGCCAGCTCACCTTGCAGCACCTCGGCCAGGCTCTTCTGCAGAGCGCTGGTGCCGAGGAACACCAGCTCGATCGACAGCGGCTCGCCACCCTTGCTGCGCACCGTAGTGCCCGGCGCCAGGCGCCAGCCGGCGGCGTCGAGTTCGCGGGCGGCGAGGGCCGGGTCGTAGGCGTAGGGCTCAAGGCCCAGGTCGGCATAGGGCATGTTGGGGGCGAACAGCGTGTCGGCGCGGGGCTCCAGGCCATAGAGGATCTTGTCGATGATCGCCTGCTTGTTCACCGCCTGGTTGATCGCCTGGCGCACCACAAGGTCGCGGGTGGCGCCACGGCCGGTGTTCATGGCCACACTGCGGGTAGCCAGCGGCGCCGAGAGCGCGGTGGCGAAACCTTGGTCGCGCAGGCGCACGAAGGTGCTGGCGGTGATCTCGCCTGCTGCGCCCTGAATCAGCTGCAGTTCCCCGGTTTGCAGGGCCAGGGCGCGGCTGTTGGGGTCGGGGATGACCTTGACCAGCACCTCGCCGTAGGCCGGTGTCGGGCCCCAGTACAGAGGGTTGCGGGCAAAGCGGTCGTATTCGCCCAGGCGTGAGTCGACACGCACCCACGGCCCGGTACCGGCAGGTTCACCCGGCTTGGCCTGCGGCGACCCGAACCGCAGCGGGCGCACTTGCGCAAGCTCCATCAGGGTCGGGTAGTAGGGGTGTTTGAGCACCAGGCGCAAGGTGAGCCGGTCGGGGGCCTCGACGTGGTCGAGGGTGGTGACCAGTTCCATCCAGCGGTGGCGCTGGCTGTTGGCCAGGACGGCGTCCAGGTTGGCTTTGGCGGCCGCTGCATCGAACGCTGTGCCGTCACTGAAACGCACCCCGTCGCGCAGGGTGAAGGTGTAGACCTTGCCATCGTCGGACACCTGCCAGGCCGTCGCCAGCCAGGGCTCGATGGTGCCGGATGCGCTGTAGCGTACAAGCGGCTCATACACCATCGCCTGGGCGTACATCTGGTTGGGCGCGTAGCCACGCGGGGCCAGCGGGCCTGCATTGACCGGCCAGGAGTACACCAGCGTCGGTGCGTTCTGGGTTGCATCTTCAGCGTTGGCAAAGGTGCTTGCGGCAAGCAGGAGGAGGCCCCACAGGGCACGCTTTCGATTACCTGGTTGCTGCATCACACGGGGCCCCTCAATTCAACGGAGGCGGTAGGCTAAAGAGGCTCGTGGGTGATGTCCATGTAAAATCATCCGGCTGGAAGTTACAAAATGCGACAGATGCCCTGGCGCTTCACAAGTGCTCGACGCTGACCTCGATAGCCGCCACTTGCGCCTTGGTCGACCGGCAGGAACCTCTTCAATCGCACACGGTTCACAGGGGAATCACTCACTTTCAGGGGCTGATCATGCCTGGCGACGACGCGACCGACCTTTCAAAAACACTTGCGCAAAGCCTGCGCTTTGATGACGACGGAGCAACGCCGAACAGCCAACTGCCGGTGTTGCTGTACCGGCTGACGTTCGACCCTGCAGCCGACAAGGCCGCGCTGTTCGAGGCGATGTTTGCTGAACATCGCTGGACGCCACTGTGGCGCGACGGGATTTTCGACTATCACCACTTCCACCCCAACGCCCACGAAGCCCTTGGCATCGCCCGCGGGCAGGCCAGGGTGACCTTGGGCGGCGAGGCGGGCCAGACGTTGACGGTCAAGGCGGGCGACGTGCTGGTCTTGCCGGCAGGCACTGGCCACCGTTGCGTGGAGCACAGCAGTGATTTTCTGGTAGTCGGCGCCTACCCGCAGGGGCAGGAAAATTACGCCATCCAGCGGCCCGACTCACGCTTGCACAGCCAGGCGCTGGCACGAATCGCCGAGGTGGCGGTGCCTGAACACGACCCGGTGACGGGGCAGCAGCTGCCTGGCTGGCACTGATTGATAGCCCCTTGCCAGTTGTCTGATTCAGTTCGATTTTTCAACCTGCAGGGTTGCAGCCCTACCGCCGTCGGCTAGCTTTTTAACCTACGGTATAAGACTAAAGTCGTAGGAGGGCGGCATGCGGATTCGCGGTGATCTGTTCTGGGCCTGGGCTGACCCGATGCTTCATCATCGGACTCACGACGAAACATTGAGTGACGGCACGTTCATCGACGTGCAGGTGAGGCTGTCGCGCACGGGCAACACGCAAATGTTCATTGGCGTCTATGCGGCGGGCGGCATGGCGTTGCACGAAGAGGTGTTCGACTCCAGGCCCGGCGAGTCGATGACGCGCGCCATGGCCTGGGGCGTTGGGCGGGCTCGGCGGATTGCGCTGGATGGGCCTGGCGCAGTCGGCGCCAGGCCCGCTGCAAGGTCGTCCGCACAGGCTGACGCACAAGCCCGCCCTCCAACCGGTGGGTGAGCTGTCACCTGCCGGTGGTAACCCGCGTCCACAACCGGGTACTCAAGCGCATGCCCGTCGGCGATAGCGTCTGGATCGGGAACAGCGTGTCGAGCACCGCCTGCGGTGGGTACACCGCAGGGTTGTCGCGCAGGGCCGGGTCCACGTACGGCAGCGAGGCCGCATTGCCGTTGGGGTATTTCACCGCATTGCTGATATGTGCCATGACTTGGGGCTGGAGCAGGTAGTTGAGGTAGGCGTAGGCGGCGTCCAGGTGCGGCGCGGCTTTTGGAATTACCACCATATCCACCGCCACCGTAGACCCTTCGCGGGGGATGCTGTAGCCCAGGTGTACACCATTGTTGGCCTGTTGCGCGCTGGTCATCGCCTGCAGCACATCGCCGCTGAAGCCGATGGCCACACAGATATTGCCGTTGGCCAGGTCGCTGACGTATTTGGACTGGTGGAAGTAGCTGATCGACGGGCGAATGCTCAGCAGCGCCGCCTCGGCTTTTTTCAGGTCTTCAGGCTTTTGGCTGTGCGGGTCCAGGCCGAGCACCTTGAGGGTGATCGGGATGATCTGCGTCGGGTTGTCGAGTAAGGCCACGCCGCAGGCGCTGAGCTTGTGGATGTTTTCCGGGTTGAACAGCATCTGCCAGGACTCGGTCACTGCAGTGTCGCCGAAAATCGCCTTGATCTTGTCGATGTTGTAGCCGATGCCCGTGGTCACCCACATGTACGGGATCGCGTAGCGGTTGCCCGGGTCGCTGGTTTGCAGCAGCTGCATCAGCTTGGGGTCGAGGTTGTTCCAATTGGGCAGCTTGCTGCGGTCCAGTTCCTGAATGGCGCCGGCCTTGATCAGCCGGGGCAGGAAGTGGTTTGACGGGCTGACCAGGTCATAGCCGCTGCCACCGGTCATCAGCTTGGCTTCGGTGGTCTCGTTGCTGTCGATCAGGTCGTAGGTGGTCTGGATGCCGGTGTTGCGGGTGAACGTGGTCAGCGTGTCATCGGCGATATAGCCGCTCCAGTTGGCGATGTTCACCGAGTCGGCGGCCTGCGCCGCCAGGCTGAACAGCGCCGTGCCGAGCACGGCCATGCAGGTGCGTTTCATCATCTTGCCCTCTGTTGTTGTAAGTGTGTGCAAGGGTTCGGCCGCGTCAACGTTCCCGCTTGGCGCGGCGCACTTCCCAGGCCATGCGCAGGGACGCGCCGATGTCGAAGAATGGCCGGGGCGGCAGGTAGCCTGGGTGGGCCTGGCCGAGAACGTCAGTGAGCAGCGCTGAGGTGTCGCCTGCCGCCATCTCCACCAACAGCCGGCCCCACAAGGTGCCGCGCGCCACGCCGGAACCGTTGCAGCCGGCCACCGCGTGCAGGCCCTCATCGATACGGGCGAAGCAAGGTTCGCCCGAGCGCGTGCCGCTCAGGTGGCCCGTCCAGGTGTATTCAAGGTCTTCAGCTTTCAGGCCCGGGAAGCGCTTTTGCAGCCCGTGAACGTGCGCGTGCTGGCGCTGTTGCAGTTGTGCAGGGCTGAGATCGCGCTGGCGGTATTCCACGGTGTTGCGGATCAGCAGGCGTCGGCCCGGCAACAGGCGCAAGGTAGCGCCGCCCGGCAGGGTCGACAGCACGCCCCAGGTACGCTCGCCGAACTGGCTTTTCCAGTGCGCTTCGGTCAGCGGGCGGGTGATGCTGGCGCTCAGTTCCAGCGCGAAGGTGCCGCTGTGGTGCACGCCGAGCCTGGGCAAAAACGCCCCAACGCAGGCCAGCACCTGCCCGGCGATGACCTGGCCGGTGACAGTGCGCGCTTGCCAGCGGTTGCCGGCCCGACGCAGGTCCAGCACCGCGCTGTGCTCGAAGGCTTCCACGGCCCCGGGCAAACCCTCGGCCAGGCCTTTCACATACTTTGCCGGTTGCAGCAGCGCGTTGCCGCCCGCGCAATGGATGGCGCGGCTATAGAAGCTGCTGCCCAGGCGTTGCTGCAACGCGTCACCTTCCAGGTAGGCCGCGCTGGCGCCCACGGCTTCGAGGGTACGGAGCACGGCATCGGTCTGCTGCAGGTGCGCAGGCTGATGCACGGCGAAGTGACAGCCCTTGGCTTCGTACTCGCAGTCGATGGCCAGTGCGTCGAGGCGTTGGCGAAGCTCTTGCCCGGCTGCAACGCCAATGCGTGAGGCCACCTGGTAGCCCGCAAAGCCGGGGTTGCCCAGCAGCTCGCCAGGGGCGGGCAGTTCGTGGCTGACGGCAAAGCCCGAATTGCGCGCCGACGCACCTTGGGCGATGCGTTGCCGGTCGAGCAGGATGATGCGCTGGCCAGGGAATCGCCCGGCCAGAGTATGCGCCGCAGCAAGGCCGGTAATGCCGGCGCCGATGATCAGCCAATCGCAGGCATGCTGGCCCTCAAGGCGCGGGTAAGGGGCGGCCTCGCCGGCCAGTGCTATCCATCCGCAACGGTTGTCGATCGCCATCAGCTGCTCCACAATCAATGCGCACGGTTTATCGGTATGAATGGGGAGTGCGCTCTCAAGCCTTAATCTACGAGGCCTGGAGGCGTGTTTCTAACGCTAATATTTCATTCAGCTATTCTCAAAACGCATGGACAAGACGTTCCGCATACCTTCGCTGCAAGCCCTGCAGGCGCTCATTCACGTCGCTGACAGCAGCAGCTTCACGGAGGCCGCCAGGCAGTTGCACCTGACGCAAAGTGCAATCAGCCGGCAGATTCAGCAGCTGGAGGAGCACTACGGCGTGGCGCTGTTCGACCGCACCAGCCGCAAGGTGGCGCTGACCGAACAGGGCCGCGATGTGTATGCGGTGGCAAGCACCGCCCTGGGCGACCTGCGCGCCCTTGCTCAACGCCTGTCCCCGGCCGCCCAGGACCGCCCGTTCCGCATTCGCATTTTCGTCTCGCTGGCGGTTCGCTGGTTGCTGCCGCGCTTGAGCAGCTTCTATGCGCTGAACCCGGCGTTGTGCCTGTCGATCGAGACGGTCAGCGGGGAGGTGGTAGAAACCAGCGGCGATTGCGATGCCTATGTGCTGTACCTGCGTGACGGCCTCGATGAGCGCCCGTTGACGGTGCTGTTCGACGAATACCTGGTGCCGGTTTGCGCGCCGCGCCTGGGCGCTGGCCAGCCACCACCGGGTTCGCTGCAGGCGTTGGGCAAGCATGCGCTGATCCATGGCTCGACCGGGCGCCATGAGTGGAACCTGTGGCTGCAGGCGCACCAGGACCCGCCCGAGCGGGCCTACAAACACCTGATGTTCAACCTTGACGACCTGGCACTGGATGCCGCCGCCCGAGGCTTGGGAGTGGCCATGACCGACCAGGTGCTGGCGCACGATGCGCTGGCCCGCGGCGACCTCGTCGTACCGTTCGGCGAGCCGCTGAAGACCGGCGCGGTCTACGCCCTGTGGTTGCGTGACAGTGGCGTGGCGCACCCGGCCTGCACGGCGGTGCTGCACTGGTTTGAAGAACAGTTGGAGCAGACCCGGCCTGTGCGCAGCCGCTGACAACGACTGCGCGATAACCATTGCAGGCCGCCCCGTTCTACCCGCTGACGCTGAGCTATACGGTTGAGTTGTTCAGGGCAGTGCTGGTTGCTTCATCCGCCCGGTGGCCGGCGATGTGCCGGCCGGCCACGTAGCCGAAGGTCAGCGCCGGGCCTAGGTTGATCCCCCCGGACGGGTACCAGCCGCCGAACACGCTGGCCATGTCGGTGCCTGCCGCATACAGGCCGGCGATGGGCTGGCCGTGGCTGTCCAGCACGCGCGCATGGCCGTCGGTGCGCAGGCCGGCGAAGGTGCCGAAGCAGCCGGGCTGTACCTTCACCGCATAGAACGGCCCGTGCTCGATCGGCGCGACGCAGGGGTTGGGGCCCTTGTGCTGTGGGTCGCCCTGCTTGCGGTTGAACGGCGTCGAGCCGCGGCCGAATGCAGGGTCCTGGCCGAGGCGTGCATGGTGGTTGTAGTCAGCGACCGTGGCGCTCAGGCCGGCAGGGTCGATGCCGCAGGCCTTGGCCAGCTGTTCCAGGCTGCTCCCACGCTTGAGGTAACCGCTGCGCAGGTGTGGCCAGGCCGGCAGCGGGGCCGGGCGGGCGTGGCCGAGGCCGTAGCGGCGCAGAAAACGGTGGTCGCAGATTAGCCACGAGCAGGCCTCTTCGCCCTCCGGTACTGCCTTGAGCATGGCCGAAACATAATCGTAGTAGCCGTGCGCCTCGTTGACGAAGCGCTTGCCGCTGGCCAGCACGCCGATGATGCCGGGCTTGCCGCGCTCGATGATGTGCGGGAAGTGGCCGACGCTGCCGTCGCGGTGCGGCACCTTGGACACCGGTGCCCAGGCCACGGGCGATTTCAGGTCGGTGGCGACAACACCGCCGGCCGCTTCGCCCAGGCGCAGGCCGTCGCCCGAACACGACAGTGGCGGCAGGGCCAGGTTGTCATGGCCACTGGCGTCACGGGGGAACAATTGCCGACGGCGGGCGGGGTCGTTGGGGAAACCACCGGCAGCCAGCACCACGGCCTTGGCCCTGACGCTCACATCGCCTTGCGCCGTGCCGATGACGGCGCCGCGCACCTGGCCGCCCTCCATCAGCAGGCGCTTGGCTGGCGCCGATTCGACCAGCTTGACGCCCAGGTCTTCGGCGGACCTGGCCAGGCGTGCCACCAGCGCCACGCCGTTGACCAGGTGCATGGCCCGGCCATGGCGGGCGAGGTGGTACAGGTGGCGGCCAAAGCGCTTGCACACATGCAGCAAAGCGCGCGGCGAGCGGGTCATGTTGAGGAAGGCGGCCAGGTCGGCGCCGGCCATGATCGGCATGCCCATGAACGAGGTTTCGCGCAACGTCTTGCGCAGGCGTGGCAACAGCGCGCCGAGTTCTCGCGCATCGTAAGGGGCAGCGATGACCTGATGGCCGCCCGTTGCAGCGCCGGGCGTGTCGCCATGCATGTCGGGGATGGCGTTGCCATCGACGAACTGCAGCGCAGTGTGCTGCTCGAAAAACGCGACCATGTGCGGGCAGGCCTCCAGGAACGCCTTGACCCGTTTTTCGTCAAAGTGTGTGCCCAGTTCATTGCGCAGGTAGGTGAGCGGTTGCTCGATGTCTTCGACGATGCCGGCCCGCTGCGCCAGCGGGTTGCGCGGCACCCACGCCCAGCCACCGGACCAGGCGGTGGCGCCGCCGAACACCGGGTCTTTCTCCACCAGGGTAACCCGCAGCCCATGCCAGGCGGCCGTCACTGCGGCGGCCAGCCCGGCGGCGCCGGAGCCTATGACCAGTACGTCGCATTCGGCTTGCAAGCTGTCGGTGGGCATCGTGGCGTCTCCAGTATTATTATTGGAACAAGGTTCCACATTCTTCGTGGTTGCCCGATCGCGATGCAAGCCACGCCGACAAGTACTGGTCGATAACCGGACACTTCCACTCGGCCCGGCTGCGATCACCCGCGATGCTATGGAATCATCTTCCACAATCCGCCACATATTAGGGTCCTAACCATGGCCGGTAGTCAGATCGAGCGCGCCTTCAGTCTTGTAGAGAGCCTTGCCGCCGAGCCCCAAGGGCTCGGGCTGCAAACACTGGCCGAGCGCCTGGAGATACCCAAGAGCGCGGCCCATCGCATGCTTACCGAGCTGGTCCGGCTGGGTTACGTGCGCCAGAACCGCGACACCAGCCGTTATCAGTTGTCCGCCAAACTGGTGGCGCTGGGCTTTCGCTACCTGTCCAGCAGCGGTGCCGACATCATCCAGCCGATCCTCGACCGGCTGGCCCAGGACAGTGGCGAGCTGGTGCGCCTTGGCGTGATCGACGGTGGCCGGCAAACCTGGATCGCCAAATCCCAGGGCGCCCGTTCCGGCCTGCGTTACGACCCCGACATGGGCCGCGATGCACCGCTGTTCTACACCGCCTCCGGCCATGCCTGGCTGGCCAGCCTGAGTGATGACGAGGCGCTGCAGAGGGTCTTGCGCCAGGGCATCGCCGACCCGGAACAGTTTGGCCCGAACGCGCCGCGCTCCCCTGAAGACCTGCTCGCCTACTTGTCCAGCGCCCGTGAGCGCGGTTATGCCTGGGTCGAGCAAACCTCGGCAGTCGGCACCTCGGCATTGGCCGCCGTGGTGCGCAGGCCGCAAGGTAATGACGTGATCGGCGTGCTGAGCATCGCCGGCCCCAGCGCACGCCTTTCGCCGGCACGCCTGCCAGACTTGGCCCCGCTGTTGTTGGCCGCAGCGCAAGAGCTGTCGGCTGCCAGCCAGGCAAGCGAACTGTTCGCCTGAAATTAGCGGTCGATAACCGCACACTCTGCGTTCAGTGTCCTAGTACAAAGCGGACCGCAGTTCTAAATTGTCGATGGCTTAATGTGGAACACAGTTCCGGAATAGCTAAAAACAACAAAGACAAGAGGACTGCCCGTTGAACGCACCCCTTCGTATCGCCCTGGTTGGCGCCGGCATCATGGGCCGCCAGCATTATCAGCACCTCTGCCGGGTCCCGGAGGCGCAGTTGTGCGCAGTTGCCGACCCTGGCCCGCAAGCCGAAGCTTTTGCCAGTGAATGCGGCGTGCCGTATTACGCCGACCACCGGCAGATGCTGGCGCAGGTTCGGCCCGAGGCGGTAATCGTCGCCAACCCGAACAATCTGCATGTGGCCACGGCGCTGGACTGCGTCGAGGCCGGTGTGCCGGTGCTGGTGGAAAAGCCGGTCGGGGTGCAGCTGGATGAAGTCCGCGCGCTGGTCGAGGCATCGCGGCGCCGTGGCGTGCCGGTGCTGGTCGGCCATCACCGCCGGCACAACCCGCTGATCGCCAGCGCGCGCGGGATGATCGCCGATGGCGCCCTGGGCCGGCTGATCAACGTCACTGCGCTGTGGCAGCTGCAAAAGCCCGACAGCTATTTCGATACACCTTGGCGCCGCGAGCCGGGCGCGGGTTTTTTGCTGACCAACCTGATCCACGACCTGGACTTGCTGCGCTACCTGTGTGGCGAGGTAGTGCGGGTGCAAGCGTTCACCCGCAACGACGTGCGCGGTTTCGCCAACGAGGACGGTGCGGCTGTGCTGCTGGAATTCGCCAACGGCGCACTGGGCAGCCTGACCGGCTCCGATGCGGTGGCGGCGCCGTGGAGCTGGGAGCTGAGCTCGGGTGAAAGCCCGATCTATCCGCGCCAGGCAGACCAGCCGTGCTACTTGCTGGCCGGCACCCGGGGCGCGCTGAGCATTCCGCAGCTCAAGCACTGGCAATACGCCGAGGCCAACTCGGGGTGGCACACGCCGCTGTTGCAGGGCGAGGCGGGCATCCCGGCCGGCGCGGCGTTGACCTTGCAGCTGCAGCACTTCGTGCGTGTCGCCCGGGGTGAAGAGGCGCCGCTCACCGATGCCGCCGACGCTGGCCGCACCCTTGCGCTGATCGAAGCGATCCGCCAGGCCGCCGCCAGCGGCCGTGCTAGCGCCCCCGAACTCATTGCCTGACGCGTAAACCCGACCCTTCCTCAGGAAACAACCATGACCGACCGTATCTTTTCCCTGGCCGCCTTGACGGTACTCGAGCTGTCCCCACCCGCAATGATCGAAGCGGCCGCCCGCGCCGGCTATAGCCATGTGGGCCTGCGCCTGGTCCCGGCCACCCTCGAAGAACAGCACTTCCCGCTGGCGACCGACCCCGAGCTGCGCCGGCAGACCCAGGCGCGGCTGCGTGACACCGGCATCAAGGTGCTCGACCTGGAAATCCTGCGCCTGAAACCCGACACCCGCGTTGCCGATTTCGAACCGATCCTGGCAGTGGGCGCTGAACTGGGTGGCACTGAACTACTGGTGGCGGGTAACGACCCCAGCGAAGCACGCCTCACCGAGCGCTTCGCCGAACTGTGCGACCTGGCGGCTGACTACGGCATTCACCCGCATCTGGAGTTCATGCCCTGGACGGATGTGCCTGACTTGCACCAGGCCATGCGTGTCGTGGGCAACGCAGGCCGCCCGAATGGATGTGTGTTGGTGGACGCTTTCCATTTCAACCGCTCGCAATCGTCGCTGGACGACTTGGCGCGGCTGGCGCCGCAGCGCATGCGCTATGCGCAGCTGTGTGACGTTGCCGGCCCGGTGCCTGCCGATATGGATGAAATCCTGCGCCAGGCCCGCAATGAGCGGCGCTTCCCGGGGGAGGGGGATGCCGACCTGCTTGGGCTGTTGCGCCAGTTGCCGGCGACCGTGCCCTTGAGCCTGGAGATACCCACCCGACAGCTGCTGGAGCAGGGGGTGAGTGGCGAACAGCGGGCGCGGATGGCGCTGGAGAAGGCCAGAGCTGTACTTGCGCTGGTTTGAGTAACTGGAGCAGCTCGCGGCCCATCGCCCCACTCCTGCGGGAGCGCGGGGGTCGGGCACTGCGGGGCCCGGTGTAGGAGCTGGCTTGCCGGCGATGGGCTGCGCAGCAGCCCCCTATCAGCCCTGCAAAGCGCCCAACCCAACGTATAGCAACAGTCAATGGTGCTGCTTTGCAGCCCATCACGGGCAAGCCCGCGCCTACAGGCCACGGTAATTACCCTGCGTCGCCGCCACTGGGAACGATCTTTGCTGATTGCTAGCAATATCCACAAAGGAGCTAGCAATGAACAACCCTCTGACTGCCCACTCCCGCGGCGGCGTGCTGTGCACCCCACACCCCTTGGCAAGCGCGGCAGGCCTGGAAGTGCTAGACGGCGGCGGTACCGCCATCGACGCGATGCTCGCTGCCAGCGCGGTGCTGGCGGCGGTCTACCCGCACATGACCGGCCTTGGCGGCGATGCACTGTGGTTGGTCCACGACGACCAGGTACGCACCATCATCGGGATCGGCCAGGCGGGCAGGCGCCTGCCGGAAGCGGGTGCGGTCAGCCTGCGCGGCCCCGCCTCGGTGGCGACCACGGCCGGGGCCATGGCCAGTTGGGAGAGGGCCAAGGTGCTCAGTGAGCAGTGGGGCTCGCGGTTGAACTGGGCCGACCTGCTCAGCGGTGCCGCAGTGTTGGCCCGTGATGGCGTGGCGGTGTCGCCATCGCAGCTGTTCTGGCAGGCACAGCGCGCCAGCCTCATTGAAACCCTGCCCAGCCTGCAGCCCTTGTGCACGCGCGCGGGTGGCCGCTTGCGCCAACCCGCCCTGGCCAACAGCCTGGAGCAACTGGCACGGCGCGGGCCGGGGGACTTCTACCACGGCGAACTGGCTGAGGCCTTTGGCGTGGCGTTCGATGCCCTGGGCTGCGGCCTGACCACCGACGACCTGGGCGCCACAAATGCCCATCTGGCAGCGCCGATCTCGGTGCGTTACCGCAATGGCCGGCTGTACAACGTCGCGCCGCCCACGCAGGGGCTTTACACACTGCGCGCCATGGCGGCACTGCAAACCCTGGACTTGGGTGCAAACGGCTCGCCGCGCTATTACCACCTGTTGGTCGAGGCGATCAAGCAGGGCCTGCTGCAACGCAACCAGCAACTGCACGACCCGCTCGCCAGTGGCTGGGCCTTCGAAAACGCCCTTGCCCAGCCCACCGCCATGCTCGATCAGCAGCAGGCGACCCCCTGGGCCGAACCCGGACAACCCGCCGACACCGTGTGGATGGCCGCCACTGACCGCGCAGGGCGCAGCGCCTGCCTGATCCAGAGCCTGTTCCACGACTTTGGCTCCGGCTGCATCCTCGGCGACACCGGCATCCTCTGGCACAATCGCGCGGCAGGCTTCAATCCGCAACCGGGGCACTGCAATGCCTGGGCACCTGGCAAGCGGCCGGCGCATACCCTCAACCCCTCGGCGTACCTGGCCGACGATGGGCGGCGCTGGTTCTTCGGCACCCAGGGTGGCGATGGCCAGCCGCAGACGCAGATGGTGCTTGCCACCCAACTGATCGACTACCAGCAGTGCGCCGAAGCGGCATTGCGAGCACCGCGCTTTTTGCTGGGCCGAAGCTTCTTCGACAGCACCGACAACCTCAAGCTCGAAGCCGATGTCGGCGCATCGGTGCTGGAAGGGTTGGCAGAACGTGGCCATGCCCTTGAGACCACGCCCGCGCTCAACCCGTTGATGGGCCTGGCCGGGGTGATCGCCATCGATGCTGACGGCAACCGCAGCGCCGCCTACGACCCTCGCAGCCAGGGCAGTGCCCTCGGCCAGCAGGCCTGAAACGCACGATTGCCGCGGCGGATGGGCCGGCGGATAATGCCGGCCGAATGCGTTTGCAGGTTTTGAGGTCTGGATGAAAGGCAAGGTGGTCAGCAGCAAGCAACAGGAAGTCCAGCGCATCGCCGAGATGCTCGCCAATGCCATCGCCCAGCACCGGCTGCGCCCCGGCGTGCGGCTGGTCGAGGCGCAGATCGTCGAGACCTTGCAGGCCAACCGCAACCATGTGCAGGCTGCGCTGCAGCGCCTGGCCATGCAGCGTATCGTCGACATCGAGCCCAACCGTGGTGCGACGGTGGCCCAACCCAGCGCCCGCGAAGCGCGGGAAATCTTCGCTGCCCGCCGCGCGGTGGAGAGGGCGATCGTCGAGGCCATCACCCCGGCGCATATCGCCGAGCAGCAGGCGCGCATCGAGCAGCACATGCACAACGAACGCACCGCGACCGCGAGCACCGACCGCCGCGCCATCGTCCGTGAACTGAGCGCATTTCACTTGTTGCTGGGGGACGTGTGCGGCAACCAGGTGCTGGCCCAGATCCTCGGCAACCTGATGGTGCGCAGCTCGCTGATCGTCGCGCTCTACCAGCGTGGCGACAGCCCGCCCTGCGCCTCGGACGAGCACCAGGCGATCATCGACGCGCTGCGCGCCGGTGACACGCAGGCCGCCGTGGCCGAAATGATCGAGCACCTGGACGAGCTCGAGGGCCAGTTGGCCCTCGAAGAGGTGGACGCGCCTGAGGTCAACCTGCGTCAGGCACTGTCTGGGCTGTGAGCTGCTTGTGGAACAGCTCTGCCGGTGGCCGGCTGAAAGTCTGCCGACCCTGTTTGAAGCCCATCAGCGGCGCGGCGATGCGCCCGATCACTTCGGCAGGCGAGGGGGCGTCAAACACCACGAAATCGGCCCTGCAGCCAGGCTCAAGGCCATAGTCGGCAAGGCGTAGCAGGCGCGCCGACTGCCGCGAAATCCAGCCCAGGCACAGCAGCAGCTCCTGCGGTGTGCCCAGTTGGGCGACGTTGGCGTACAGGTTGGCCTGGCGCACCAGCGAAGCATCCCCATAGGGCGTGAAAGGGTTGCCGATATTGTTGCTCGACAACGAGCATGTCACCCCGCAGGCATGCAACTGTGCCAGTGGCGCCACGCCCCTGGGCTTGTTGTGGAAGCGGTCACGGCCAGTCAGAAACAGGTCGGTCGCGGGCAGGCAGGTCACTTGTACGCCGGCTTCAGCCAGGGCGCGGGCCATACTGATCAACTCGGGCTGCGGTAGCGCCGAGAGCTTGGTCACATGCCCCACGGTAACCCGGCCTTGCCAGCCATGCTGGTGGGTGCAGCGGATCACTTCACCGAGGGTCATGCCAGCGACCTCCAGGTCAAAGTCCAGGTGCAGGTCCAGGTCGCGGTCGTAGGCCACCGCCAATTCGAACAGGCGGCGGATCTGGGCGTGCGGGTCGGCGTCGGTGTAGGGGCAGCCGCCGAGTACCTCGGCACCCTCGTCCAGGGCCTGGCACAGCAGGGCCTCGGTGCCAGGGTTGTCGAGCATGCCTTCTTGCGGGAATACGCAGATCTGCAGGGTTACGGCCCAGGCATAGTCGGCTTGCAGGCGGCGGATTGCACGCAGGCCGGTCAGGCCGATGCCGGGGTCGATCTCGACATGCGTGCGCATGTGCGTGGTGCCCTGGACGATGGCCTGCTCCAGCACCGCAGCGCCGCGTGCATAGACGTCGGCCTCGGTGAAGTCCGCCTTGGCCAGGCGGGTTTGGGCGATGGCTTCGGCCAAGGTGCCTTCACTTAGCTGACAGCGCGAGAGGATGCACGCCTTGTCGAGGTGGATGTGGGTCTCGATCAGGCCCGGCAGCACCAGCCGGCCACCCAGGTCGAGCTTTGGCGCTGGCCGGCTCAGTTGCGAGACGAAACGGCCATCTTCGATCAGCAGCTGGCTTAGCGCCGGGCCAGCACCCAGGCGGACGTTGATCAATTCCAATCGGCTCATGCGGCAGCTCCTGCGCCCAGGTAGGCGGCTTCCAATTGCGGGTCGCCGCGCAATTGCTCGGCGCTGCCCTGTTTGACGATGCGGCCGGTTTCCAGCACGTAGGCGCGGTCGGCCACCTGCAGCGCCAGGTTGGCCATCTGGTCGACCAGCAGCAGGGTGACGCCTTCGTCGCGCAGGGCGGCGAGGGCGTCGTACAGTTCGCCGATCATAGCCGGGGACAGGCCCAGGGACGGTTCGTCCAGCAGCAGGATGCGCGGCTTGGCCATCAGCCCGCGGCCAATCGCGACCATCTGCTGTTCACCGCCCGACAGCAGCCCGGCGGGGCTGTCGATGCGCTCGCGCAGGCGCGGGAAGCGGGTGAGGATGGCGGCAATTTCGGCATCGGCATCGACGCTATCCTGGCGCACATTGGCCCCCAACAGCAGGTTTTCACGCACGCTCAGCTGACCGAACAATTGCCGGCCTTCGGGCACCAGGGCCAGGCCAAGGCGGGCAATTTGACTGGCATCGAGGCTTTCGATGCTGCAGTTGTCCAGCACGATGCTGCCGCCGCGTGGCCGGTGCAGGCCGGCGAGGGCCTGCAGGATGCTCGACTTGCCGGCACCGTTGGCACCCAGGATGGCGATCAGTTCGCCGGGGTTGACCACCAGGTCGACACCTTCAACCACGGGCGCGGCGCCATAGTCGATGCACAGGTCGCGCACGTGCAGCACGGCGTCGCGCGAACCGGCCCAGGCCTGCGCGCGCGGCTGCGCCTGGTACTCGGTGCCACCCAGGTAGGCCGCGATCACCCGTGGGTTGCAGCGCACCTGCTCGGGCGTGCCCCAAGCAATCGGCTTGCCAGCGTCGAGTACCAGCAGCCGTTGCGACACGGCCATCACCAGCGGCATGTCGTGCTCGACCAGGATGATCGCCAGGTTGAATGCAGCCAGGCGTTGCAGCAGGGTGGCCAGGTGGTCGGTGTCCTGGCGGCCGAGGCCGGCGGCAGGCTCGTCGAGCAGCAGCACCTGCGGCCGGCTGGCCAGCGCCCGGGCGATTTCGACCAGGCGGCGGTCGACGTGGGGCAGGTCATCGGCTGCGACGTGCAGGTTGCCACGGTAGCCGACCAGCGCCAGCAACTGGATCGCCAAGGCCTTGCGGCTGGCCTGCTGGCGCGGCCAGGGCCGTTCGATGGCGCCTTGCTGGAAGGCCACCAGCAGGTTTTCCAGCACGCTCAGTTCGCCAAACAGTTGAGTGGTCTGGTAGGTGCGGGCGATGCCGGCGCGGGCAATGCGCCAGGCGGGTTGCCCGGCCAGTTCCCGGCCCAGCTGGATGGAGCCGCTGTCGGTGCGGTAGAAGCCACTGATCAGGTTGAGCACGGTGGATTTACCCGCACCGTTGGGCCCGATCAGGCTGGTGATGCTGCCCGGCAAGGCCTGCAGGCTGACCTGCTGCGCGGCTTGCACGCCGCCAAAGCGGATGCCGATGCCCTCGACGCTCAGCCCGTTCTGCGCGCCACCGGCAAAGAACCCCTGCAGCACGCTGTTATCGGGCTGTTCCATGACCGGCTCGTGCCGCGGCCGCCAGAAGCGCCGCGCAAGGCTGCCCAGCACACCGCGCGGCGCCGCCCACAGCACCGCCAGCAGCAATACCGAAAACGCCAGCAGCCGGTACTCGGCAAAGTCCGCCAGCAACTCCGGCAGCAGCACGATCACCAGCGCGCCGAGCACTGGCCCGAACAGCATGCCGGCGCCGCCGACGATCACCGCCAGGACGAACAGGATCGACTGCGAGAATGGAAACGCCGCCGGGTTGATGAACATCAGGACCGGGGCCACCAGCGCACCCGCCGCGCCCGCCAGGCCTGCCGAAAGCGCAAAGGCCAAGGTGCGTGTCTGCACCGGGTTGACGCCAAGCGAGCGCGCAGCGATTTCCGAAGCCTTCACCGCCCGCATTGCCAGGCCCCAGCCGCTGCGCTGCAGGCTCCAGTAGAACACCAGCGCCGCGAGCATCAGCAGCACGGCGCCCAGCGCCAGCAGCAACGCAGGGTCCAGCGTACCCACCTGTGGCAGCGGGATGCCCATCAGGCCATTGGCCCCACCGGTCACGCTGCGCCACTCGATCAAGCCGTTGTGCACGACCAGGGCAAAGGCAATGGTGATCATCGCCAGGTACGGCCCGCTGACCCGCAACGCCGGGATCGCCAACAAACCGCCGAGCAGCGCACAGCCAAGGGCGGCCAAGGGCAATGCAGCTGCCAGGGGCAGGCCGGCAAGCGTCAGCAGCGCCGACAGGTAGGCCCCGATGGCATAGAAGGCGATGTGGCCGAAGGACATCTGCCCGGACAAGCCGATCAGGATATTCAGGCCCACGCCGACGGTGACCGCCAGTGCGTACAAAGTCAGGATCAACAGCCAGTAGCTGTCCAGGCCCAATGCCAGGCCAAGGCTGACGACCCCGAACAGGGCCAGGCCAAGGGGGGCGAGTCGTTCGCGCATGGTCATACCTTCACCCAGAGTTTGCGGCCGAACAGGCCGTCAGGACGTGCCGCGAGCACCACGATCACCAGTGCAAAGCACAGCAATTGGGTGAACGCAGAGCCGAAATACAGCGTGACCAGCGCTTCGATCAGGCCAAACAGCAAACCTGCGGCAAACACCCCGCCGGCACTGGCGATACCGCCAAGGATGGCCACGGCGAATGCCTTCAGGCCGAACAACGTGCCCATGTCGGCATGCACGCTGTAGAGCGGCGCGATCAGCAAGCCGGCCAACGCGGCGAACACCGTGGACAGGGCAAACGCCGCTGCCACCACCCGGTTTACTTCGATGCCCATCAAGCGTGCCGCCCTCGGGTTCTGCACGCAGGCTTCAAGGCGCAGCCCCAGTTGAGTGCGCCGGCGCACCCAGAACAGCGTTGCCGCCACCCCGGCACCGGCCAGCGGGATTGCCAGCTGCACTGCGTTCAGGCTGCTGTCGCCCAGGTCCAGGCGCAGGCTGGCCAGGGCGCTGCCGAACTGCCGTGGTTCCTTGCCGAAGGTGAACATCGCCAGGTTGTCCAGCAATAACCCGCCCGCCACTGTCGCCATCAACCAGGCGTCCGAACCGCGAGCGTGGAAGGGCCGGACCAGGAAGCGCTCGATCGCCAGCCCCAGCACCGCGCACAACACCAGTGTGGTTGGCAGTGCCAGCCACAGCGGCCAGCCCCAGGTCACCGCCAGGCTGTAGCCGAGCACGGCGCCAACCATCATCGCGCTGCCCTGGGCAAAGTTGACCGTGCGCGACACGGCGTAGGTGAGGTGAAAGCCCAGGGCCAGCAGCGCGTACATGCTGCCCAGGCCCAGGCCGCTGACCAGTGCGGTAGTGATCATTTCGAATGCCTCTGCTCAGGGCGTCACGGGCACGATGGTGTCGCCATCGAAGCGGCTGAAAACGTAGTCGTCAGGGCCCAGCGCATCGTGGCGGTCAGCGGTGAAGGGCTGCTGGTAGTGCTTGATCAGCCCGGGGTATTCGCTGATGGCGTAGAAGCCGTCGCGCACCTTCACGCCCTGGGTGTCCTGGGCCTTGTCGATCGCCAGGCCCACCAGGTGCATGGCGTCGTAGGCGTTGGCGATGCCCACGGCTGGGGTCACGTCGGCCAAGGTCTTGACCTGCGGGTAACGCTGTTTGAGGGCAGCCAGCAAGGCATCGCCGCGGGCGCTGTTGTGTGCGCTGAACACGAAGGTCTGGACGAAGTGCACGCGGCCGGCACCAGGCCCCGCCAGCTCGCCAAAGCGCCCACCGGCCGGGCCCCAGTGCGACACCACCGGCACGTTCCAGCTCATCTGCTCCAGGGACTTGACCACCTGCGCCGAAGGCCCGACGTTGCCGACCAGCAGCAGCGTGTCGACGCCCGCGTTTTTCAGGCGGGTGAGCTGCGGCACCATGTCCAGGTCGCTGTCTTCAAAGCGCTCGGCCGGCGCTTGGGCCATGTTGCGGCGGGCCAGGGCGGCGTGGAGCCCTGCCAGGTTCGATTCACCCCAAGGGTTGTTGGCCAGGATCAGCCCCGGCTGCTTCATGCCTTGGCGCAGGCCATAAGCAACCAGCGCCTCGTCGACCTCTTCATCCACGGCCGAGACGCGGAACACGTAGTTATCTTTCGCGCCATTCTCGGTGATCTTGGTACCGGCCGCCCAAATGCCCATGAACGGCGTTTTCAGCTGGTTGGCCAGCGGCACGATGGCCAGCGAGACCGGGGTATCGAGGCCACCGAACAGCACGCTGACTTTCTCCCGCTGGATCAGCTCGCGCGCCGCGAGCATGCCTTTGGCCGGGTTGCTTTCGTCGTCGCGGCGCACCAGCTCCACGGGCCGGCCAAGCAGCCCGCCCTTGGCGTTGATCTCATCGATGGCCAGGGTCAGGCCGCGGGTGAGGGCCTCGCCAGACTTGGCGGACTGCCCCGACAGCGCGGCGACCAGGCCCACTTTGATCGGCTCGGCGGCTTGTACGAAGCCTGTGCAGCAGGCCAGGGAGAGGGCTGCACAGGGCAACCAGCGACGCAGCAAGGAACGGGTGAACATGGCGTGAACTCCTGATTGCTAGCAATTTATAAAAATGTGCTAGCAAAACAGGTGCCATCTGGAAAATACTCTGAACACCCCGTGGTTTGGGGCTTGCGCCACTAGGTTCAGCGCCCCCTGTGTGCACTGGATCAAGGCATCGCTGGGGGCAGACGCCCCATTCTGGACAACCTCGGAGACTTGATATGACCGACAGCAACAGCGCAGTACAGCTCGTGCGCGACTTCCTCGCCGCTTCCATGGCACCCGACCCGGTGCGGGCCGCCACGTTCATGAGCGACGACGTGCGCATTACCTTCACCGGCGGCCGGGCGATGCCGACGCCGACCGACATTACCGCCTTCAATGGCGCGCGTTATACCTGGGTGAAAAAACAGCTGGGGCAATTTGATTGGTGCGAACGCGATGACCATACGGTGGTGTATTCCAACGGTACGCTCTATGGCCAATGGCCGGATGGCCGTAGTTTTTCAGGCAACCGGTACCTTGATCGGTTCGAAGTGAAGGCCGGCAAGATCGTGCGCATGGATGTGTGGAACGACAGCGCGGAGTGGATGCTGGTGCCCGAGATCGGCAAGGCGTAAGCCAAAGTCGGCAGGCGCATCTGCCGACCTTGCAGCCAGGGGCAGGTCAATGCAGCCCACACAATCTCAAGCCCGCCAGATACCCGAACGTCATGCCCGGCCCAAGCGTGATTCCGCCACTGGGGTAATGCCCGCCCATGATGCTGTGCATGTCGTTGCCCACCGCAAACAACCCGGGTATCGGCTGGCCCGTTTCACCCAGCACCTGCGCCGACGCATCGGTGGCCAGCCCGGCAAACGTCCCAAGGCTGCCCGGCAGCAGCTGCACTGCATGAAAAGGCCCGCGCAGCAGTGGCCGCAACGCAGGGTTGGGCGCGTGCTTCGGCTCACCTTGCGCCTGGTTGTAGGCCGAGGCGCCACGCTGAAAAGCCGGGTCCTCGCCCAGCGCCGCGTGCTGGTTGAAAGCCGCCACGGTGCGCTCGAGCTGCTGTGCGTCAATGCCACAACGCGCTGCCAGTTGCCCCAGGTCTTTACCGCTGAACAGGTAGCCACGGCGTTGGTAAAACCAGGTAGGGAAGGGGAAGGGCTTGGCCCAGCCGATGCCATAACGCCGTTGCGCAGCGTGATCGCAGATCAGCCAAGCCTCTGCTGGTTCACCTTCGGGCGTGGCGGCGAACAGCGCATTCATGAAGTCGTGGTAGCAGTCGGCTTCGTTGACGAAGCGCCGACCGTCACGGCGCACGGCGATGAAACCGGGTTTGGCGCGGTCGATCAGGTGTGGGAAATGCCCCACGCTGCCATCGCCACGCAGCACCCGTGAAACCGGTGCCCAAGCGCCCGCATGCGCCAGTGCCGTGCCGACCTGCGCGCCTGCCTGCTCACCCAGGCGCAGGCCGTCGCCGGTGTTTTCCGGTGGGGCCGCAGAGTAATGGCCGGCACCCTGCGGCGCGTGCGGCATCCATTGGGCGATACGCTGACGATCATGGGCAAAGCCACCGCAGGCCAGCACCACGCCACGCCGCGCATGGACCTGCTGGCCATCGCCAAACTGCGCACCCTTGAGGCGCCCCTCGCCCAGCAAGCGCACGGCGGGTTTGTCGGTGAGCAGCGTCACGCCCAGGTCCAGCGCGCTGCGCAGCAGGCGCGCCACCAGCGCATTGCCATTGACCAGCTGCAACCCGCGCCGATGCAGCAGCAGGTCGCGGCCGTGGCGCAGCAGGCGCTTGCCCACATGCCAGGCCGCGCTTGGCGAGCGGCGGGCGTTGAAGAAAGCGGCCATGTCCGCACCCCCGGCGATGCCCATGCCGGCCAGGCTGACGATGTCCAGCGGTGGCCGCAGCTTGTGTATCCAGGGCCCTAGCCGGCGCCCATCGAACGGCAGCGCACACAGCGCTCGCCCGCCCCGTGCGCTGCCATCGCCCTCGCGCATGTCGGGCAGTTTGCTGCCCGCCTGAAACTGCACGGCGGTGTGCTGCTGAAAGAACGCCACCATTTCCGGGCCATGGCGCAGAAACGCGCGCTGGCGTGGGCACAGCTCGGCGACGTGGGTTTGCGCGCGCAGGTAGCGCTCTGGTGCGTCGCCGTTCTCCAGCATACCTTCGGCGACCGCCAGCGGGTTGCGCGGCACCCACAACCAGCCACCCGACCACGCGCTGGTGCCGCCCAACTGGCCGGCCTTTTCCGCGACGATCACCTTCAGGCCATGGTGCGCGGCGGTAACCGCCGCGGCCAGGCCGGAGGCGCCGGAGCCGATGACCAATACGTCACACTCAAGAGGTTGCATGAGGCGCTCCGGTCCAGGTTTCACTGCAGCGGCGAGAAGCCGGTGGGGCGTAGCAGGCGTGATTGCAGCCGCAGCACGGCGCCCAGCTCACGGTTGCGCCGCGAGAACTCCGCCCAGCGTGGGTCTGCCGCCATCGCTGCGCGGCGTTCGGCGCGCTGGTCGAGGCTGGTGTAGCCCCACAGGTGCACCACCTGGTTGACCTCGCCGAACTCACTGGTGAAGAAACCGACCAGGTTGCCCAGGTGCTCTGTCTGTACGGCCAGTGCATGGCTATGATACAGGGCCAGCCAGTCGGCCATTTTCAGCGGGTCGAGGGTGTAGGTTCTCAGTTCGTAGTACATGCGGTGGTCTCCTTGTGTGGGGTGGGGGCTTGCAGGCGTTCTGCGATATGGCTGGCGGCGATCCAGCCGAAGGTCAGGGCAGGGCCGAGGGTGATGCCAGGGCCTGGGTACGTGCCGTTCATGAGCGAGTTCATGTCGTTGCCGGTGGCGTAAAACCCGGGGATCGGCGTGCCGGCACGGTTGAGCACATTGGCGTTGGCATCGGTCACCAGGCCGCGCGCCGAACCGAGGTCGCCGGTGTGCAGGCGAATGGCATAGAACGGCGCCTTGGTCAGCGGCGCCAGGCAAGGGTTGGGCGTATGTTGCGGGTCGCCCATGTAGCGGTTGTAACTGTTGCCGCCCTTGTCGAACTGCCGGTCGATGCCATTGCGGGCGTCAGTGTTGAAGCGCTCCAGCGTCTGCTGCAGTGCCTGCGGGTCGACACCGATGGCGTTGGCCAGGGCCTGCGCAGAGTCGGCGCGGTACAGGTAACCCGACTGGATCAAAGCGGTGTTGTCTACCGGCTTCGGCCGCGCCAACCCCAAGCCGTAGCGGTTCATGGCCTCTGCGTCGCAAACCAGCCAACACGTGCTGAGACCATTGGCGAACATGGTCTGCACGAAGTGGTGATAAGAGTTGGACTCGTTGACGAAGCGGCGCCCGCCAGGGTCGATCGCGATCACCCCGGGTTTGGCGCGGTCGGTGACCAGGTGCGGAAAGCGCTCGCGTTCGCCGTCGGCATGGCGCCGCTCGGACACCGGCGCCCAGAAGAAATTGGCGGCCAGGCCTTCGCCATTGGCGGCATCCACGGCCTGGCCAAGGCGCAATGCAGCACCGTCGTTACCACTGGGTGACATGGTCAGGTGGGGCGCGGCAGGGGCCGGGCGGTAGGCCGCCGCCAAGGCACCCGCCGCGAAGCCGCCCATGGCGCAGACCACGCCACCGCGGGCGACCACACGCTCGCGGCGGCCCTCGCGCAGCACCATTACCCCGGTAACCACACCGTGCTCGACGATCAGCTCCTGTGCTTCGCTGCGCAGCCACAGCTGCGTACCCTTGGCAAACGCGCTGCTGGCCAGCCGGGCGATCAGCGCGTTGCCGGTGGTCAGGCGTGTGCCCCGGTGATGGCGCAGGCGGTCCAGCCCATAGCGCGTCATCAGTTTCAGGCAATGCCACAGCGACCCAGGTGAGCGGCGCAGGCTGAGGAAGTGCTGGATATCCACGCGGTTGACCATCATCCCGCCGAACAGCAGCATGCCCGGTGGCGGCATTTTCAAGTCTTTGAAGCGCGGGCCGAGGCGACGCCCGTCGTACTCGACCATTTCCAGCGCACGGCCGAACTGCGTGGCGCCGGGCTCGTCGGGGTAATAATCCGGCGAGTGCGGGCGCAGGGCATAGCGCAGTTCGGTGTTGCGCTCCAGCCAGCGCAGCGCCTGGTGCCCGCGGGCGATGAAGGCGTCCACCAGTTGGGCGTTGTAGCCGGCACCGATGATGGTTTGCAGGTAGGTGCGCATGGCCTGCGGTGAATCCTGCGCCCCTGCGGCACGGGCTTGGTCGGTGCCATACACCCATGCCGCACCGCCCGAGATCGCCGAGGTGCCGCCAAAGCGGTCGGCCTTTTCCACCACCAGTACGTTCAGGCCAAGGCAGGATGCCGTGGCTGCGGCAGCGAAACCACCGGCGCCGCTGCCGAGGACGACCAGGTCGTACTCATGCTGTGTGTGCTCGATTGAAGGCATGCGGTCAGATCTCCAGCGGCGTGACGCCCATGAAGGCGCCGAGGTGGCCGAGTTGCGCAAAGGCCATTTCCGGCCCGGTCTGGATCGAGCAGCCATGCTGGCGCGCACGCTGCAGAAGCGGCGTGATCTCCGGCGAGGTGACGACATCGGCTACGTGGGTGGGCGGCTGCAGCGTGGCCAGCATGGCTGCCGGCAGTGGCAGCTCGCCGGTCCCGCCCATGCCGACGGGCGAGGCGTTTACCAGCAGGTCGAAGCCTTCCAATGCGGCGAATTCAATGGCGATGGCAAGGGCAGGGAAGGCCTTGCCGAGCAGTTCGCCAAGCGCCCCGGCACGCGCTGCGTCAGGGTCGCTGAGGGTGACCTGAGCCGCACCTGCTTCGCCCAGCGCATAGGCAATGGCGCTACCCACGCCACCACAGCCGATCACCAGCGCACGCTTGCCTGCTGGGTGAAAACCATGCTTGCGCGCGGCCCCCAGAAAACCTGCACCGTCGACGTTGTCGCCGACCAGGCGACCGTCGCTTTCGCGGCGCACCACGTTGACCGAGGCCAACGCCGCAGCACGTTCGCTCAGGCCATCCAGGCACGCGGCGAACGCCTGCTTGTATGGCACGGTAACCACGCAACCGCGCAGGTTGCGCCAGCCGCGCAGGCTGCCAAGAAAGGCATCCAGCGCGGTGGGGTGCAGGTCGATGGGCAGCATCGCCAGGTTGCGGCCGTTGTTGCTGAACCAGGTGTTGAAGTTTTCCGGCGATTTCACTTGGGCGATGGGCGAGCCAACGATGGCGACCAGCTCTGTCGAACCTTTGATCATGATGACCTCCGTTTTTGCTGTTGTTGTGGAGGTGAGGGTGACGCGGCTGTGGAGGCGCAACAATGCGCTTATCGAGGGTTTACTGCGATAATCGCAGTGCTGTAGCGGTAATCGCGAGAATGGGGCTTTTCTCTCAGGCATAATCCCGTAGCAGCGGGGTTGCCCCGCGAAGACGCCAGCCGGAGCAACCGAGGTGTATGGCCAGGGCGTTGCCCTGGTTCGCGGGGCGAGCCCGCTCCCACACGCATTGGCCAGTCTTAAGTGAGCTGCATTTGAATGGGAAGCCTGGACTGAAAGCATGGACAAACCCGAGATACACCCCCGTGACCTGATCGCGGGCCTGCAGAAAGGCCTGGCGCTGATGCAGCTGTTCAGCGCCGATCAACCGCGCCTGACCGTTCCCCAGGCGGCCAGGCAGTCAGGCCTCACCCCCAGCGCCGCACGGCGTTTTCTACTGACCTTGGTGCACGAAGGCTTCGCCGAAACCGACAACCGCCACTACTGGCTCACCCCCAAGGCCCTGCGCATCGGCCAGGCCTACGTGGATTCCGCGCAGTTGCCGCGCATGCTGCGCCCCATCGTCGAGCAGGTGGCCCGGCAGACACAGGAGCATGTGTCGGTGGGCACCCGCGACGATGACGAAATCATCCACCTGGTGCGCAGCCGCTACAGCCACATCGCGTCGCTGTCGATCCGCCCCGGTTCGCGGGTACCGATGTACTGCACCGCCGGCGGGCGATTGTGGCTGGCAGCGCTTGGCCAGGCACAGCGTGATGACTATTTCGCGCGCAACCCGTTACGCCCGCTGACGCCCTACACGGTGACCGACCGGGCGGCGCTGGAGGAGGAGCTCGAACGGGTGAGCGAGCAGGGCTACTGCATCGTCGACCAGGAGTATGAAATTGGCATGCGCGTGGTTGGGGTGCCGTTGCTGGACCGGGCAGGGCGGTTGAAGGCGACGCTGACGATCACGACCCATGCGTCGAGGTTGAGCGTTGATGAGATACGGCTGCGCTACCTGGCACCGCTTTATGAGGCGCAGGCGCTCTTGAGACCGGTGTTTGATTGAGCATGGGCATGAGGAAGGGGATCGCTGATATCGACCGGGACTCGTGTCGAGTCTGTGGAAGTGGGTTTCTCCGCGATCCGATCAGCGCTGGTAGATTTGCTTGCCGGCGAACCAGGTCTGCAGCACCTGGGTGTCACGCAGTGCCTCGGGATCGACGTTGAGCACGTCGCGGTCGAGGACGATCATGTCGGCCTGTTTGCCCACCTTCAGTGAGCCGACCTGCTGCTCCAGGCACATGGCGCGGGCGGCATTGAGGGTGTAGGCCTGGAACATGGTTTCGCGGTCGATGGCTTCGTCGGCATTGAGCACGCCCTTGGGGCCCTTGCGGCTGACGGCTTGGTAGATCGCCTGCCACGGCTCCGGGGTGGTGATCGGCCAGTCGCTTGCGCCGGCGATGGTCGCTCCGGCCTTGTATAGCGAGTGGGCCGGATAGCTGTGGGCGAAGGCATGCTCATCGACATAGGGCTTGACTAGGTCGACGTTGGTTTCGTCGGCACTGGCCCAGTACAACTGCATAGAGGCGATCACATCGAGTTGTTTGAAGCGCGGATAGTCCTGAGCGCTGACCATCTGCAAGTGGGTGATCGAGTGTGGGACACCACTGTGTCGCGCGCGTCGGGCCTGTTCCATGCCGTTGAGTGCCTCGCGCACGGCGCGATCGCCGATGGCATGCACATGCACCAGCCAACCACGAGCATCGGCGGCATCGACCAGTTCACCGAAGTGCTTCGGATCCAGCAGCAGTTCACCGCGTTGGCCGGAGTTCTTGTAGGGCTCGAGCATCGCCGCGCTCTGCGCCGGCATCTCGGCCACGCCGTCGGCGAAGACCTTGATACCGGGCAGGGTGAGATTGCGTACGCCGAGGAACTGCTGGCGCACCTTGTCCAGTTCATCCAGATCGGCTGTGCGGGCCTTGGAGTCAGCCATCAGCAGTGCGGCGATGTGCGCCGTCAGTTCGCCTCGTTCGGAGAGGTCCTTGTAGACCGGCAGCACGCCCAGCGAGTCGTTCTTCACATCCGCGCCGGGCAGTTCGTTGGCCAGTGGGTCCATCCAGCCGGTGATACCCAGCTGCTTGGAGTAGTCCAGGGCCATGCGTCCGGCGGTCATCAGGGTGTCGTGGGACAGCGGTGGCAGTAGGCCGGTCACCGGGTAGTAGCTGGCGTCGGCCAAAAAACCGTTGGGCGTGCCGTCCTGGTGCTGGCCAATGGTGCTGCGCGCTTCGGCGGGCAACGCCGCGATGGTCTTGGCGTCGATCTTGGCGCGCTTGAGCAGGGCCTGGTTGGCCCAGCCGGTGTGCATGTCGTTGGCGGCCAGCAGGATCGGCTGGTCGGCCCACTCGCCGTGGTTGAAACGTTGCTCCAGGGCCGGGATGTCATCCCAGTAAGTGCCCGGCACGCCACCGACGGCCAAGAACTCGCCACGCACGGCCTTGCCATCTTTACGCCACTCGCGCAGGCGCTGTTCCAGTTCATCGAGGGGGGTCTGCTCGCCCATCAGGTTGGCCAGCTCCAGCTGCAGGCCGCCTTTGATGGCATGGGAATGGGAGTCAAGCATGCCTGGCATCAGCACCTTGCCGCCCAGGTCGATGACCCGGGTGCCGTCAGCCTTCAGGCCCAGCACGGCCTGGTCCGAGCCCACGGCGACAATCTTCTCGCCCTCGACCGCCACCGCCTGCTGCAGCGGCTGGCCTGGTTCGGCGGTGTAGACCTTGGCGTTGTGAAAAATCACGTCCACTGCCGCGAAACTGTGCAGGGAGGTGCAGGCCACGCCCGCGCTGATCGCTATCTTCAGTAGGTGCTTCATTCGATACCTCGTTCTTGTTGTAACGGAGCCGCAGCCTAGCCAACGCGCAAGGCCAGTTAAATGCGACGACAGGCACAATTCTTTTCGCGATTAGGAAATAATTCCTGGCCTATGATTGCCTTGCTGCAAGCCACAGGCCGCCGTACGCCTATTCAAATCCGCGCCATTTGCGGGTCTGATGAAAACGCGCGGATACTCGCGCGTTGCCTCCCATCGCCTGGCTTGTGCCGAACAGGAAGAAACCATGGACAAAATGACGGCCCTGACCATCTTCGTCGCCGCCGCCGAGCACGGCAGTTTCAGCCGTGCGGCCGAGCAGTTGGGCAAGACGCCCTCGGCCATCACCAAGGCCGTCGCCCACCTGGAGGCCGAGCTTGGGGTGCGCCTGTTCGAGCGCACCACCCGGCGCATAGCGCTCACCGAGGCCGGCAGCCTGTACCTGGAAGGCGCGCGTCAGGCCTTGATGCACCTGCAACTGGTGACCGAGGAGGTGGAGCAGTTGCAGCACGAACTGCGTGGCACCTTGCGCATCACCGCGCCGCCGTCGCTCGGCCCGGCGTTTCTCAACCAAGTGTGCTTTCGCTTCATGCGCGAATACCCGCAGGTGCGCCTGGAGGTGAACCTTAACGATGCCAACGAAGACCTGATCGACGGCGGCTATGACCTGTCGCTGCGCGACGGCCCCACCGACCAGCCCGAGCTGATCGCCCAGCCGCTGATCGAGAACCGCGTGATCCTCTGCGCCAGCCCCGACTACCTGGCCCGGCGTGGCGAGGCCATTACCCTGGAGAACTACGCCCAGCACGACTGGTTGCTGCTGCGCCATCCTCTGCTCAATCGCAGCTTCTGGTGGGTCGAGCACGAGGGCCAGACCTTGCGCGTGCGCCAGCCTACGCCTCGCCTGATGAGCGACAACTTCGACTTCCTGCTTGCCTGCCTGCTCGATGGTCATGGCCTACAGTTCGTGCCCACCTGGTGCGCCGCGCCTTATCTGGCCAAGGGGCAACTGGTGGCGGTGTTGCCCGACTACTGGCGGGCGTTGAGTGCCTTCGGGCCCTGGGTGCACGTGCTGTACCTGCCCCATCGGCGCAACACGCGCAAGGTGCAGGCCTTCATCGCATTGCTGCACGAGCAACTGCGCAGCCAGGGGCTGTAATCAGGCAGCGGCGCTCAATTGTTCCGCTCAGGCACAAAAGTTGTGCGGGTTGTGGCGATGATCGACCAGGGGTGGCTCGCTAGGCTAGCGGTGGTTCCTTGAACACAGCGGCCACTTCGTGCCCGGTCCATTGCCCTATCACTCTCAGGGCAGGTACATGCGCCACGGGGCGAGGCGGCCTCACTCTTTCCAGAACAGCAACGATGCCTCGAGCCTGCTGTACCAGGAGTTCCCCCGCAGTGAAGATCCACACCCTAGTCACCGATATCCGCACGCCCTCCGATCGTGGTCGCCAGATCGGCGAGCGCTTTGCCGAGCAGATCCGCCATACCACCCGGCTGTACTTGGGCTTCTTCCCGCGTGTGGGCGTGTCCCTGCGTGAGGCGCAGCGCATCGGCGAAAACAGCCTGGCCGCCCTGGAGGCCTGGAGCCCGAACCTGGCGGCCGAGGTGAACGGTATGGCCGGCGGCGCCGACCTGCCGTTGTGGCAGCTGGCAAGCCTGAACGCCCGTACCGAGGTGCTGGCGACGCGCACCCGTCACAGCGAGTGTTCCACCACTGTGCATGCGCCGCGCGGCCCGCGTGCGCCGCAGACCCTGCAGACCTGGGACTGGCACGACAGCCTCTGCCCCCACGGCCTGATGCTGGCGATGCACACCGAGCGTGGCATGAACGTCAAGCTGTTCTGCGAATTCGGCATGCTCGCCAAGCTCGGTGTGAACAGCGCAGGTCTGGGCCTGCATTTCAACATCCTCCATCACACCAGCGACAACGGCAGCGGGGGTGTACCAGTGCATGCGATTGCCCGCCGCCTGCTCGAAGACGCCTGCAGTGTCGAGGAAGCCATCGAACTGGCCCGTTCGGCGCGGGTGAGCGCTTCCACCGTGCTCACCGTGTTCTCCCGCGAGGACAGCAGCCCGCGCGCCGTCAGCATCGAGCTGAGCCCTGAGCGCACGGCGTTGGTGCTGCCGCGTGAAGACGGCTGGTTGCTACACACCAACCACTTCCTCGACCCGCAGCTGAGCCTGGGCGAGCAGGTCGCCGACCGCGCCGACACCCAGTGCCGCCTGGGGCACCTGGAGCAGGTGATCGGCCAGATGGGCAACGCCGATCTGCGCGCCCGTGCCGAAGCCATGTGCGGCGCGCAAGGCGACAGCGCACCGATCTGCTTCCATCCGGACATGGCCATGCCCGATACCGAGCGTTGGGAAACCCTGCTGAGCGTGGGGATCGATACCGAGCGCTGCGCGCTGGAATACGCAGCGGGCACGCCGCTGCAACTGGCCAAGGCTGGCTTCGAACGTTTCTGAGCCCACCCGGTGCCGCCTGAACAGGGCGGCACCTGCTGACAATGAGAACAACAACAATGCATGCGGAACATTCCAACCCTGCGTCGTCCCGGTCTGCGCTGCGGACCTTCTGCGTCTCCGGCATGGGCACTGCGCTGGAGTTCTATGACTTCATCATCTACGGCACCGCGGCTGCGCTGGTGTTTCCCCAGGTGTTCTTCCCCCAGATGGACCACCTGACCGCGACCTTGGTGGCGTTCAGCGCCTTTGGCGCCGGCTTCTTCGCCCGTCCGCTGGGCGGTTTGGTGTTCGGCCACTACGGTGACCGCATCGGGCGCCAGAAGGTGCTGGTCGCGACCTTGCTGCTCATGGGCCTGAGCACCTTCCTCATCGGTTGCTTGCCAAGCCATGCCAGTATCGGCGTCGCCGCGCCGATACTGCTGGTGCTGTTGCGCCTGATCCAAGGCTTTGCCGCCGGTGGTGAATGGGGCGGTGCCGCGCTGTTCGGCATCGAGTCGGCGCCGCCGGGCAGGCGAGGGTTGTGGGGCAGCTTCACGAGCATGGGCATCGGCGTCGGCGGCATCCTCGGCGCTGCGGTGTTCGCCATCGTCAGTGCCGCCTTCAACGACAACCTGGTGGACTTTGCCTGGCGCATCCCGTTCTGGCTCGGTGGCACGCTGGTGCTGATCGGCCTGTATGCACGGCTGAAGGCACCGACACCGGTCGCTGCCCCGGCAGTCAAGCCGGTCCGAGCGCCGCTGGCTGAGGCCCTGCGTCAGCGTCCGCGTCAGCTACTGCTGTGCACCGGGATTGCCTTCGGCTACTGCACCATCGCCTACATCGGAAGCACCTTCTTCCTGACCTACGCCACTCAAGTGGGCTTCGGCAGCACCCAGGCGTTGATGTTCGACCTGACCTTGTCGATCGCCATCGTGTTCTCCGCGCCGCTGTTCGGCTACCTGTCGGACCGACTGGGCCGGCGGACGGTGATGGTGTTCGGTGCGGTGGTCATGGCACTCGGGCTGTTCGCCTTCTTCGAACTGGTCGGCATGAAGAGCTTTGGTATCGCCCTTTTCGCCTACAGCCTCACGGGCCTTTTGATGGGCGCTACCCAAGGGCCGATCCCGGCGTTCCTAGGCGAGCAGTTCCCCCGCAGCATGCGCTACACCGGGATCTCGGCGAGCTATCAGATCGGTGCCGCGCTGGGCGGTGGGACAGCCTCAAGCATCGCCACGGCGATCCTCATCCTCACCGAACACAACCCCCTGGGCGTGGCGCTGTATGGGGCAGGAGCGCTGGCGTTGGTCGCGATGTGCTCATTGAAACTGCGTGAGACATCGCGGTTGAGCATGGCGCAAATTGATGAGGAGCCTGATTGCGTTGCTTGTGGAGGCGAAGTCACTGAGGCACTAGCGGGCATTGGCGAAAAAAATAGAAGTCGTTGCACATAGTGGTCTCAGTGAATCTGCCGAGGTTCGAGTCACAACGGATATAGGTTGGCTACCCTCCAAAATCCGCCTTTAGTGAGCAGCATCCGTGGGTTGATAGCGGTCAGTCGCGATAGACTGCTTTCGACCCATAGGGACGTTCAAAAAAGGGCAGCTAACGGCCATGGCGGCCATCCGAAGGCCGGGGCCGCTTCGCGGCCCATCGCCGGCAAGCGCGGCTCCCACAAGTACTGCACAGGCCCGGAGACTCAGTATTCGCCGTTATCGCGTGAACTGATCAAGCGTAGGTAAGTGGAATTAAGATCGAGAGTGCTGGATAGAGCAGGCAAGAAACGAGATTTTCTGATCAGGGAGATAAAAGACCATGAGGCGTTCAACCTTGGATCATCTGGTCATTGTTTCACCGACCCTTCCGTTGGGGGCGCAATTTATTGAGCGTCAGCTTGGAGTACGGTTGCAGCCAGGGGGTGAGCATCCGCGCATGAGCACTCACAACCTGCTGCTGCGGTTAGGAGAGTCTTTCTATCTTGAAGTGATAGCTCCGGACAGTAAGGCGCCCTTACCCACCAGGCCTAGGTGGTTTGGTCTGGATGGACTGAGCGCGCAAGCGTCGCCATGTCTAGTCCACTGGGTCGCGCGTACAGAGCATCTGGATACCGCAGACGGAGGACTCCGGAAGGTTTTTGGCGAGATTGAACCGATGAGCAGGGGGGCGCTTTCGTGGAAAATCACCATTCAGCCTGATGGGCATCTACCTCTGAATGGGGCAGTCCCGAGCTTGATCGATTGGGGCGAATCGGAGCATCCAGCTCAGAGACTCGGTGATCAAGGCTGCGAATTGGAACGCTTGGAAATTGCTTTACCGGATCCCCGTTTGGTGGAACGCCAACTGGAGTCTATCGGTTTTACTGGCCCGGTGAGTGTATTACGCAGCGAGCGATATGCATTGAAAGCTTATATCAATACACCGAATGGCCTGGTCATTCTGTAACCTGCAACCTGTCTTTATGGTGGAGGAGACCGACGATAGCGAGCCACGAGCCTGCGGCATGCGACAGGCAGCTTTTGCCCAGTGTCCTCAAATCATCGACAACCGGTCTGGGGCGGTTAGCGCCTCTGGATCGGGCTGACCATCCTTGTCGTCCTCGCATCAGATCGGGCTACCGCCCACTCAAGGGTGCTCGATCACCATTACCGCCGTTGTGTCTGGCGCGAAGGCTTCGAACACGTGGGGCAGGTGCGCCCAATAACTAATGTAGTCGCCCGCATGCAGCAACACGGGAGCGCTAGCCGGGCCCACGTTTGCGCTGCCAGTGCACAGCACCACGTGCTCGACCGTGCCAGGGGGGTGGGGTTGCGAAAAACGCGCCTCGCCGGGCTGCACCTTCAATCGGTATATATCGCGTTGCGCGCCGGCAGGGCAGTCGGCCAGCAGGGTCGCAGCGTAGTTGGAGGCTTCGGCGTAGGCCGTTATGCCCTCGTTGGCGCGGATCACGCGCAGATGCTGCTGGGGCTGTTCGAAAAACTTGGTCACCTGCAAGCCCATGGCTATGGCCAGCGACCACAGGGTCTCGATGCTGGGGTTGCCGATACCCGATTCGAGCTGTGACAAGGTCGACTTGGCAACGCTGGCGCGCTTGGCCAGTTCGGTCGATTGGCTTGCCTTCAGCCATCCCCTCGGCGTGCTGCAAATGGCCGGTGCTGCCGCCATCCTGCTCGCTGCGGCAGGCATGAACTTCGGCTGGACGCTGACGCGTGCGAAGGGTCAGGAAGCGGCTTGACACCTGGTGCAGCGCGCTGGGCCTGTTGAACACTGCGAGTAGCATGATCAGCCATGGGCATGGTCGCTTGTTTCGATGAACAATTAGGGGCAAAAGAAAGCTGGCTGCTAGGCCGGCCAGGGGCCATTACCGGCCAGTGCGTGGCGCAGCATGGGGTGTCGACGAGGGTGCGCGGTCGCGCAGCGCCCAGCGGCTGATCAGCGCTGCGCTCAATGTCAGCCCGGCCAGCCCGTAGCACAGGGCCTTGAAAGCTTGGGAGTACAGGCTCATCAGGCCTGCGGGGCTGAGGGGCTGGGCGCTCGACTGGGCTGCGGCAAAGTTACCGGTGACCAACTCGGCTGCGACCCTGGCGGCGTTTTCCCCAGGCAGCGCACCCGCCAGCTGGCCTTGCATCAGGCTGTTGAGCACAGACAGCGCTGCGGCAACGCAGATCGCCTCACCGCAGGCGCGCATGGTAGTGAAGATGCCGGTAGCCATGCCCGCTCGCTCGACCGATACGACCTTGATCGACAGGTCGTCCATCAGTCCCCAGGGGATTGCCGAACCGACGCCAATGAGCAACATCGGCCAGCAGAACGCGAGCCAGTCACTGCCCACCTCTACAGACGCAAGCCAGATCAGCCCCAGACCGGCCAGCAGCAAACCGGTAAAGCAGAGATTGGCGGCGGCGAGATGGCGGGCGAGCATCGCCGAGAGGAAGGGCACCATGAGCATTGGCAGTGACAGCGACATCATCAGCAAACCGGCCTGGCCGGTGCCTAGGGTCTCGACCCCGACGAAACGCAGCGGCAGCAGAATCAGCAATACGATGAAGCTCAACGCCGTGGCGATGGGCAGCAACTGAACGCCGATGAAGCGTCGGTCGCCGAACAGCGAGAGATCGAGCATGGGGCGTTGCTGGTGCTGCTCGATGCGGATGAACAGCGCAAACAGCAAGACGCTGGCGCCGAGCAGGGCAAGGACGCTGACGCTGCGCCAGCCATGGGCGGGAATCTGCATGATGGCGAAGGTTAGCAGCACCAGCATGGCACTGAAGGCCAGCACGCCGGCCCAGTCCAGTTGACGGGCGCCGGGATCGCGGGTTTCGTGCATCCGCGCCGCTGCCAGCAGCCAGGCCAGCGCCCCGAACAGAGCACCCAGCAGAAAAATCGCACGCCAGTTGAGGAATTCGACCAGGGCCCCCGAGATAACCGGCCCGAATGCCAGGCCGAGGCCGAACGCGGTGCCCAGCAGGCCGAATGCCTTGGTCCTGGCATGGCCCTCGAACTCTTGCGCCAGGGTTGCCGCCCCCCCGGCCATGGTCAGTGCCGCTGCGATGCCTTGAAGGCCTCGCATCACGTCGAGGAAAACCACATCCAGGGCGCAACTGACGATGACCGAAAGGATCGTGAAACTGCCGATGCCCCAGCAGAACATGCGTTTGCGCCCGTAGAGGTCGGCCAGCGTGCCGGCCGCCATGATCGAGCTGCCGAAGCTCAGGGCGAACGCATTGACTACCCAGGCCAGGGCGATCGCGCTGCCGCCCAGGTCGCTGCCGATCGCTGAAAGGGCCATTGCCGGGCCCGTGTATTCGAGGGGCAATATCAAACCGGCCATACACACTGCCAGTAACACCGGTGCACGCCGCTTGGATTCGTTCCGGGCCGCCATTCCTTGGTTCCTTACCTTGTCTGATTCCTGGACTTGACGATGCTATTCGAGGGATAAATGCACTTGAAGAGGACAATATCCAAAAGAGAATTGCGGTTCGTGCATGAATGATGACATTTCGCTATGGCGCTTGTTTTTCCGCATTGTCGAACGCGGCAGCCTGACCAAGGCTGCTGATGACCTGGGCTTGGAACCCTCGTCGGTGAGCCGACGGATCGCTTCACTGGAAAAGCGCCTGAATGTTCGGCTGCTCAACCGCACCACAAGGCAGGTCACGCTTTCAGAGGCGGGGGCCAGGGCGTATGAGCAGATGAGGCCCCTGATTGAGGAGATGGAACGGGTAATCGCCGACCTCGACGGCACAGCGCCGCAGATCGCCGGGGCTATCCGCATGACGGCGCCGGTCAACTTCGGTGAACGGCACCTGGTTCCGTGGCTGACCGCGTTCCAGCAACTGCATCCCCAGGTGGTCGTAGACCTGGTGCTGTCCGATTACAGGCTGGACCTGAGTGGCGAGGCCATCGACTTGGCGCTGCGGGTGGGCGACTTGCCCATCTCCGACATGGTCGCCCGCAAGATAGGCCACATGCCCAACGTGCTGTGTGCCAGTCGCAGCTATGTGCAGGCGCACGGGCTGCCTAACAAGCCACAGGACCTGGTTGGCCACCGGGCGATCCTCTATTCCCTGGGTCAGGAGCGGCACCGAACCCGCTTGCGCTTGTGTCGCAACGGCAAGGAAATGTCAGTCGAGCTGCGTGGGGTGTTCTACCTCAACAATGCCGGGGCAATCCTCCAGGCGGTGCGGCAGGGCGCCGGCATTCATCCTGGGCCGCGCTGGCTGTTCGAGGAAGGGATTCGTGCCGGTGAGTTGGTCGAGCTGCTGCCGGACTGGGGGCTGGTGGGGCTGCCTGTGCACCTGCTGCGCTTGAACAATCGCTACGAAGCCCCTCGTGTCAGGGCATTGGGTGACTGGATTGAAAAGTGCTGGGCTGAGCAGATGCACTGAGCCTCTCATATCGGATCGAGTCACCCATGAGCCAAACCGCATCATCAAGACGCGTCTGCGCAAAGACTTGACTTGTCATGAACATCGTCGCAAACCATAGCCGTCAGCCTTGGAACAAAGGGAAATCGGTGGGCAGAAAGCCCCGCCACGACTGAGAAAAAAGAGCAGCTAACGGCCGTGGCGGACATCCGAAGGCCGGGGCCGCTTCGCGGCCCATCGCCGGCAAGCGCGGCTCCCACAAGTACTGCACAGGCCCGGAGACTGGTGATATCTCAGTGGGAGATTACCCAGCCCTTCGGGCTGCGCTGTCGCGCAGAGAAACGCCCGCGAGCGCGCCGCATACCCTGTATGAGCGGCTTCAGCCGCGAAGCAGGCGCCGCGGTGGATGGCACCGGCTTCGCCGGTTTTCGTGGCTGAAGCCGCGCCCACAGGATCCCCGCCAAATCAGTACGCCAAGTGCGCCCGCCGAGGGAGCTTTCGCTGTTCTGCACGCTACCGAGAAGGGCGAACCGTTATGAGCAAAGCGGTGGGGCTGGAACGACGAAAATGGCAAAATCCAATACTTTGCAGTGACTATTGTCGACCCTTTGCGCAGGTACGCTCATGAGCGACATTGACGTACTGTCCCTGTCTCCAGGCGGTCGCTACCAAGTTCAGGCGACTCCCTGGGAAGCAGGCAACTCGCATTGGCTGTTCCCGCCGCAAATCATAGATACCCGAAACGCAAATTGAACTGGCTCGCCTGGAAAGCACCCTTTAGGGGATACTCGATCTGCTCGACTGAGCTTGTTTGTCAGCAAGGACCTGAATCGATGAATTGGAAAGCTCTGGAGCAAGCGCTGTTCGAGGCTGCTAGAAAGGCGCTGCAAACGCTGCTCGATGAGGGCGGTAGCCCTTTATATGCCGCAGCGTTTCATGCCAGCTACCGGGAAGAAGAGGCGGTTTTATCGCTGCCCAACTTTGCCGCCAACAGCCTTGAAGCACTCAGCGAAGACTTCCCCGACGAGGAAGACGAAAGCTTCAGTTCGGTCAAGTGGAATCCGGTGGACTGGCGCTGGGATTGGGAAATCTGCTCTGGTGAGCCGCTCACGCGGCTCGATGATGAGCTGCAAGCGCACGCCAACCGGCTTGGCCCGCGCCAATGGCACGCGGCTGAGCAACGCTTGCTGGTCACCGTAAGCCGTGCCGCCAGGTCGCTGGGCCGGCATTTCAGTCAGCATCCTGGTGTGACGCCTGGTTTCGTTGTGATTTTTCATGACTTTGCAGGCTACATGCCCTTGGCCAAGCGCAGCATGACCCGCCAGCAGTTCGAGGATAATTTCCCTGTCGAGCTGGCCATTGAAAACACCCTGCGCGATGTCGCTGCCCTGCCGCTCACCGAGCAGGTCGCGTTCTACGTCAGCAGCTTGCATTGTTCGGAGGGCATTTCGAGGGAGGACGCAGAGCGCTGGCTGATTGCCAACGGCCGTTGCGCACAGGCAGCGCTTATCGATCAGCTCAACGGGGATAGAGAGCCTACCGCTGCCGCGCGTATCCTCGGGCTGGCCGGCTTGGCTGATGGGCCCGTCATCCAGGCCCTGCGCCGGCAGGCGATTGAGGCCTGTGAGCAGCCGACCCGCAACTGGTGCACAAAAGCCCTGGGTTACCTTAAGGATTTCGACTGGCTGATGCAGCAAGCGCCCGATGTCGCTGTCGCGGGTATTTGCGCCAACTTCGACGGTTTCCGCTGGCGGGGCGTGGAGCCACCGGTGCTGGACTACACGCCCGTTGAGCGTTTGCTTGATCAGCGCCCTGAGCTTCAGACTGCTGTTGAAGCAGCCCTGGAAGAACTCTACGGCCAGATCGATACCACCACTGCCGATGTCAGCGAAGCGTTACGCGGGCTTGTTTCACCTCAGGCAGCCATTCGTCGTCATGCTGTGAGTGGATTGAACAACCGTGGCCTGCTGCCCGGTGACGCGCTTCGAGCCATCGATGGGCTACACCTGGCAACAGAGGATACCGATCAGCAGGTGAGACACCTAGCGGGTCTAGGCCTGAAAGCTATGAGTCCCAGCTTTGGTCATCGTCCCTGCTGAGTGCACCTGAGCCTGGATTGAGGTTAACTGACTTCCTCAGGGCGTGAAGCGGACATTCCAGCCCAGGCGATATTCCAACAGGCTCACCAACTTCCTGGCACATCCCAGGCAATCCGGCCGTTCGAGCATCTTCCCCAAAGGTGTTTACCTGACAGGCTCCATTGCAGTTGCGCAAGACCACTGCATTTGGCGTCGTCGGTTTTCAGTGCCAGCGATCGCCCACTTTGCCGGTTTCATGCAGATTGCCTCCTTGGCAGTGTGGCGGTGCGGGCTCGCTCCTTGTCGAGACTGCTCAACCGAAGATATGAACGGGTTAGAAGAATGGAATTAATGTGGCAACTGCCGCACCGGATTGAACCAAGAGCATTACCGAGAGCCATTTGGGCTCCCGCCGGATAAACCAGTAAACCCCGTTGAATATCATTGAAATCAGGTTGGTGAGCCCCAGGATGACGAATGCAATGGCGCCCGAGATATTGACGGGTGAAGTGGTTGGCGATTGCAGCACGTAGAGCGCCAGGATCGGGCCCAGGATGACTGTTGTGATCGAAAGGCCAGCGACCGTACGGGTAAGGAGTAAAGCCTCGTCGGGCGTCATGCTGGGGATTTCCTTCTCTGATCGGGATTGGGGCATCACTGCCAATGGGTCTATTCTGCGGCGTTCACATAAGGGTTAACAAGGACGTCCATGATTCCCGTCGATATGCCGGTCATGTTGCTCGGCTACATGATCTACATTTTTTCCGAGGTTTTTCTCTGGCTTTTCATCGCCGGCCTGATCGCCTTGCTGGTGCCGCGAAGCCGTCGTTTCATGGTAGCTCGGCGCTGGAGGTTCGGCTTGTTGCTGATGTTGCTGGCAGTCGGGAGTGTGCCTTACATCGAGTCCAGCTACAGGCTCTGGCAGGATTGGCGTGCGCACAATCCTCGCCTCGAACACGAGGAGGTGCTCGGGGACTTGGTGCTTCCGGCTGGTACGCGGGTCCATCTGAAAGACCTGGAGCCTTTTAACGACCTGTCCGGCGATCCCGTGCCCTACGGCATGCAGAGCCTGGATCATGCTGATTTCGACCGCACGCCAAGTCACATCATGGGCATGCCTGTGCGTCGTCTGAAACTGGCGCAGGGCCATGGTTTCGCTACGGTCGAGACCCTGTCGGCCCATGAACTGGCAGGATGGAAATGTGAGCCTGGGGAGATCGAGTTCGATTTTCCGTTCGGTGCTCATTTCAAGTTTTCCGAATGGAAGGTGAGTCGATGCACGCTGGCGCCCGGTACCGAGCTGGGCGGCATCGTTTGGCCTGGGGCGGTGAGGGTATCCTCCAACACTCCTGGTTGGCTGGCCGAGTCAGAGGAGCGCCCGGTCAAGGTAATGGGGATCGAAATGCGCTCACTGATCATGATCCTGGATCGCCCATATGGGGAGGGGCGCTGGTGGCAAGGCCACGCGAACCAGCCCTTCGACTTCGGCCCTATTCACTATCCGGCCGACATCCAGGTCAGCCTTGATCAAGGCCAGATGCTGTTCAGTCTGCCACCGGACGCACAAGCCCAGGATCGACGTACAGGAGCGCCCATAGAGGGCGGCCAGACAGTGGTCCAGAGCATGGCCGGTCAGGTGTTGCGAATACGCACCAACCGCTCTATGGGTGTTTATTTTCCTGACGAAATCATAGTGCGCTGAGGCTCAATGAGCTGAGGCGGGCAGCAGTGTCGGCAATGGGTCGACAGCTGCCGGTCGTAAACGACCCGAAGCGGTCCCTACATGCCCTGGGGTTAGTGCGGTGTTCGGATGTGTTCGCCTTGAAATCTTCAGCGCCTATGAGATCGAGCGCCGCGCGCGCGTCGCTCGATCTTCAAGGCGCTGTAGTTTTCGAGAATGCACTTTGCCGTCCGTAGGTTTCCAGCCCACCAGACCCTTACCATTTGCCTCCGAGCCTCAAAACGCATCTGGCAAGCATCGCCCATCCCAGGTAATAATGCGACTGATTAGCAATAACACCGACATGGAATCTTTCGGCATGTCCGCTCCGCACTCCCTGCAACACCTCTACGTCGAGCACCACGGCTGGCTGCAAAGCTGGCTGCGCACACGCTTGAACAATGCAGCTGATGCCGCAGACCTGGCTCATGACACATTCCTGCGCATATTGCAGCGCCGTCAGGTTCCCGCTGTGCTGGAGCCACGCGCCTATCTGCGTACCATCGCACGGGGCCTGGTGATAGACCTTTGGCGGCATCGGGACATAGAACAGGCCTGGCTGGAAACCTTGGCCGGGCTGCCGGAGGTGCAAGTGCCGTCACCGGAAGTCAGTGCGTTGGCCATTGAGGCATTGGTCAGCATCGACCGCATGCTGGACACATTGCCTGAGCGCATGCGCAGCATCTTCCTGATGGCCCAGCTCGACGGATTGCCTTGCCCGCGCATTGCCGAACACTTGGGGATTTCGCTGTCGACCGTCGAACGTGATCTGGCCAAGGCATTGCGCCATTGCTATCACCTGATGTTCGAGGCACCGGTTTGAAAGACGCCGGGCTGCAAAGCCTGCCGGAACAGGCGCTCGAGCAGGCCATCCAGTGGTCCATTCGTATCACCTATAACGAACCCGACGCGGCCACTCGCAACGCCTTTGAGGCTTGGCTGGCCAGTGATGTGTCGCATCGGATGGCTTGGGCGCGCTTGCAGAGCCTGAGCAGTCACTTCAGCCACGTGCCTGCGGGGCTGGCACGTCAGACGCTGGGCAAGCTGCCAGAGGCGCGGCTGCAGCGCCGTCAGGTGCTCAATCTGCTCGCACTAGGGGGGGTATCGGCAACGTTTGCATGGGCCGGTCGCGATGAGTTTTCCTGGCAGCGCCTGGTCGCTGATTACAGCACCGGCGTTGGCGAGCATCGAAGATGGGCACTGAGCGATGGCAGCCTGCTGGAGCTCAATACTGACAGTGCTGTGCGCCTGCGCTTCGACGTCGATGCACGTGTGGTGGAGCTGCTGCGTGGTGAGCTGTACCTGGCGACCGGTGCCGATCGCTCCAGCACGCGGCACCGGCCACTGCAGGTGTCGACAGCATTCGGTGCGTTTGAAGCCTTGGGTACCCGGTTCAGCGTACGCAGGCTCCAGCACAGCTGCCTGTTGGGCGTAACCGAGGGCGCGGTAAAGTTGCAACCGCTGGCCGGTGAGGCCGCCGTTGCCCAAGCCGGGGAGACTTGGGCGATGACGGCCAGCAGCGTGCAGCGCATGCCTGGCAATGCCGAGGATGCGGCAGCTTGGCGCGACGGCGTGTTGGTTGCACGTGAGATGCCCCTGGCCGACGTGCTCGCTGAACTAGGCCGCTACCGCAACGGTTACCTTGGGTGCGAGTCACGGATTGCCCAGCGCAGGATCAGCGGCAATTTCAATCTCGAAGACACCTACGGGACGCTGGCTTTCATCGCCCAGACGCATGGCCTGCGCCTGCGGTCCATGACTCAATATTGGGTTCGCCTTGGCGTTTGATCGCGTTACACCTCGGCTTCGGCAGGTGAGAAAAAATGAGCGGTTTGTGAAGGGGTTTTGTTTTTCGCCCGGCATACACATCAGAACAACTCATTTAGCCAACGAGACCTTCACGTGCCCCATCAGTCGCCACTTCGCATCACCATCCACCGTGCCCTGATCTGTGCCAGCCTTGGCCTTGGTAGCATTCCCTGCCTGACCCAGGCGGCCACAGCCGGTTACAGCGACCAGGTACATGACCTGGCACTGCCTGCCGGCTCGCTGGATGCCGCGCTCACCGCATTAAGCCGCAGCACAGGCCTGAACATCGCGTTCGCCCCTGGCGATCTGGCCGGTAAGTACACGCCTGGGCTGCAAGGCCGCTTCAGCAGCGCCCAGGCGCTTCAGCGATTACTGACCGGCAGCGGCCTGCAGGCCGTGTTGCAGCCGGACGGCGGCTACCGCCTGATAATGGCCCCGGATTACCTTGCGGCGGGTACCGTGGCGCTGGACCCGACCAGTGTGGTGGGCATCGGGCTCGGGGCCACCACAGAGGGTACAGGCTCATACACCACCGGCACCGCCAGCGTCGGTGGCAAGACCCAGAGAACCCTGCGTGAAACGCCGCAATCGGTCACGATCATGACCAAGCAACGCATGGAAGATCAGAACCTTAACAGCCTGACTCAGGTGCTCGACCAAACCACCGGCATCACGGTAGTCGGTGGGAACGACTCGAAGAACGAGATTTACTCCCGCGGCTTTCTCATCCGCAGTATCCAGGTTGATGGTGGGGCGCCCATGCTGCGCAACGAGGCGTATGACAGCCTGCCAGATATGACGGCCTTCGATCACGTCGAAGTGCTGCGTGGGTCCGATGGCCTTTTTGGCGGAACGGGTGACCCGGGAGGCAGCATCAACCTGGTGCGCAAGCGTGCGCTACCGTACAACCAGTTGAAGATCAGCCAGTCCGCCGGCAGCTGGAACAACTACCGCAGCGAGATCGACCTAACCGGGCCGCTGGCCTTCGAGGGCGCTCTGCGTGGTCGAGTGGCCATGTCGTATGAGGACAAGCAGTATTTCTACGACAATGCCGACAGCGAAAAGCACGTGATCTTCGGCACCCTGGAAGCGGACCTGACGGCAGACACCCTGCTGACAGTGGGCGGTACCTACGAGTGGCGAGACATGGACGGTTACTGGGACAGAGGCCTGGTCCGCTACAAGGACGGTACGCCGTTGAACGCGTCGCGCAGCACATCACTGGCCGCCGACTGGTCCTCCAACAACTACAAACGCACCGACTATTTTGCCAAGGTCGAGCACGCATTCGACGAAAACTGGAAGTTAAACAGCAGCTACACCAAGACCAGGTTCGATTCCACCCAGGACATTGGTGAGGTGAAGTCCTCGATCACCCAGGGTGTTGCCAATGGAGGAACGTTCTCGCGCTTCATTCGCGGCTACACCAACGACCAGGACCTGTTCGATATCAACCTGGCCGGCAAATTCAATGCATACGGGCTGCAGCACGAATGGTTGATAGGAGCTGACTACTCGGAGGTTAAACGCACCTATTCGGACCACACTGACTTGAGGACGGTCAGCGACATCAATGTGCCGTTCGACCCGGCCACCGATGACGCCGGCTCCATGCCCAAACCGGCCAAACCTGGGATCTATTACTACAATCCGGACTGGAACCAGCGCAAATCCGGCGCCTACACCACGTTCAAAGCACAGCTGGCAGAGCCACTGCACCTGACCCTCGGCGCCCGCTATTCCGACTACCGTGACTATGTGCGCACGGTGGTGCCTAGCTTCAACATGGACACCCCGGTGAAGGAGAGTAACCGCGGGGTCATTACTCCATTCGGTTCGTTGGTGCTGGATGTAAGCGAGCAATGGTCGCTTTACACCAGCTACGCTGAGATCTATCAGCCCCAAACAGCCTACAAGAGCCTCAGCGGTTCGCCGCTCGATCCGATCGAAGGTGAGACTTATGAGTTAGGGACCAAAGGCGAACTGTTCGGCGGTCGGTTGAACGTCTCGTCTGCGCTGTATTACACCAAGCGCATGAACGAAGCTGTCAGCACAGGTAACGGTTTCTACACGGCCTCTGGCGAAGCCATCAGCAAGGGCCTGGACAGTGAAATCTCCGGCGAACTGGCGCCGGGCTGGCAGGCCATGGTGGGCTACACGCTGAACTTCAACGAACAGCGCTCGGGAAATACAACCAGCAATAACGGCAAACCGACCAGCTCACAGACACCCAAGCATCTGTTCAAGTTTTTCACCACGTACCAGCTACCGGGGAATTTCGAGCGGTGGAAGGTGGGGGTCGGCGCGACGATCCAGAGCGATAGCTACAAAAGTGGTACCGTGCAGCAGCGCTTGCCTGACGGTGGCCTGAGCAGCGCCGAGGCTTATGCGTTCGAACAGTCAGGCTATGCGGTGTGGAATGGCTTGGTCGAGTACAAGATCGATCAGCATTGGACCGCGCAACTCAATGGCAACAACCTGTTCGACAAAACCTATTACCAGACGGTCGACTCCACTGCTGGCGGCAACTGGTACGGCGCGCCTCGCAACTATATGTTGACGCTACGCGGAACGTTCTGAGCCGATTCGGTCGAGAGCCAAACCCTCTGTGAGCAGCATGGACCTACAGGCTCTCGCAGGATTGGCGTGCGCATAAGTCGACATCCGAATGTCCACTTCAAATCTTCAGCGCCTATGAGATCGAGCGCCGCGCGGGCGGCGCTCGATCTCCTAGGCGCAGACGATGTCATGGCGCAGACCCGAAGGCCGGGGCCGCTTCGCGGCCCATCGCCGGCAAGCCGGCTCCCACAGGTACTGCGCAGGCCCGGAGAATGGTTATATCTGTGTGGGAGATTGCCCAGGCCTTCGGGCTGCGTTGTCGCGCAGAGAACAAAGCCCGCGAGCGCGCCGCATACCCTGTGGGAGCGGCTTCAGCCGCGAAGCAGGCGTCGCGGTGGATGGCACCGGCTTCGCCGGGGTTCGCGGCTGCAGCCGCTCCTACAGGATCCCCGCCAAATCAGTAAGTTAGCGTTTGTTCTATAGGAGCCGTCTTGCCGGCGATGAGGCCGGTACTGACTACACAGCGTTGGGGCGGTGTCCGCCATGGGTCGGTAGCAGTCAGTGATCAGCGGCCTGCCCAGGCCAAACAACGGCCTGCGCGACGATCACATCCTGGCCATTGAACGTGAGCGCAGGTCCGCCATGCAGTCGGTAGCCGAGTTCCAAAGCCTCACTGACCCGCCGGCAAAAGCCAGCGTCATCGGGGCCCGTCAGCACGCGGTAGATCGGTAGTCCATTCGGAGGTTGGGGCATCTTTAGCTTCCTTGAGTTGTTTCGCCAACAAGCAACGCTGTTACTACGCTGTGCAGCCACGGCAAAGTATCGCCCTTCGCAGCAGTTTGAGCAGCGCGGTCTTACCTTTGCCAGGAAAGGACGTTCGGGAGCGCAGGCTTGGGTGTAAAGGGCGATCAGGATACCAATCGCACCCAACCGATCACCACCACCATCACGCTGCAAAGCAGCCACTGCACGCCACTGAGCCCGGCAATCCGATACACCGCCCGCAGCGGCCTGCGCCAGCGATAGTCGCTGGCCTGCGGCCCCCAATCGGCTGGTTGCAGCAGGCCGATGATGCCAATTAGCACGTAGGTGCCCAGGCCAAGCGGCCCCAGCCAGTGCCATAACAGCAGGGCCAGCCCCAGCAACGGCCCTGCGTTGCGTATGACCAGGTGGCGGCGGTCACGGGTGATGCGCTTGCTGACGCACCAGGCGCTGACGCGTTGATCGATGTCCTGAAGGCTGGCTGCAATCTGCGTCCAGTGGCCGAACAGCCACTGGCCCATCTTCGCTGCAAGCAGCCCACCCGCCGCGTAAAGCGGGAGCATGAGCAACGTGGTGACAGGGTCCAGCTTGGGCAGGCCATTGAGCGCCAGGGCCAGTGTGATCACAGCGGCGGCGCGCTTGACGCCATGGGGCGGGTCGCGGGGCTCGACCAGCGTTTTCCAGAACCAGGCGTCATGGTTGGGGAACATCCCCAACAGGTCTGGGTAGCCCGCTGCGAACGCCTCTGACAGGCGCTCGCAGGCTTGCCAGTCGGCCTCGACGAAGGCGGCGGCCATTGCCTTTTGCCGCTCATGTTGGGGCGCCAACAGAAACAGCGCGGCGGCGTTGGCATCGGGGCTGGCCTGCACCTCGCGTCGATCCGCCAGGCTGCGAAGGTGGCTCAGCCAGGCTCGCTGTTGGTAACGCCTGCGCAGGGTTTGCCAGTGTTCGTCTGCAATCGGTGGCTCGGCACCTGAAGCGTTCCAGGCGAATGTCTGGCACAGGTGCTCGAACAGCTCGGGCGGCCAGTCTTCATCGTCCAGCAACAGGGTCAGCACGTGCACTTGAAGCGCTTGGCGACGCTCCAGGTCCGCTAGCCAGCCTTGGCGACTGGCCCGCTCGAGCATGCCGCTAAAGCGCTGATGCTCGCCGGCGGCCAGTGATTGTTCGAGCGCGTTGTAGAGGGTGACAGCGAGTATGAGCGCCAGGCGCTGCTGTTCGGCGGCCGAGGCGGGAAACTGCTGCCAAGGGGTGAGCCACTGACGCTGTTCGATGCCCCAGTGCAGGGTATGGGAATGGGCTGACGCTGCGCGCAGGCAACGCTCGAACAACAGGCGTTCGAAGACGCCCTCGATGCTTTTTGCTTGCGCTTCGGGCCAAACCTGTTCGATGGCCGAGTCGACGAACCCGTCAAGCAATGCAACGGCTTGCTCATGGGCTGAACGCGCGTGAAGCGTACGGCTGGCGGGTGGTGTGTCGGGCGGTGGCGCGCGTTCGGTAACTTGAGCATCCGTCCGCTCCCCCTGCAGAGCCTGCAGCGCCTGTTCATAAGCGTCGCGCAGCTGCTGGAACGCGGCCGGGTCTTCGTCGGGTCGCGTGACCTTGAGCAGCTTGGCGTACTGGCGCTTGAGGCTTCGCTCGTCGCACGCGGATGCAAGCTCCAGCACCCGCCAGCAATCGGAAACTGAGTTCATCGGTCAGCGCCCGTCGCTGCTTTCGAATGATGCCATGCGCGCGCCCAGCTCATGGCGCGCCTGGCCGATGACACGTTCATCCTGGCTGGCAAGCGCCTCTTGGAACCGCGTGGCCCAGTGGTCTACCAGCTCGCGACGCTCGCCCAGGCTTTCTTGATAGAGGCGCTCAAGCCGCGCGACCAGCAGGGTGTTGACCTGCTGGTCGCGTGGGTGGACTTTCAGCGCTTCGAGCTTGTGCAGGCGTTCGGCAATGTCCTCGGCGCTGAGCACGCCGGGGTTGTTCTCGATGACCAGCGCGAACTGCTCGCCAGTGATGGGGATGCTGACCTGGCATTCGAGCAGGCCGTTGCTGTCGTAGGTGAAGCGCACATCAAGGTCAACCACGCCCTTGTTCGTTGGCACCGGGATTTGCAGTTCGCCGAGGGGGATGTTGTCACGCACCAGGCGGCTCTCGCCCTGGTAGATCTGCACCTGCACGATTTCTTGCGCCTCATGCACCGTGCACACGGTTTTTACCCGGCTGACCGGGACGGTGGAATTGCGCTCGATGATCGGCAGATAGTGCCCGCTCTCATGTTCGTTGCCCACACGGCGCGCTGTCGCGATGCCAAGGGTATAGGGGCAGACGTCGGTCAGCACCACTTCTTCCAGGGCCGCGTGCCGTGCCTTCAAGGCGGCCTGCACCGCAGCGCCGAGCGCCACGGTCTCGTCCGGGTTCAGCTGCACCGAAGGGAAGCGGCCGAACAGGCTGGCAGCCAGCTTGCGTACCAGCGGCATACGCGTGGCGCCGCCCACCAGTAGCACCTGGTCCAGCTCGTCGCTGCGTATGCGGGCATCGCGCAGGGCGCGTTCCACAGGGTTGCGCAGCCGCTCCAGCAGGGGCTCGAACAGCGTGGCCATGGCCTGCTGGGTAAAGGTGTGCTGCCAGCGTCGCGCACCGACCTGCAGTACGAAATCGCTGGTGGGCGAGTGGCCCAGTGCGATGCGTACTCGCTCGGCCTCGCGGTGCAGTAGCGGGCTGATCGACGCGCTATCCGGGAAGTGCGGATCTTCAGCGTGGGCCTGGATAAACTGCCTGGCCAGCAACTGATCGAAGTCCTCGCCACCCAGGTAGTTGTCGCCTGCGCTGGCACGTACCTCCATCACGCCGTCGAACAGCTCGAGGATCGACACGTCGAAGGTACCACCGCCCAGGTCGAACACCAGAAACGACGACTCACTGCCCTGCTGGGGGAGGCCGTAGGCGAGCGCCGCGGCGGTCGGCTCATTGATCAGCTTGTCGACTTTCAGCCCGGCCAGCTCACCGGCGATGCGGGTCGCCTTGCGCTGGGCATCGCTAAAGTAGGCCGGCACGCTGATCACCGCTTCGGTGACTGCCTCGCCATACGTGCGCTCGACATCTTCCTTGAGGCTTCTGAGCAGCATCGCCGACAGCTCTTCGGGGCGAAACGGCATTGCGCCCAGCTGCAGCGTGCGGGCACTGCCCATATGCCGTTTGAATAGCGCTGCGGTCAGCGACGGGTGCGTGCACAAGCGTTCGCGGGCAGCCTGGCCGACCAGTATCCGGCCTTCGTCGTCGAGCCCGACCACAGAGGGGGTCAGCAATTGCCCCAAGGCATTGGGCACCAGTTCACTGGTGTGTTCGTTCCATACCGCGACCAGGCTGTTGGTCGTACCCAGGTCAATCCCGACAATCATGGCGAATTCCTTTTCGTTGCGAATGCAAGTTTACGGTGCTGTCACCGAGGCAGAATGCGAAACCAACCGCAAAAATGCAAAAAGGCAGGCCATGCTTGAACTTCATCGACTATTGAGGCTCTAGGATAGCGCTCCCGGCTGATGGCAATGTGTCAGCAGCTGATCGCCCCAGGACAAGACAAGGATGAAGACAATGCAAGTAAGCAGGGTGTGGCTAGGACTGCTGATCGCCGCAGGGGTTCTGCTGGCCGGTTGTGATAACGCGCAGGCACCTCGCAGTGCGACGGCCCCGCAGGGGCAGGTTGCGGCTGAACAACCCAGCGCCGAACAGATCGAGATCGAGAAGTACAACGCCTATGTCGATGCCGCCAACCGCGGTGGCAATTTTGCGGCCATTCTGGATCATCGCCGTACAGAGTATTCGAAGGACCTGCAGTCCACGAACAAGCTGTCGACGTACAACCTGTTCAGCGCCTATGACATCAGCCTCCTGCGCGACAACCTGAACAAGGCCCTGGCCTTGCCGTCACCCATGCCGGAGCTAGACGCGCCAGCAAAAGCGATGCTGGTGGCGCTGGAAAAGCTCCAGCCCCTCCACAGTGAGCTCGCCAACTACGCTGCCTCCAAAGGCTACCTGAGCGATGGTGGCCAGAAGGCCAGGGAGATGGAGCCGGCCCTGGATGCAGCGCTCGAAGGCGTTGCCATCGAGCAGGCCAAGTTCTATGACGGTCTGGCCAAGCGCGATGAAGTCAACACCCGGCAGGCGTTCGACGAGGCCGAAAAGGACTCGCTGGCGTATTACCGCGCCGGGATCGTGCTATACGCCAAGCAATCGATGCGCTTGTCCACCGACTTCTTCCAGTCGGCCGGGGCCGAGGCGTCGGTCAAGCCGTTTGAAGAAAGCCTGGGCAAAACCGCGCAGATGATCGAAGGCTGGCACAAGCAGAACACGGCAAACGGCCCAGGCTGCAGCGTGGTGCTCAGCCGCATGAACCAGTTTGTCGGCAAGGGCCGCGAGGCTATCGATACGGCCCGATCGGGTGGCTACAAATACGATGAGCAACGCCAGATGGCATGGAAGCACAACAATCCGATCGAGCGTGATGCCAAGTTCTTCGGTAGCGCGTTTGACGATGTGATCAACGACCTGAACTCCACGAGCTGCAGCTGAGGAATTTTGGCCACTGCGCAAATGGGTCGGTAGCTGCCGTTCACCAGCGGGCACTTTCCAGCTTGTACATTGATCCAAGGTTTTGCGTTGTCAATGCAGGCCATCGCCGGCAAGCACGGCTCCCACAGGTACTGCGCAGGCCTGGAGACAGGTTATATCTCTGTGGGAGCCGGCTTGCCGGCGTTGGCGACGTTACCATCACAGCTATTGATACCCCGTGCACTTAGCCCGTGACACCCAAAAGGATGAATCGTGGTGATTTTCACCTTCGAATAAGCTGAAACCCATGAACAAGACGGAACTTCAAACCCTGATAGTCAAAGTCAAAAAGTATTTCGCGATTTTCTTTTTGATCTGCCTTGCATGCGTTCTCACCTACGGATACCTGCACAAGCCGGAACTTCCGTCTGAGGTAGTGCTGAAGCAAGATTTCATTGCGGGCCAATCGATCTACATCGTACAGGATGCCAGAGATTCAGATGAGCCCAAAAGCCTCAGGTTCTACGTCAACGACGGCGACGGCAGGAGTGATGCGACGATGAAGGTGCTACTGGCCAAGACCCCGCCATTCCTGATCTCGGACACCGATTTGAAAGACGTGTCAATCCAGCGGGTGTCCAACGGCCTGCACATCAAGCTCAAAGGCGCAGTCTCGCGTTACCGGAGCGACCTTTACCTTGAGGACGGTGACACTTACACCACCTACCGTGTAAGCCTTGAACAAGTCGAAACGCGGCCGCCTTTGCCGAGCGGTCGGTAAGCTGGGCTGCAAGTTATCACGACAGCAGGCGCTTGCGAGGGACTGCTTTCGGCATGGCGGACACCGCCCCAGCACTCTGTAGTGGCCCCATCGCCGGCAAGTCAGCTCCCTCAAGAACCTAACCAGTCTCCGGGCCTGCAGAGTACCTGTGGGAGCTGGGTTTGCCGGCGATGGGCGGCGAAGCCGCCCCGCTATCAGTCGTGCATGGTCGACCTATAGCGGATAGCGACCGCCGATGCGCTGCGGCTACAGTCGGGGTCGCTCCAGCTTGACCCATTCCTGCACGCTCGGGCGCTGCCATTGCCGCTCAGCATAATCCTCCAATTGGGCGGGGAGGCTGTCGCCATTGAGTATCAATCGATTCAGCATCAACGCGAGTTCTACATCGGCGATAGACCATTGGCCGAAAAGGTAGTCCGCGCTATCAGCCAGCAGCAGTTGCGCGGCCTCCACCAACTTTTGGGTCGAAGACTGAGCGCACGTCGACAAAGCGCCGTATTTGACGCCATAGAACACAACTAGCGTGGAGCGCTCCTGGCGAATAGGGAGTAAGTCGCTGCGCAACCAGGCTTGAACTTGCCGCGCCTTGGCACGCTGCTGCAAGTTTGACGGGTAGATCGGCGTCTGAGGGAACAGATCTTCCAGATACTCGGTAATTGCCGACGATTCAGACAACGCAAAGCCTTCATGCACCAATGTGGGCACTCTCTGAGTCTGCGAAAGGTGGGAATAGTCCGCTGCCTGATGCTCCCGTGTATCCAGGTCAAGTGTATTCATCTTGAATTCGATACACTTTTCCCGAAGCGCCACAAAGCATGACATGCCGTAGGGGCTGGTGAATTGAGCATCTACGTACAGGCACAGCCTTGAATCATTCATACCGTCATCTCCATATGCAGGAGAAAGTACGGTATGGGTTCTGCAGCTATAAATAAAATTCATGTTTTTTATAGAGGCATTCCTGTCGGGAATGCAAACGGTGCAAGGGTGCGTTCCGCGAAGCCGCTACCGGTCGATAGCGCTCAGCCGGGCGTGACCTGTGGTAGCCGCGCTTGCCGGCGATGGGCTGCGAAGCGGCCAGGGCCTGCAGATGTCCGCCCACCTACCGGCTTACGTCGGCCAAACGGTCATGGCGGATTACCTTGACGGGACTATCGTTGCTTGTCGGGGCAAACACTACCGACCGAGGGCGGTGCCATGAACACTAGCGATCTGCTTGAACAGTTGCTTCGAGCCGGGCAGGGCGCGCAAGCGCAGCAACGGAGCGGTGGCCTGTCATCGCAAGGCGGGTTGGGCGGCTTGCTGGGCGGTTTGCTTGGCGGCGGTGGTGCAATGGGTGGCGGTGGTGGCCTTGGTGGTTTACTGGGCGGCATTCTGGGAGGCGGTCGCAGCGCTGGCGGCTATGCCCAGGGGCGCGCCGCGGGAGGTGTCAATTACGCGGCCCTGGCGTCGTTGGGCATGATGGCGTTCCAGGCCTATCAAAACTGGCAGCGCAGCCAGGCGGCAGCGCCGCAACAGGCCATGCGTACCGTCGACCAGCTGTCCGGCGCCGAGGCCGAGGGCCACAGCCATGCCATCTTGCGCGCGCTGATTGCGGCCGCCAAGGCTGACGGTCGCATCGACGCCCAGGAAGAGCAATTGATCTACACCGAAATCAAACGCCACACCGACGACCCGCAATTGCAGCAATGGCTGGATGAGGAGGTCAACAAACCACTCGATGCTGCCGAAGTGGCGCAGTCGGCCCGGGACCCGGCAATGGCGGCAGAAATGTACCTGGCCAGCGTGATGCTGGTGGATGACCAGCAGGCCGCAGAGCGGGCTTACCTTGACGAGCTGGCCAGCGCCCTGCAAATCGACCCGACCTTGCAGGTGCACCTGGAACAGCAGGCCAAGGGTGCAGCCTGAGCGGGGCCCGATGAACATTCATTGATCTTGCGCCTGTGGCGCACGGAAGGCCTTGCTGTAATAGCCAGACGGATCGAAACAGCACACGTGCTTCTTGCCGGATGCAAGCATGTCGCATGCATTGGCAATGCGTTTTGCGCGCGTCGCGGGCTGTTTGGCTGAGGTCATCCAGTGTATCCAGTCCACTCGCGCGAGGGTTGTCGTACTGTTCCAGACCACACGCGCTTCAGGGGCGTTTGCCAATGCGTTCTCCAAATCCGCTGGAACCTCGGGTTCGGGCTCCTTCTTCACAGGGGCCAACTCCAGCGCAACGATGTCGCCAATGGCCGCGTTGGCGGCTTGGAGTAACGCAGGACTGACCTGCAGCCAATGGCTCAGCTGACCATCCGGCTCAAGGGTTGCCTTGAAAGGCTGCCCATTGATTGTCCCTTCAACGGTTGTTCTTCCGCGTCTTGGAAGTTGTGCACTCACGGCCTTTGGCAACACCACGAATGCCCATGACGCATCAGTTTCAGGTTTTGCCGGCCGAAGCAGCTTTGCTTCGAATCGGGATTTCACATTGATGGTTGTCATTGCGAGGCCTCCAGTCCCGGCGCCAGGTTCAGTTGCAGTAAAGACTCACCTCATAAAAATCAGAATTACCCCCTTTCTTGTAGTCCATTTCCCAAACATACTCCTGCCGCCTTTTTTTCGTTGCCGCCGCTCTGACAGCCCTCTAGTCTCGGCGGGTCGCTGAACCCAGCGATCGGCTTTGACAGGCCGACTCAACAGTAAGGTAACGTTCACCTCCATGGTGGCTGTGCGTGGGGCACCTCGTGTGCGCCGGGTTTTACCTCTGTTGACCGGTCTGTCAACCCACGTACAGCTGCCACCCAATTGTTTGACAGCAATGGGTGTCGGTCCCTGACAGAGGTATATAACGATGTTAAAGATCGTCCCCGATCCACCCCACAATCACCACTCCCTCGAAGACACGATCATCCAGGCCACAGAATATGCGCTGTGCGCGCAGACCGTGGCGCAGCAGGCGGTTGCGCTGCAGCCCAGGTCGCCCGCTGCTGTGCTGATGATGGCCTCAATGCATGAGCTTGAAGCGCTACGTGTGCTTCTTGAGTCAGCGTTGATCCAGATGCAGATGGCGGCGCAGCAGCGCACGCAGCATTAAAGGTCGAAACTTGCGCTTTACGATCGGGCCTCATCGCCGGCAAGCCGGCTCCCACAGGTTCCCGGCAGTGCCGAGGATTGTCTTTTACCTGTGGGAGCTGGCTTGCCAGCGAAGAGGCCCGGGCAAGCGACGGAGATTCCAGGGAGACTGAACAATGACCACAGAAACCAAAACAACCGTCGGCAAAACCAGGTTCTATCAGGGTGAAAACAAGACCCAGCCGCTGTTCTGCATCGAGCCCGGCATCCCCTGCCAGGACGCCCGGGAGCAGGCCTCGGAGCTAATGGGCTGTGTGCGCGACATGACTATCGCTGGCCTGATGGACGACAACCCGCAGCTGATCTGGGCTTCCCATTACCTGAGCGCATTGGCCAAGGCGCTGATTGACGATGCCGAACTGGGCATGAGGCATTGAGCCTGCTAGTCGGGCGGGATGCCGTGTCTTGCGGCATTCACCACGCTTATAAACCGAGATTTGCGCCTGAAGAAGCCCTAGCAATGCTTGACCTTGAACCTTACTTCAACCCTAGGGTATGAACACTGGCGCCGCCTGAGGCATCCGGCCCGCCGTCCAGCTTCGAGGAAATCGCATGCAAACCATCTTGGGCGCCACCGGGCAAATTGCCGTGGAACTGGCGCGTGAACTGAACCGTTCTTTCACCCAGGAGCTGCGGCTGGTCAGCCGCCGTCCACGCAAGGTCAATGACGCCGACAGCCTCATGCCCGCCGACCTGCTCGATGCGGCGCAGGCCGCCAAGGCCGTGGAGGGCAGCAGCATCGTCTACTTCACGGCGGGCCTGCCGCCAGACACCCAGCTGTGGGAAACGCAGTTCCCCGTGATGCTGAAGAACGCCCTGGACGCAACGCGTGCGGCAGGGGCCAAATTCGTCTACTTCGACAATACCTACATGTACCCGCAGGACGACCGCCTGCTGACCGAAGCGACCGAGTTCGCGCCGGTTGGCCGCAAAGGCAGGGTACGTGCAGCCATGGCGACCATGGTGATGGAGGAAATGGCCCGGGGCGAGATCCCTGTGCTCATCGGACGTGCCCCTGAGTTCTACGGCCCGGACAAAACCCAGAGCATCACCAACACCCTGGTCATCGACAAGCTCAAGGCTGGCCAGACACCGCAGGTACCGGTACGCGATGACACGCTGCGCACGCTCATCTGGACGCCCGATGCCAGCCGTGCGCTGGCGGCGCTGGGCAACGCGCCGGATGCGTTCGGGCAAACGTGGCATTTGCCCTGCGACGACGACCGCCTCACTTACCGGCAATTCGTGGCCCTGGCCGCCGAGGTGGGCGGTCGCGAGGCGGATTATCGGGTGCTCGGCAAGTGGCTACTGATGGCTGCCGGCCTGGTATCGCCACAGGTCCGTGAGCTGCGGGAGCTTCTGCCGCGCTATGCGCAGGACAACCTGTTCGATTCCTCGAAGTTCAAGCAGCGCTTCGCGGCTTTTGAAGTGACGCGTTATCGCCAGGGGCTTGAGCATGTCCTGGCCGGCTGACCACGATCGGTATAGCGGCCCGAAGGGCGCAGCAGGAAGCCTTCTGCGCCACTCAAGCCTGATCATCAGCGGCGCAGCAGGCGGGATACAACCAGCGTGATGGCTGCACCAATCGCCAGGGCGGTGATCGGCTTTTCTCTGACGAAAGTGGAGACGTTGTTCAGGGCATCACCATAGCTTTTGGTGAGCTGGCCGGCTGCCTGGCGCCCGTCGCCTTCGGCCTCCAGTGCCGGGTCCTCGATAAAGCGGCCTACCGCACTCTGCGCTTTACCTGCGATTTTCTCTGCAACACCTTCAACCTGTTCGCGCTTCATAGTGATCCTTCCAAATGAGTGTCAGTGGGCTTGTTGCACAGGGTTAGGGAGTTGGTGAATCTGATTAGTTCAATGCGCATTGCACCAGCTTGCCTCGGCCGCCAGCGCTGAACCGCGCCGATTGCCGCGCCGCATGGGCCGGCGGATAATGCCGGCCGAATGCGTTTCAGGGTTTTGGGGTTGCAATGAAAGACAAGCCGGTTAGCAGCAAGCAGCAGGAAGTCCAGCGTATCGCCGAGGTGCTCGCCAAGGCCATCGCCCAGCATCGGCTGCGGCCCGGTGTGCGGCTGGTCGAGGCGCATATCGTCGAGATCATGCAAGCCAACCGCAACCACGTACAGGCAGCGCTGCAGCGCCTGGCCATGCAGCGTATCGTCGACATCGAGCCCAACCGCGGCGCCACCGTGGCCCAGCCCAGCGCCCGTGAAGCGCGCGAAATCTTCGCCGCCCGCCGTGCGGTGGAGCGGGCGATCGTCGAGGCCATCACCCCGGCGCGTATCGCCGAGCATCAGGCGCGCATCGAGCAGCACATGCACGACGAACGCGCCGCGACCGCCAGCACCGACCGCCGCGCGATCGTGCGGGAACTCTGCGAGTTTCACCTGCTGCTGGGGGAGGTGAGCGGCAACCAGGTGCTGGCCGGCATCCTCGACAACCTGATGGTGCGCAGCTCGTTGATCGTCGCCCTCTACCAGCGGGGCGACAGCCCGCCCTGCGCGTCGCACGAGCACCAGGCGATCATCGATGCGTTGCGCGCCGGTGATACCCAGGCCGCCGTGGGCCAGATGATCGAGCACCTGGACGAACTCGAGGGGCAGTTGGCCATCGAGAAGGCAGACGCTGCAGACGTCAACCTGCGTCAGGCGCTGTCAGGGCTTTGACCTGCGAGCAAATCCCGGACGTGTTGCTTGGGATGATCCGGGCCTGGTGTAGGGGGGGCTGCTACATCACGTGGAGCGAGCCCCCGAGATCGCACTCCTTGTCATCGCCACCCATGCCCTGCGGTAGAAATGCGGTGAGATCGTAGGGCAGTAACACGGTATCCAGTGCGAAAGAAAACGGCACATCCACCAGCGCGATCCAGGCCCCGCTGTTCTCGGTGGCGAAGTTCCAACCCAAGCGCGTGCCCGGGTAGACGCAACGCTGCCCATCCAAATGCATGAACGTGCTCCAGCAGCCGCTCAGCGTGAGTGGCAACACCAGACCAAGTTGGGCCAGCAATATTTTTCGAACAGGTAGCATAAGGGTTGTCTTACAGTCCTTGTCGTTCAGGAGGCCCGTGGTGTGGCGAGGCCCGTGCCATGTGCCCCTACCAAGCGCAGTTCACCGTCATGCAAAAGCACCTCGCACCCCAGCCACTCGCTGCCCACCTGCGGGAGTACCGCGGACGGCTTGCGCAGTTCGCGCAGCAAGGTGGAACCATGGGACAGGCGCCCACCCATGCGCGCGATGACGGCGCGGGCGGCTTGATACTCAGCATGGCGGCCGGGGTCCAGGCTGTCTTCGAGGAGGATGTCCTGGCCCAGAATGCCTTGCACCTGGCCGGGGTAGATCATGAAGCCTGCGGCCTGTTCGCTGCCCTGGCTACCGTCCTGCCAGAAGCTGCCATCGCGGCTGCGCACCTGCGGGTGAGGGCCGAACCAGTGCGCCCGCTGTGCTTCGGGCATGGCATGGTGCAGGCGGAAGAAAATCCGCATCAGGTTGTCCCGGTACCACTCGCGTACCTGCAGGTAATAGCCGCGCAGGCCGGGCAGGCCGAGCCTGTGTGCGAGTGTGATGGAGGCTGGCCACGCCGGTAGCGGCTGCAGCGGCAGGTCGGTCAGGGCAGGGCGCGGGGTGCCGGGGTCTGTCTCCCAGGGCAGGCGGTGTGGGCTGTTCTGCAGGTTGTCGTAGGCGGTAGCCGGCCTGCCCAGCAGCGCGCCGCCACTGCTGGCCAGCGCCGTGGCGATGCACAGGTTGCCTTGCACTACGAAGACGTAGAAGCGACTGAACCAGTCGGCCAATTGTTGGCCATCGGCACCGTCGGCGCGCAGTTGCCCCAGCTCCTGGTCGAAACGTTGCAGCCCGGGTGCCAGGTTTTGCAGGTGAGCACGGGCACTGCGCTGCATGCGCCACAGCCGTGGCAGTGACCGCAGCAGACGCAGCGGGCGCCACGGCAGGGCCGGGGTTGCACCGCCCACTTCACCCGCATAGTTGGCGGCCGAGATGCCCCAGTCGGATAAACGCGCGAGGAACAAGTCGTTATTGATGTAAGAGGCACCGCCGAAAACGGCAGTGAAAGGCTCGTTGTCTTGCAGCACACGGCTGTCCCAGCGCGCCATGATCGCCGGGATGCTGGCGGCGGCGCGGCGTTGGCCATACTCGACGAAGCGGCTGGGCTGTGGCGGCAGAATTTCTGCGATGTTGGCCGAGGTCAGGTGGCGACGCCAGCCATGCTCGCTGATCGGCCGGTATTGCAGCAGCCACAGCTGCTGGCCGTCCCATGCCCACTCGACATCGCCCGGCACGTAGTGGAATGCCTTGAGCACACCCTGCAAGAAGCGCCACAGTGCGGTTGCTGTCAAACCATGCAGGGCTTGGAATGCACCGCTGCGCCAGGCAGGGCCGAGGCGCGAAAGCGTGGCCCGCTGTGGCGTCGCCTGGCCGTCGGCGAGGGCTTCCAGATGGCCTTCCAGCCACTCCACCTCCACGGCCAAGTGGCGAACGAAAGCGATGCCGGAAACCTGCGGGGTGATGAAGCGCTGCACCACCACTTCCTCAACCCCCTCGCTGCGTAATTGCCTGACGCGTGCTGCGACCTGGTCGCTGGGCACGCGCAAGTAAGTGGTGCTGAGGCCTGCGTTGGCGGCATCGGCCTGGTCTTCGCCATAGCTGGATGAACGCACGGCCCATAACGCGTTGGGGGCCGAAGCCAGGAGCGGGGGCAGGCGCGGGTCGGCGCTGTCAGCCAAGGTCACGGCCTTGGGCACCGGCTGCCCGGCAAGCTCGGCCAGGCGCAGGCGGCCGCCTTTGGTGTGGGCGACGAAGCCTTCAGGGCCGGATTCCAGCCAGGCGGCGAACGTGGCCGGTGCGTCGATCCACGGGTAGTGCCCCCAGCCAGCCTGCAAACTGATGCGCAGGTCGGCGCGGGCGAGTATCGCCGACCACGCTGCAGCCTGCGCGATACCCAGCACCTGGTCCTGGTCGCCCCATATCAGCTCGACCGGGTCGGTTATCCATTCCAGCAGCGGCAGCGCGGTGTCGGCACGCAGCTGGTCCCAGTAGGGCACAAAGGCCCTGCAACGGCGGTAGCCTTCGCCCATGCGGCGGTACTGCGCAGGTGTCCAGCGCTGCACGGAAAACTTGTGGGCGAACCAGTGCGGCTTATGGCTGAGCAGCCAATGGATGCCTTTGCGCAGGGGCAGCGGCGACATCAGGGCCGGCAGGCGACGTTGCCACAGAAATGCGCCGACCGGTGCCAGCAGTACGCTGCGGCTGAAATGCCCCGGGCGACGCTGCAGTGCATGCAGCACGATCAACGCGTTGACGCCGACCGCCAGGATAGCCTGGCCAGGGCGGGTAAGGCGCAGCAGCGCTTGCGCATAGTCGGCCAGGTCTGCGCAGGGCGGTTCTGGATTGTCACCGAACCCCGGCAACTCCAAGGCTTGGACCTGGTAGTGCTGAAAGTGCGGGATGGCATCCTCCCACCAGTCGGCGGCGCTACCATTGCCCGCCAGCAGGTACAACAAGGGCTTGCTCATGATTGCTCCTCAGGCCAGGTCACGCAGCGCGCTATCGAGCGTCGGGTAGTTGAAGCGGTAGCCCGACTGCTCAAGGCGAGCCGGCAACACGCGCTGGCCATCGAAGAACAGTTCGGCCATTTCGCCGGCCAGGGCACGCACCGGCGCTGCCGGGACATGCAGCCAGACGGGGCGCTTGAGCAGCTTGCCAGCGGTGGCAGCAAACTCGGCCTGGCTGACGGGCTCGGGTGCGACCATGTTGTAGGTGCCTTGCATTGAGGGGTCAGCCATCGCACGCGCCATCACCTGCAGCACATCGTCACGGTGCACCCAGCTGATGATCTGCTGGCCATCTCCCATGCGCCCGCCCATGCCCAGGCGCAACGGCATCAGCAAGGGCGTCAAGGCACCCCCGGGGCCGAATACCACGCCCAGGCGCAGGACTACCTGGCGAGTACCGAACTGGCTGGCAGGGCTGGCCGCCGCTTCCCAGCGTGCGCACAGCTCAGCCATGAACCCGGCACCTTTGTCGGACGTTTCGTCCAGGCGCTGGCTGCTTTCGCGCACGCCGTAATAGCCAATGGCAGAGGCTTGAATCCACAGGGCCGGCTTGTGCCTGGCCTGTTTCATCCAGCGCAGCAACGCCTCGGTGGTGCCCACTCGGCTGGCCAGTAGCTGAGCCTGGCGGCGGGCGGTCCAGCGTGGCCCGGCGACCGGAGCCCCGGCCAGGTTGATGACCACATCAAATCGCTCGTCGTGGCCGAGCTTGTCGAGGCTGCGCAAGCAGCGGGCGCGGCCGTCGAACAGATAAGCAGCGCGCAGTGGGTCGCGGGCGAGGACACTGACGGTATGCCCCGCATCAAGCAATTGGTTGACCAGGGTCTCACCGATAAAACCGGTACCACCGGTCACCAGCACCTGCTTGTAGGCACCGCCTGCAAAAGGGTTGGCCGGCAACCCTCTGCGCTGCATGCGCAGTGTGGCCAGTGCATCGCGCACACCCGAAGCCGTCACGCCCACGGCGAACAGCGTCAGCAACCAGCCGCGCCAGCCGAGGTCGAGTGCAGCCAGGCCAGTGGGCAGGCTGGACCACTGCAGCAGTTGCAGGCCGTACAGGGCGAAGAAGGCACCTGCGTTGATGGCCAACACGGTGTGCATGATGCGCTCGATGGCCGGCAGCTTGCGGCTGCGGTCCTCGACCACGAAGTCCCACAGTGTCAGGCCGATTTCCAGGGTGAACACGACGGCCACGATAACCGCCCAGACCCCTTGGAAGGCCACATGGGCGATGCCCAGAAACAGCACACCGTAGCAGCAGGAGCGCACCGCGTGGATGGCCAGCTCCAGGCGTGCACTGTGGCGTCGGGGCAAAGCAACGGTCAGCTCATGGTGGTAAAGCGTGTCGAGGGCGCCGAGCACCCCTTGTATCAGCAGCAGGTTGATGGCCCAGGTCAGGATCGGCAGATCAGCCACGTTCAAGTCCTTTCAAAGTGGTGGTGGGGCGGTCATGGCGGTAAAGCCACAGCAAAGGGGGCAGCAGGGCGAGCAACGCCAGGGCATCGATGACCAGGTGCGACCACATGCCGGCCTGCAGCGACACCAGCACGTCCTGGGGCGCCCATAGCACGATGCCGAACGCCAGCCACGCCCAGGCGCTGTGGCTGCGCAGGCGGTTGCCCAGGTGAATGAGGCCGAGCATGTACAGTGAGTAACTTTGCAGGGTGGCGCCAAACAGCGCGAGCCACCAGACCTGCTGGTGGCGGGCAGCTGCCGGGGCGGCCTGGCCCCAGAACGCCTGCTCGATACTCAGTTGATAGGTGCCAAGCAGCGCGGTATTGCCGGCCCAGGTCAGGCCCAGGCCTACTAGCAAGTGCACCAGCGCGGCCGCTTGCAGCCAGCCCACCAGTGCACGGCGCACACGGGCCTTGTGTGTAGATGAGGGGGGTAGCATTCCTTGTCCTGTCGGCTTCCATGGCGCCGGCCAGTTTACCCCAAGCCTGCCTCAGTGAGCGCCTGCCGATTGCAGCTTAAGCAGTTGCATCTGCTGACGGTAATCAGCCGTCACCTGCCGCGACTGTTCGGGGTTGTTCACCACCTTGGGCGTGATCAGCACGATCAACTCGGTGCGGTCACGGCTTTTCGAGGTGCTGCCGAACAGCCAGCCCATGCCGGGAATGCTCGAAAGGCCGGGCACGCGAGTATCGGACTGGCCGTTGTCCTGCTTGATCAGGCCGCCGAGCAGCACGGTCTGGCCGCTCTGCACGGCCACCTGGGTCGAGACGGCGCGGCTGGAAATACGTGGGTTGGGCTGGGTGGTGGTGACGGCGCTGTCGTCGGCGTCGCTGACCTGCTGCTGGATGTCCATGTACACCAGGCCACCGGGGTTGATCCGTGGCACCACGTCAAGGATCACGCCGGTCTGCACGTACTCGACGCTGCTCAGGGTAGTGTCGGAGGTGCTGGTGTTGACGGTGGTCTGGCTGATCGGGATGTTGTCGCCGACCTGGATCTGCGCCTGCTGGTTGTTCAGCACCACCAGTGACGGTGCCGAGAGCACCTGGGTCAGGCCGCGGGTTTCCAGGGCGCGCAAGGCGACCTGCAGGTTGTTGCTGACAAACGAATAGAACATCGAGCTGCTGCCCAGTGCGACGCCACCGGCACCCAGTGCGCCTTGGCTGCCGCTTTCGTTGGCGACGGTGGTGCTGGACGAGTTGCCGGCCAGGCGGCCCAGGTACCACTGCACGCCGAGGTCGAGGTCGCCGGTGAGCTTCACTTCAAGAATGCGCGTCTCGATCTGTACTTGCAGCGGCGGGCTGTCCAGGCGCTTGATCGCTGACTCGATCTCTTTCCATTGGGCCGGACGAGTCCTTACCAGCAGCTGGTTGCTGCTTTTCTGCGCGGTGATGCGTACCGATTCCTCAAGGCTCTTGGCCGAGGCGTCGCCGGGCTCGACGCTGCTGGTGTCGGTTTGTTCAGCGTCGTCGTACTCGTCGCCCGAGGTGTCTTCGCTGTTGTTCTCCTGGGTGCCCATGCCGCCCAGGCCTTGCGAGGACTGGCCTGCGGTACCGTTGAGCGAAGTCAGGCTAGTGGTTTTCAGCCCTGGCGCGACCTTCGCTGCCTTGTCATCGGCTATCTGCCCCGAGCCGTAGATCTGGCGCAGGTAACGCGCCAGGTCGGCGGCTTTCATGTTGCGCACGTCGTACACGAACAGCTGCGGTTCGTTGCCGCCACCCTCGTCGATGGTCCTGATCCAGTCGCCGACCTCCTGCAAATATTCCGGTTGTGCGGATATGGCGACGATCGAGTTGGTGCGCTCGTTAGGCATGAACCTGACCATGTCCGACAACGGCATGCCGCTGTCGGGGCCGAACAGCTTCTGCAGCTGCGGCATGAGTTCCGCTACCGAGGCGCGTTGCAAGCCATAAACGCCGATCGACATGCCTTTGAGCCAGTCGACATCGAAGGTGTCGATGGTGTCCTGATAGTTCGCCAGTTCATCCGGGGTGCCTGCCAGGCTGATCACATTGCGTGCAGGGTCCACCAGCAGGAAGGCGTTCTCGCGCACGAACGGCTTGAGCAGTTTCTGCATTTCGCTGGCGCCGATGTAGCGCAGCGGGTAGAGCCTGGCCGCCAAACCGCTGGCCGGCTGGGCGGCCGTGGTTTCGGGCACCAGCTTGCCGGCGACGGCCTTGTCTGCAGGCAGGATCACGTAGCGGTCACCCTGGCGGATCATGGCGTTGTCGGTCCACGACAGCAGCGTTTCCAGGATCGACAGCGCCTGCTGTTTGGTCACCGGCTTGGAGGTAGAGAAGCTCACGCTGCCTTTGACGCCTTGGCTGATGCTGTAGTTTTCGTGCAGCAGGTCGCCCATGACGCTGTTGATCACCGCCTCGATGGGTTGGTCGGTGAAGTTGAAAACGATGTCGCCTTGTTCGGCCTGGGCCTTTGATGCTGCGGGGGAGGCGGGGCGGATGAACCGCTGGTTGCCCTTGATGATCTGCCGCCCAGGCGCCGTGCGTGGGGTGGCGGCGCCAGGTGCGTCGGCGCTGCCTGCAGCGGGCATTTCGGCGCTGGCAGCGGGGGCAGGGTCGCCGGCGCCGTTCAAGGCTTGCTGCATCAGCGCCGGGTCGGTTTGCATGTCGCGCTGCGAGGTGGCGCATCCGGCCAAGGCAACGGCGACGCTCAGGCCGAGCAACGGGGTGAGCAGAGGGTTACGAGAAGCAAGTGGCATGGTCATGGGGTTTCAATACGCGGAAGGGTAATGGCGGAGGCCTTGGACGGCGGCGGCAGGCGCAGCACGGGCATGCTCAGGGTCTGGTTTTGCCCGGCACGGGTGAAGGTGGCGGTCAGCGGGGTCAGCTGGGTGAGGGCCCAGCCGCTGGCCAGCGTTGTGCCCAGTGCGACCTTGCTGGCGGGCTTGTTGCCTTCGCGCAGGAAGGCCCAGCGGGCCTGCCCGTCGAGCACCACACCGGTCAGGGTCAGGTTGGCCAGCGCAACGCTGTGCTGGCCTGGCTTGTGGGGGTCGGGCTGGCGGTCGACACTGAAGATGGGCTGGGCCCATGTTGTGGCGCGCACCGGCTGCGCCAGTTCAGCCAGCGCTGCCGGCGGCAGCCGGGCAGGCAGGGGTGCAGGCGGGTGCGCGGGTAGCCACTGGGGAGGGTTGGGGGCAAGCAGCAGCCAGGCACTGGCCAGCAGTGCACCCAGGTTGACGGTCAGCAGCACCAGGGTTGATCTGCGCAGCTTCATGAGGCGCTGCCTTCTGCCGATTGGGTGCGCAGGTAACCGCGTATCAGCAGGTGCACCTCCAGGCGCCCAGCGGGCCCTTTGGCCGGCGCCGCGGAGCTGCGACGGATGCTCAATTGGTCGATGAACAGGCTCGGCTGCCCGTACTCCAGCGCATGCAGCAGGGCGGCCAGTGGCTCGATGGCGCAGGTCAGCGTCAGGCTCACTTTTACCGGGCGATAAGGCTCGGCTTGTTCCTGCTCGGCCGGGGCGATGGGCATGCGCTGGGTGATGTCGCAACCCGGCCCAAGTTGCGCCTGGGCCTTGACCTGGTCGACGGCGTGCTGCATCAGGTCGGCGGCGACGGCGTTGGGGTCGTCGCCCGGCAGCAGGCTGTTGTGCTGGGCGGGGTCATTCTGGCTGCGCTTGAGTTGCGCCTGCAGGCCAGGCTGCTCGAGCATCAGGCTGGCATAGCGGCGTTGCTGTTGGCGCAGGGCCTGGGCTTGTGCATCAAGGCTGCGCAATGGGCCGAGCCACAGGCATTCGAATAGTACGTACCACGATACCCACACCAGCAGGCCAAGCAGGCCGAGGGCAGCAATCTTGCGTTCACGGTTAGTGAGCGGGCGCATTCGCCACCTCCTGTCTGAGCTGCGCGGTGATGGAAAAGCGCTCGCGGCCGGTAGCCTTGTCCGCCTGGATGACGCCCTGGAACTGCGCGTGCTCAAGCGTTGTGCAAGCCTTTACCTGGGCCAGCAAGGCGCTGGCGTGTGCGCTCTGGCCGGTGAACGTGACATGCGTACCATCGCGTACTTCCAGTTGCTCCACCCAGGTGTCACTGCCCAGGCAGGCAGTCAGGTTGGCCAGCAGCGCGGTGAGAGTTGGGCGTTGCGCCTTGAGGCTCGCCAGGTAGGTTGAGGCGCCCAGGGTGCTGTCGAGGGTTTGGCGCAACTGCTGCACCTGCTGGGTGGCCTGCCGCTGTACGGCAACCTCGCGCTGCATGGCCTCCACTTCGCCCTGGCGGCGGTCGAGCCATGCCGCTGCCAACAAAACCGTGCAGGCGCAGCAGCCGAGCCAGAGCCAGCGATTGAGCCTGCCGCGGCGGGCGAGCGCGCCGGCACTGCCGGTGGGTAGCAGGTCGATTGACAGGCGTTGGCCATGCGGGCCGAGGGCATCGATGCCGGTCAGTTGCACGCCCTGTTCGCCACAGGCCGCGAGCATGTCATCCAAGGCACTGCGGGCGATGGCCACCAGCTCGACCTGGGCCAGTGGTGCCCGGCGATGCACCACGCTGGCGACAAAATGCACCTGTTCGGCGGTGTATGGGGTGTACCGATCAATCTCGTAGGCCAGTACCTGCAGGAGGTTGCCGGTGGCCGCCAGCGGCAAGTCGATGCGCTGCGCCAGCACCTGCGACGTATCCAGCAGCAGCACCGCAGGGCCCTGTTCGCAGTGTGCGGGCAACGGCCACGCCAGTACTCGGGGCGTATTGCCAGTGGCCAGGCGTGAGGCCAGCGCAGGCGGCAGCATGCCCTGCAACTCGGCCAGCCAGGCAGCCAGCCAGCGCGAGGCAAGGCTGGTTTGCCAGCGTGCCTGGTACACCTGCCACTGGCTGCGCCACTGCGCCGCACAACGGGCGGCTACGCGGATCAATCCTGCCACCGCAACACCCGGTACGGCTTGCCGCCGGCATAGCCTGGCAGCAGCACGAAGGTGGCCTTGAGGCGTGAAGCAAAGCCGCTGGGCAGGGTGGCGGTGCTGGTGACGGTCAGAATCTGCCCGGCATCCAGCGCTGGCCCACGGTAGCGCGGCAGGCCGAGTGCTTTTGCCAGGGCCGGTGCGGCCAGGCTCGGGTCGGGTTGGGCAGTGCCCGACCAGACGGTGATGAAGGGCAGGGCGCGGTCATAGAGGGCATAGGACATGCCGGGCAGTTCGCGAAATTCTTCAAGCATTCGCAGGGGTACCTTGTTGCGCCTCTTCCTTAAAGCCTGAGTGATGGTTCTGGAGCGTTCGTCGCTGGCACCACTGGCGCGCAGCAATTGTTCCACTGAGGTGGCCGGTGCTGCGTTGAGGTCCAGCTTGCCGCGCTCGCTGACCACGCTGAGGTGCAGCGTGCTGTCAGCGAACCGCAGGGCGTGGTCGCTACCGTCGGCGAGCCAGCGTGCAGGGCCATCGGCGAGCAGGTTGGCCACGGCCAGGTTGAAACCTGCCTGGGCGGCGAACGCGGCCTGGGCCTGGTTGCCTTGCCAGCGCGCCTGGCGCTGCTGCAACTGCACCGAAACCGCCAGCCCGCCCAGCAGTACGCTCAGCAAACCGACCACCCAGAGCACCAGCAGCAGGGCCGCGCCGCGCTGTCGGCTCATGGCCGGCCACCGTCGCCGGACAGGTCGAGCAGCAGGTTGACCTGCAGCAGCGGCCACGCCTGGCTGCCCTGCAGCTGCACCGCCACGCGTACGGCTTGGGGCAAGCGCTCTGGCCAGGGCCACTGCGGTTGCCAGCCGGTGAGCTTGCCCAGCGGCGAGTAGCCGCGGTAGCTCAGCTGCAGCCCCTTGACCCCATCGAGCAAGCGTTGCGGTTCGCCCCAGGCCTGTAGCCGTTGGCCCTGAAGCCTGGCCAGCTGGACCTCCAGGCGCCCGTCACGCAGCCCTAGGCGCTGGCGGTAGATGCCGCCGCCCACCGAGCTGGGCAGGGTGGCAAAAAACACCACGCTGTCGTCCTTGCCTTCGAACGTCGTGGTGTGGGCGCCGTTGCCGGTGGCTGCAGCCAATGGCAGTACCTGGCTCAGCGACTGGCGCATAAAGCGTTGCGTGGCGCGCAGTTCGTCGAGCCTGGCGCTGGCGCTCTCGGCCTTGGCCACGGCGCGGTTGGCCGCCACCAGTGCGCCGCCGACCAGCCCGAGCAGCAACCCCAGCAGGCTGATCACCACCAGCACTTCGAGCAGGGTAAAACCGGCCTGGCGCTTCATTTATTGCCCCCGGCTACGCGAGCGCGCAGGGTGCTGTAGTGCGACGTGCGCCCGTTATCGCTCAGGGTGAGGTCCAGTTGGTAGAGCGCCAGGCGCGATGTGGCTGCCGGTACCTGGTTAACGTCGAGCACCCATTCGATGCCCTGCCAGCTGCCGCGTTGCTGGCCCACCGCGAGCTCACCGAGGTCGAAGTCGTCCATCAGCGAACGCGCCGCCGCGTTGTGTCGATCGCTGTTCTGCACCTGCACCAGCGCGCGGCTGCTTTGGGCAAATGCACCCAACAGGATGGACGACGCCACCACCAGCAGGGTGATGGCCGCCAGCATTTCCAGCAGGGTGAAACCGCGTTGACGGGTCATGGCAGTGCCCGCAACTGCACGCTGCCGGTCAGCCAGCTCACATCGATCCGCCAACGCGCCTGGCCACGGCTAACCAGAATGTTGCCGCCACTGGCTGCCCCGTCGGGGTAAAAATCGAACGCCGCGCCCAGGCCGCGAGCGGTCTGCAAGCGCACCGTAAAGTCTTCAGGCCAACCCTCTGGCTTGCGACCGGGTGCCTGCACCTGCCGGCGCTGCAGGTCGAACCGCGCCCGTACCGGGTGCCCGCTGGCAATGGCTTGCACGCGGGCGCTGCGCAGGGCTGAAACCATGTGCGCCAGCGCGCTGCGCTCGCTGGCGGCGTGCATGCCCCGGCCAATGCCCAGCGCCAGGACCGACGTGGCAACGCCGACCAGCACGATCACGACAAGCACTTCGAACAAGGTAAACCCGTGTTCGCGGGGCGGGCGCGCTGTCACGGTTACTCCCAGTTGCCCAGGTCGGCCTTGTAGCCTTCACCACCCGATGCGCCATCCTGGCCCAGGAAGATCAGGTCGAAACTGCCGTGGCTGCCGGGATAGTGGTAGGCGAATGGGTGGCCGAACGGGTCGAGCAGGTCCGAGGGTTTGGCATACGGCCCAGCCCAGCGGCTGGCGGTGGCAGGCTTGTTCAGCAACTGTTCGAGGTTGGCCGGTGGGGCGCCGACATCCAGGGCATAGCTTTCGATCTTCATGCTCAGGCTGGCCAGTTGCGCTTTGCCGGCGCCGTACTTGCCCTTGTCGACGTTGCCGCCGACTTGGCGCACGACGATGGTCGCGACGATACCCAGCAGTACGATCACGGCGAGCATTTCGAGCAGGGTGAAGCCCGCTTGACGGGCGTTGGGGCGTTGCTTGGTGCGCATGGGCAGGTTCCTAGATATTGCTGGTCAGGCTCATCAGCGGCAGCATGATGGCGAGCATGATTGCCGCCACCATCACCGCCATGACGATGGTCAGGGTCGGCACCAGCGCCGCCAGCAGGCGGTCGATGGTGCGTTTGGCTTCAAGGTCGTAGACATCGGCGACTTTGAGCAGCATGGCGCCGAGGGTGCCGGACTGTTCGCCGACTTCGATCATCTGCAGGGCAAGTTCCGGCAGCAGGGCGTCCGCCGTCAGCGCCAGGGTCAGGCTGCTGCCTTGTCTGACCTGCTCGGTGGTCACGGCAACGTGATCACGCAGGGCATGGTTGGCGCTGACCTCGCGGCCGATGGCCAGCGCGCCGAGCAGGCTGACGCTGTTGCTCAGCAGCGTGCCCAGGGTGCGCGCCAGGCGCGCGGTTTCGAGGCGCTGCAGCAGCGGGCCGAACATACGGTTGCGCCATAGGCGCCGGTCCTGCGTGATGCGCCGCTGCGGGTTGCGGCGGGCGGCCAGGCCAAGCCATGTGGCGCCGAGCAGCGTCAGCAGGCTGGCCAGGCCCCAGGCATTGACGAATTCGCCCAGCGCCAGCACGGCTCGGGTAACCCATGGGATGGGCACGCCCAGGTCCTGGAAGATGGGGACGAACTGCGGCACCACATAGGCCAGCAGCAGCGCCAGCGAACCGACCACCCCGATGACCAGAAATGCCGGGTAGATCAGCGCGTTGATCACTTCGCCGCGCAGCTTGTGGCTTTGCTCCAGGTAGCCATTGAGCTGCCCGAGGGTCACGTCCAGCACGCCGCCGGCCTCACCGGCACGCACCAGGCTGGTATAGAACGGCGAGAAACTGCCGGGGTGTTCTTCGAGGGCTGCGGACAACGGCACGCCTGCTTTAACCTGGTCGCGCACCCGTTCCAGCACGGCCCGCGCAGCGGGCCTGCGGACGTTCTTGACGACGGTGCCGAGCGCTTTGTCCAGCGGCTGGCCCGCGCTGATCAAGGTGGTGAGTTGTTGCGTGAGGGTGATCAGTTCGACCGGTTTGAACACGCTGCGCACCTTGCCCGGGCTCAGCAGGCGGCTGCCTGGCTTGAGGCTCAGAATCAGCAGGCCGCGGCGCTGCAACTGCTGCGCGGCGCTGGCGCGGTCGCCGGCATCCACTTCGCCATGCTGCTTGCGGCCTTCGCTGTCGAGTGCGCTGTAGGAAAAAATCGGCACCTCAATCACCCCCCGTGACGCGCAGCACTTCTTCGAGCGAGGTGATGCCCGCCAAGGCTTGGCGCAGGCCATCCTGGTAAAGCGTTACCAAGCCGTTCTGGCGCGCATGGGCCTCCAGGGTGGCGGCATCGGTGTGGCGCATGAGCATGCCGCGCAGGCCTTCGTCCATGACCAGCAGCTCGGTGATCGCACTGCGGCCGTGGTAGCCACCGCCGGGTGCCTGTTCGTCGGGGCGGTACAGCATGATCGGCCGCTGCTGCGTATAGCGCGCCAATTGATGGCGCTCAATCAGCTCGGCCGGGGCCTCGAAGGCAATGCGCGTGGCCGGGTCGAGCCGGCGCACCAGGCGCTGGGCCAGAATACCCTGCAGGGTGGAGGCGAGCAGGTAGCCTTCGACGCCCATGTCCAGCAAGCGGGTAATGCTGGCCGCGGCGCTGTTGGTGTGCAGCGTCGACAGCACCAGGTGGCCGGTCAGCGATGACTGGATGGCGATGCGGCAGGTTTCGAGATCGCGCATTTCGCCGATCATGATCACGTCCGGGTCCTGGCGCACGATCGACCGCAGCGCTGTGGCGAAGCCCAGGCCGATGGCGGGTTTGACCTGGATCTGGTTGATGCCGGTGAGCTGGTATTCGACCGGGTCTTCGACTGTGATGATCTTGCGCTCGGCCGTGTTCAGGCCTGACAGCGCGGTATACAGGGTGGTGGTCTTGCCCGACCCGGTCGGCCCGGTGACCAGGAAGATGCCATGCGGGCGGGCCAGCAGTTGCTCGACCCGGTGCAGCGTTGGCCCATGGATGCCCAGGCTTGCGAAGTCGAAGCTGACGGTTTGCCGGTCCAGCAAACGCATCACCACCGACTCGCCGAAACTGGTCGGTACCGTCGAAACGCGCAAGTCCAGCTCGCGGCCCTGGATGCGCAGCATGATCCGCCCATCCTGTGGCAGCCGGCGCTCGGCGATATCCAGCCGGGCCATGATCTTCAACCGCGAGATGACCGCCGCCGCGTAGCCGGCGGGCGGGGCTTCGCCTTCGACCAGTACGCCGTCGATGCGGTAACGCACTTTCAGCTGTGTCTCGAACGGTTCCACGTGGATGTCCGAGGCGCGGCGGTCCACCGCGTGCTGCAGCATCAGGTTGACCAGGCGGATGACCGGCGCCTCGGAGGCCATGTCCTTGAGTTGCTCGATATCGCCTTCGTCGATGCTGTCGTCGTCCAGCGTCTGGATCAGCGCGCCCATCGCCGAGCGACCTTCGCCATAGGCCTGTTCGATCAGTGCCGTGACCTCATCAAGGGTGGCGACCACCAGCTCGATGGGCTTTGCGGCCTGATAACCGAGTGCGTGCAGGGCGTACGCCGAAAGTGGCACCGCCGCAGCGACCCGCAGGTGGCTGCCGCGTTCGCCCAGGGCAATCACACCATGGTGGCGGGCGAAGCGCTCGGTGGCCACGGGTGGGGCTTCGACGCTTTCCCCGTTAAGCCGTGGGGCGCTCAGTAACTCGGCATAGGCGGTGGCCATTTGCTGTTCTTTTACTGCCCCCAGGCGCAGCAACGTGCGCAACTTGTCATGTTCGCCAATACCCTGAGCTGCGCCTAGCCGAGTGACACGGTGCATATCGGCAGGTTGCAATGCGCCAGCATCGAGCAGCCACTCACATATGGCGTCAGCAGTAGGGATAATTGATTTCATAATGATGGCTTAGTTCAAGTGCTGGCTATATGGCGGCACTTTACTAGTGTCAGGACTGGAGGTGGCCGGGAGAATACTGCGGAAATTTATCCCGTGCAACAGAGTAAAATTTGGCAAATTCCTTATAGGACAAATGGCTATTCGCACGGGCTTCGATAGCTTATCAGCTTCGTAAACCTAATAGCAACTAGGTTTAGCCGATGGTGAAATATTGCTGTAAGTGTTGTAAAAACGCAACAAAAAATAAGTTATATCGGTCACCGCGCAATACCGATTGCGCAAAGTGACGATTGTTGTGTTCGTGTTGTGCTGTTCAATATTGTTTTTAACCCCCAATATCCACGGTTTATCCAATAATTTCCTCACGCTGGCCAGCCTGTTCTCATCACGGCTTGAACTTTTTATTGAAGTGCCCAGACTTACGCGCCGGCTCACCCTGTTCGGTCCGCCAATTCCTGTATTCCTTTTCGAGAACTATTCGATGAATAGACTATTGCTGTCATTCGCGTGTTCGGCACTGCTCGCCTCGCCGCTATCTGCACTTGCAGATTCAACGGCCACCTCGACCGACTCAGCGGCTTATCAAGCACGCGAACAACTGGAAAGCCAGCGTGAACAACTTTCAGGTGTCGGCGGTGTTGCCCAGCGCAGCCCTGAGGCCAATGCGTTCGTCGATGCGCCGGTAGACACCGACGATGCGCCGGCGCTGGTCAGCCAGCCCTGATCCGATCGCAACCCAGTTCCCATTCCGTTCTCAAGGTCCCTATCCGTGAAACATTTCAAACAGGCCCTGAGCCTGATGGCGCTTGGCGTCATGCAGGCATCGGGTGTACTCGCTGGCGCGCCAGCCACTGGCAACGAGGTGGAAGCCCGCGTCAGCTCCATCCTCGACAACATGAACCAGGCCGAGAAGATCAACTTCACCCGGGTAAACGACGGCCACATGATCCCGTCGTTGCTCAAGTGGGGCATCAAGGGCACGGTGGCCTACGATTCGTCCATGGGCGTGCACGTCAACAACGCCACGTTCGGCGCCCAATACCCCTCGCAGTCGGCACTGGCAGCCACCTGGAGCATCAACCGCGCCAAAGAGTTCGGCCTGGCCATTGCCTATGAAACACGTATTTCAGGCGGGCAGCAGATGCTCTCGCCGGGGGTCAACCTGTACCGCACCCCTTACAACGGGCGTTCGGCCGAGTACGTCAGTGGCGAGGATCCGTTCCTCGGCGCCGTGTTGGCGCCGGCCATCGTCAACGGCATCCAGGCCCAGGGTATTCAGGCCAGCGGCAAGCATTACCTGGCCAATGAACAGGAAGCCAACCGCCAGGCGGTCAACGTGGTGGCCGATGAGCGCACCCTGCGTGAGCTGTACCTGCCGGGCTTCGAGTCGATGGTCAAGAACGCCAATGTGGCCTCGATCATGTGTGGGTTCAACAAGGTCAATGGCGACTACGCCTGCGAAAACCACCACCTGATCACCGAGGTGCTCAAAGGCGAGTGGGGCTACCAAGGCACCGTGATCAGTGACTTCAATGCCATTCACGACGCGTTCAAGGGCGCGTGGGCCGGTACCGACCTGGACATGCCGTCCGGCCTGCAGTTCACCGAGGCCAACCTGCTGCCCTACCTGTGGAGCGGCCAGCTGACCCAGAACGTCATCGACGACAAGGTCAAGCGCAACCTGCGGGCGGTGGTCAGCTACGACTTCCAGGAACACCTCAACACCGCGCAGACGCTTGAGCACACCGAGTACGGCCAGCGCGCCTCGCTGAACGCCGCGCGTGAAGGCATCGTGCTGTTGCGCAACGCCGACACGGCGGCCGGCAAACCGTTGCTGCCACTGGCGCGCACGGCCAAGGTCGCGGTGATCGGCGACTGGGCCAACCAGGCACCTGCCTCGCCGTTCGGTACCGCCAACTCGCCACCTGACAGCTACGTAACCGAGCTGAGCGGGCTGCAGCAACTGGCCTCCAACAGTGCCAACGTCACCTACCTGTCGGCACTGAGCCTGAACCCGAAGGCCGCCGTCTGGTACCAGCCTGGCTCGGACAAGGCCAGCGTGAGCAATGCCGGGGTCAAAGCCGAGTACTTCAGCAACACCAGCCTCAGCGGCGACCCTGTGCTGACCCGGGTTGAACCTGGCGTGAACCTGAACTGGACCACCAGCACCAACGAGACCAACACTGGTACCACCGCCGTGTCCGGTTTCAGCCCGACTGCCGGCGCGTTCTCGGCGCGTTTCACGGCCACCATCAAACCGACCGTTTCCGGTGCCCATGTATTCAAGGTGCGTGCCGACGGCCCTTACAAACTATGGGTCGATGGCAAGCTAGTGGTTGAAAGCGACGGCGTGCCGTACTCCTCGGACGTGGTCAACGCGTTGACCACTTCGGGCAAGAGCGCTGCGCTGGTGGCAGGCAAGTCCTACACCGTCAAGCTGGAGTACCGCCGCGTACAGGGTAACTTCACCCCGGCACTGGGCGGCCTGGCTGGCGTGCAGATGAGCTGGGCTTCGCTGCGGCCACCGAAGGACATCGCCAACTACGATGCCGTGGTGATCGCTGCAGGCACCAATTATGAAAACGAAGGCGAGGGCTCCGACCACGGTTATGCGCTGCCGGATCAGCAGGCAGAGCTGATCAGCTTCGTCACCAAGGCCAACCCCAACACCATCGTCGTCACCCATGGCGGTGGCGTGGCCGATATGCAGCCGTGGGCCAAGAAGGTCGGCGCCGCGTTGCACGCGTGGTTCCCAGGGCAGCAGGGTGGCCAGGCACTGGCCGAGATCCTTTATGGCAAGGTCAACCCGTCGGGCAAGCTGCCGGTGACCATCGACAAGAAGATCGAAGACAACCCAAGCTACGCCTCCTACCCGGACCCTGCGGCCTACCGGGGTGACAACGCACTGACCGAGATCAACTACAGCGAAGGGCTGTACATGGGCTACCGTGGCTACGACAAGCGCCACGCCAAACCGCTGTACCCGTTTGGCTTCGGCTTGTCGTACACCACCTTCGGCTACTCGGACCTCAAGCTCTCGACCAACGTCATGACTCCAGGCAACACCGTCGACGTCACGTTCACCTTGACCAACACCGGGGACAAGGCGGGCTTCGAGGTCGCTCAGCTGTACATTCAGCCGATCGACCCACAAGTCGACCGCCCGAAGAAAGAGCTCAAGGGCTTTACCAAGGTGTACCTGGAGCCCGGCCAGAGCAAGACCGTGAGCCTGCCGATCGACTCGCGTTCGCTGGCGTACTTCGTGCAAAACACCGACAGCTGGGACGTCGATGCTGGCAAGTTCAAGGTCTGGGTCGGCCCGGACTCGGAAAACCTGACGTTGCAGCGCACCCTGGTAACCCTGATGCCGCAACACCTGACCACCCGTGACAGCAACCCGCTACCGGCACCGCTGCAAACGGCCGTGCAGGTCAGCGCCAGCCAGGCTTACTGACGGGCGCTCTACGCCTTGATGCAACAGGCAAGGCGTGACAGGTAGGCGTCGAACACCGCTTCGACGTCTACCTGGTCCGGGGCGCGTAGCCACTGGATCTGCAGGCCGTCCATGACGGCGAAGATTTCTGTCGCCAACAGCTTCACATCAATGTCCCCACGAATCTCACCCTGTTCGGCCAGCGCCGACAGGTGCGCCTGTGCGTGCGCATGGGTGAGGGCGAATTTCTCCTTGTACCACGGCCACGCCGGGTGCTGATCGGACAGGCTTTCGACGCTGATCATCATCGACGCCTGGCATTCGAGCAGGTTGTGCACACTCAGATGCATGCTCAAGCGCACGAACGCCAGGAAGTTATCCAGCGTGGGCGCTATCTCCAGTTCGGCGAACTGCTCGGTGACCCGGCGATCACGGCGGTCGAGCAAGGCTTGCAGCAACGCTACCTTGTTGGGGAAGTGATGCAGCAGCCCGACCGTAGTAATGCCGGCGATCTCGGCAACATCGCGCATCGACGCCGCCGCATACCCATCCTTGGCGAATACCACCGTGGCCGCATCCAGCAGGGCAGCGCGGCGCATCTCGCCCTTGGGCGCGCGGCGACGCTTGGTGGTAGGTGTGCTGGACGCTTCGGTATCGTTATCCTGACCTGACATAAACCAACTTCAAGCTGTGGTGAGTGGCGTGCCGGCTACGTTGAGCCGGCGAGACGGTGATTATGGCAAAACTTGCAGCGCTGGTGCGGGCTGCCTGTTGACCCACAGGGCCGTGGCGATCGAGGCCAGGGCCACCAAGGCATTGCCAACCCACAGGCCGAGCATGACCCCGCTGGCCCCCTGCAGCGCTGCCCCTGCAGCCACGAAGGGCAGCGTACCGAGGGTTGCGCGCAGCCAGGCGTAAAAGGCGACCCAGCCGACCTGGCCACGGCAGATGAACACCGAGATGGCGATGAAGTCCAGGCCCAGGATGACCCACAGCCCCGGGCCGTAGCGGCACAGGTCGTGGATCAGCGCCTGGCCAGGCCCTGACAAGCCGAAAGCATGGCTTAACCACGGGCTGGCAATCAACAGCACTGCCCAGGCCGCCAGGCCATACATCACCACCAGCTTGGCGGCACTGTAAAGCGCGGCCCGGGAACGGGCGCTGCGGTGCGCCCCCAGGTTTTGCGCAAGGATCGGCACCAGGGCGCCGGGCAAGGCGAAGTACACGCAGTAAGTGATCTGCAGCACCCGGTCCATCACCGCCATGCCAGCCATCGCCGACACCCCGAACAGCGCCAGCTGCGCCATGGTGTAGGTCAAGGCAACCGGCATCGCCAGGTTGGCGACGGTAAACGGCAAGGCGATGCGCGCCATGCGTGCGCCGTGCAACCACAACAGCCGCAAGCGCACGCGCGCCATAAGGCCCACGTGGCGCTTGACCTGGTGCAGGCCCAGCAAACAGCCGAGCATGCCCGCCACCAGGCACGACACCCCGGCGCCAAACAGCTTGAGGTCGAAGCCAAAGATCAACACCGGGTCGACGATTGCCAGGCACGCTGCGCTGCTGAGCACCACCGCCATGGCACGCCCGCTGTAGCCATGTGCCCTCAGTGCCTGCGCGGCAGCCTGGGTCAGCACCATCAGCACCGAAGCGACCAGCGTCATGGCGATGAATTGCCTGGCAAGCGGGGAGGAGGGTGCATGGGCGCCCAGCAGGTTGGCAAAGAAGCCCAGGCAGTACCACTGCAGTGCTGACACGCAGGCCGAGAGCAGCCCGGCGAGGACCAGCATGTGCGTGGCCAGGGCAGGCACCGCGGCGCGTGAACCCTGGCCGACCCTGCGTGAAATCAGCGTACCTGCCGCGACGACGACGCCCGCGACCAGGCTTGAATTGAAGAAGGCCAGCGTTTTGGCAATGCCGACGGCGGCAACCAGGGTTTCGTCATGCAGCATCGCGACGTAGCTGAGCGTCAGGATGTCGGTGAGAAAAAGGGCGAGCAGGCTGAGCCCGCTGGTGAATGCCATCACCCGGACGTGATGGTCCAGGGACCCCTGGGTGAAGGTGGCTGCAGGCTTGATCATCGGTGTACCGCGGTGGTCTTTGCGTGGGCGCGGTGCCGAGAGGGCGTGGGCGCAGCGTAGTTTAAATGAAAACAGCGGCGGGTTCATGGCCGCACAGCGGCTCGTGCCAGAGGTAATTCGGCCGCTATCGCCTTGCCATCCATCCACCCGCCGAGATGCGCGTGTGAACTTTGCCGGTGCCCAGGCTTCCTCTGCTAGAGCGGCCGATTTATCGGGCCGAAATCGGCTGACCACGCAAAGGGCTTGGAGAAATCATGAAACCACAAGACAAAGTGCCATCGAACACGGGTGAACAAGAGCGTGACAACGATGCGCATCGGCCGGACGGTTCGGCCGGCACGTCGCACGACTCCACTGCGCAGAAAACCGCACGCGGCAAGGGGCCGCATTCGTCTGAACATGCGAGCACCGCAGATGACCCGGGGTTCGACCCGGATTCGCCCGACCTGGACGACCCGCAGGTCGACCCACAGGGGCCGGCCAAGGCGCCTAGGGATTGAAAAGCCTTCATGAGAAGGTAATGCAGTTCACTTAAGAGTGCCGGGGCCGCGCTACGGCCCTTTCCGACCGGTCCGGCGCCCCGGCTGCTGTGTAGGAGCTGGCTTGCCTGCGATCGGCTGCTGTAGGAGCTGGCTTGCCTGCGATCGGCTGCTGTAGGAGCTGGCTTGCCTGCGATCGGCTGCGCAGCAGTCGTAAAATCGGTATCTGCGCAGTGCCAGACAGAATGCGGATACAGCATTTACGACTGCTGCGCAGCCGATCGCAGGCAAGCCAGCTCCTACACAGCAGCCGGGGCGCCGGACCGGTCGCGATGGGCCGCAAAGCGGCCCCAATACAGGCGATGCACAACTCGGAAGAACAGCATCATCATGAAAGGTGGCTGTAGCCCTGAGGTGACGAGTCACTCCATCGCCTCGGCCACCCCTTGATCTTCACCCAGGAACCCACCGCTCTGGTGCTGCCACAGCCTGGCATAGGTGCCGTTCCTGGCGAGCAATTCGCTATGCGTCCCTTGCTCGACGATGCGCCCCTCATCCATGACGATTAGCCGGTCCATCGCTGCGATCGTCGACAGCCGGTGGGCGATGGCGATCACGGTCTTGCCTTGCATCATTTCATTCAGGCTTTCCTGAATGGCGACTTCGACCTCAGAGTCCAGCGCGCTGGTGGCTTCGTCCAGCAGCAGGATGGGGGCGTTCTTGAGCATCACCCGGGCAATGGCAATGCGTTGCCGTTGGCCCCCGGACAGCTTGATGCCGCGTTCACCCACCAGGGTGTCATAGCCGCTGTGGCCTTGGCGGTCGCTGAGCTGGTTGATGAACCCGTCGGCCTGGGCATTGGCCGCAGCGCGGTGGATTTGCGCCTCGGTGGCATCCGGGCGGCCGTAGGCGATGTTGTCGCGGATGGAGCGGTGCAGCAGCGAGGTGTCTTGGGTGACCATGCCGATGGCGCTGCGCAGGCTGTCCTGGGTGACGTTGGCGATGTTCTGGCCATCGATGCGAATTTCGCCGCTGTCGACATCGTAAAAGCGCAGCAGCAAGTTGATCAGCGTCGATTTACCAGCACCCGAACGGCCCACCAGGCCGACCTTTTCGCCGGCACGGATGTTCAGGGTCAGGCCATCGAGCACCTGGCGTTCGCCGTTGTAGTTGAAGCTGACATTGTCGAAGGCCACTGCGCCGCCGCGGGTTTCCAGCACGCCGGCGTTCGGTGCATCCTGCACCTTGGGGCCACGGGTCAGGGTGTCCATGCCGTCCTGCAGGGTGCCGATGTTTTCGAACAGCGACGTCATCTGCCACATGATCCAGTGCGACATGCCGTTGATACGCAGGGCCATGGCGGTGATCGCCGCCACCGCACCGGTACCGACTTCGCCCTGATGCCACAGCCACAGGGCATAGCCGCCTGCGCCCATGATCAAGCCGACCACCAGCGCCTGGTTGACGATCTCGAACTGGCTCACCAAACGCATCTGGCGAAAGCCGGTCTGCTTGAAATCCTCCATGGCCGCGCGGGCGAAATGTGCTTCGCGCTTGGAGTGGGAGAACAGCTTGACCGTGGTGATGTTGGTGTAGGCGTCCGAAACCCGGCCGGTCATCGACGAGCGCGCATGGGCCTGCTCCTGGCCGACCTTGCCCAGGCGCGGCACGAAGTACAGCATGGCCAGCCCGAACAAGGCGACCCAGGCAATGAATGGCAGCATCAGCTTCAGGTCGAAACCGCCAGCCAGGGCGATGATCGCAATGAAATACACGCCAATGCCCGGTGCGATCTCGATGACGGTGAACAGCACCTCGCGTACCGCCAGCGCGGTTTGCATCACCTTGGTGGTGACCCGGCCGGAAAATTCGTCAGAAAAGAACGACAGGCTTTGCCGCAGCATCAGGCGGTGGAAGTCCCAGCGCAGGCGCAGCGGCAGGTTGATCGCCAGTACCTGGTGCTGGACCATCGTGCGCAGTGCCACCAGCCCGATGCTGGTCAGCAGCACGATGCCGATGCCCCACAACACCCGGCTTTCCTGGCCATCGGCAGCGCCGCCGGCTTGCCAGGCAGAGAGCAGGTCGACCACCTGGCCCAGGAACGAAAACAGCCAGGCTTCGTAGATCGACACGCCGGCGCTGAGCAGCGCAAGCGCCAGGATGTAGCCGCGGGCGCCCCGGGTGCAGGCCCACAGGAAGCGCAGCAGGCCGACGGGGGGTGGGGGCGCCTCATCGGGCGGGAAAGGGTCGAGCCGTTGTTCAAAGGCGCGAAGCATGCTGGTCTCCGAATGCAAGGGTGAGGTCGGCCCAGCTGGCCGACCGTACTGATTCACCTGGGGTTAGGCCACGGCAGGAGGATAGCCGTTCCATCCCGCGTCAGGTGAGCATTCAAAGCGCCAAGCCTGCAGCCACGGCTCAAACCAGATAATCACTCACTAGCTTGACCCAGCAATCCGCCCCCAGACCAATCAGGTCGTCATTGAAATCATAATGAGGGTTGTGCACCGAGCACCCATGAAACTCACCCTCGCCGTTACCCAGCATGAAATAGCACCCCGGCACCTCGGCCAGCATCCAGGCAAAATCTTCCGTGCCCATGACCTTCGGGCCGCGGCTGTGCAGGTGCCCGGCCGCGAACAATGGCGCCAGGCTTTGGCGCACCTGCTCTGTCTCTGCGCGATGGTTGATCAGGGCAGGGGCCAGTTGGGTGATGCTCAAGGCGATGCTCACACCGAACGCTTGCTCATGGCCGCTGACGATCTCGGCCAGCCGCTGGTTGATCTTCTGTTGGGTCTGCGGGGTGTCGGTGCGCACGCTGATCAGCATGCTGGCTTCATCCGGGATGATGTTGTACACGCTGCCGGCCTGCAGCATGCCGATGCTGACCACGGCGTATTCTTCAGGGCCAAGGTTGCGCGATTTGATGGTCTGGATGGCATTTATCAGGCTGGCCACCACCGGCAGCGGGTCCACCGCCAGTTCCGGCATGGCGCCATGGCCACCCTTGCCGGTGATGTGCAGCTGCACCCGTTCGGAGGAGGCCATGGTGGGCCCGGCTTGCACCACCGCAGTGCCCACGGGCGCGCCAGGCATGTTGTGCAAGGCAAAGATCGCATCGCACGGGAAGCGCTGGAACAGGCCGTCGTCGATCATCGCCTTGGCCCCGCACAGGCCTTCTTCGTCCGGTTGGAAGATCAGGTTCAGGGTGCCGTTGAACGCGCACGTCGCCAAGCGAGACGCCGCTGCAAGCAAGATCGCCGTGTGGCCATCGTGGCCGCAGGCATGCATGCGGCCGGGTATCTGGCTGGCATGGGCGAAGGCGTTTTTTTCTTGCATGGGCAGTGCGTCCATGTCGGCGCGCAGGCCGATACGACGCGCGCCGTGGCCCTTCTGCAACACGCCGACCAGGCCATTGCCGCCCACCCCGCGGTGCACCTGATAGCCCCATTGCTGCAGCTTGGCAGCCACCAGTTCAGCGGTGTTCGGGGTGTCGCCGCCAAGCTCCGGTGCCGCATGAATCTGGCGGCGCAGGGCCCTGAACGCAAGCAGTTCGGTGTCGCTCAAGGCATTGTGGTGTTGTCGAGTGTCCATGGTTCAGGCCCTTCCAGTGTTTTCAGGGAACAGTTTCAGGCAGACCAGGCTGATCGCCCCGCCGGCCAGCAGGTAAAAGGCGGGTGCCAGTGGGTCGTCGAGTGCCGACGTCAGCCAGGTGGCGATCAGCGGCGAGAAGCCTCCGAACAGGGTGACGCCGAAGCTGTAGCTGACCGACGTACCCAGCGCGCGCTGTGGCTTGGCGAACCCCTCCATGATCATGGCGAAGAACGCCCCCGAGCCCACACACCCTGGCAGTACCAGCAGCGCCACGATGAGCATGGCGGCGTACAGGTCTGTGGTCTGCGACAGCAGCCAGAATGCTGGCCATGCACTGATGACAGGCAACGCAACGGTCCACACCAGCAGTTTTTTGCGCAGGCGATGGCGGTCGGCGTAGCGCCCGGCAATCGGGCTGATGACCGCCAGGCACGCGGCTGCGACACAGGCGATGGCCATCGCGCTGCGCTGTGGGTAGTGCAGCGTGGTGATCAGGTACGAGGGCATGTAGAAGATGAACAGGTACATGCCGATGGTGGCGCTGGCCATCAACCCGGTGGCCAGCAGGGTGTTGCGCAGGTCGATCACAGTGCGCCAGTCAGGCTTGGCAAGGGCAGGGCCAGGCTTGCGCGGGGCTGGCTGTTCGAGGGTTTCGGGCATGCAGCGGCGGATGTACAAGCCCACCGGGCCGATCAGCAGGCCGATCAGAAACGGCACGCGCCAGCCCCAATCCTCGAGGTCCGGGGTGCTCAGTATGCTGCTCAGCAACAGGCCGATGCCAGCCCCTACCAGGGCCGCGTAGCCCTGGCTGGCGGCTTGCCAGCTGACGCTCGCGCAGCGGCTGCGTGGGGTGGTGGATTCCATCAGCAGTACCGATGCCGTGCCGATTTCACCGCCGGCGGAAAACCCTTGGGTGAGGCGCCCGATCACCAGCATCACGGTGCCGTAGACGCCGGCTTGCTGGTAGGTGGGTGCAAAGGCGATCAGCGCAGTGCCCAGGGTCATGAGCAGGATGGTCAGGGTCAGGGCCGCCTTGCGGCCTTTTCGATCGGCCAGCCGGCCTATCACCATGGCCCCCACCGGGCGCATCAGGAAGCCCACGCCGAACGCGGTCAGCGACATCAACAACGAGGCGACCGGCGATTGCGCCGGGAAGAAGTTCTTCGCGATCACCACGGCAAAAAAGCTGTAGATGGTGAAATCGTACATCTCGAGGGCGTTGCCTAACGCGCACGCCACGGTGGCGCGCCGGGAGCCGACGGCAGGTTGCTCGACGGCTATCGCGTCGTTCGCCAGTCGGGTGTCCGAGTGCAGGGTAGTCATGGGCTCTCTCCGAGTCATTCGTGTTGTGAACGAACTATCGGGTAACCCGGGCCGTGAATCACTTGCGCTTTTTGCAAGCACATTACCGTTGGTTAATAAGGTCCCCGTTTGCAGGCCGCTAGCGCACCAAGCGCGTGCGCCAACGGTGCATCTGCTTGGTCAATGCACACATTGCTGGCCCTTGGTGGACGGCAAGTTGGGCAACACACCGTGCGCGGGCGCTTGTTTGCGTCGCATTTCGCAGGCGCCTGATGTGTTTTTCCCCGATTCACGAGCAGCCAATTAACAAAAAGGCATAGCCCTATCAAATTGGCGATTTCCGGGCGTTTTTATTTTCGTGGAGGCTGCGAACCCGTACCCACTTCCACGGAGAGTCTGCAATGGGGGCGTTCGCTGCGCGTACTGGATCACTGGCCGCCATGCTCGTCGGCCTCGGGCTGCCGCTGGCAAGCGAGGCCGAGGGGTTCCCCGCGATTGGGCGGGTGGCATCGGGCTTTGGTTACTACAACGTGGACAAGGGTTACGACGACACATTCAAGCTGTATGGCACGCTCGATGCCTTCGTGAACTACCAGGATTCTGGCCATTACTCGGGCTACAAGCTTGCCGGTGGCGGTGCCTGGACCAACAAGCTGGGGCTGTACATGCGCAAGGCACTCGGCGCGGACACGGTGCTCGAAGTGGACGTGGAGGAGGGCTTCAACGTCAACGGCCAAGCGTTTTCGCAGCACTGGAAACAGATCGGCGGGTTGCGCCTGGCAGTGGTCGCACTGCGTTCGCGCGACTACGGCAAGCTGGAGTTCGGCAAGACCTACGGCATGGGGACGCCCACTTACGCCGACCCGTTCCTGGCCACCTACGGTTCGCCCTACACCTACCTGACGAGCCCACCCGCGGGCAATGGCGCGTTTTACCTGGACATGCGGCCCAAACATACCCTGGCCTACACCACCCCCAAGTTTGCAGGTTTCAGCCTGGGCAGCGCGGTTAGCTTCGGCTTCAACGACACCGCCAGCTCAGGCAAGACGGTGCGTGGCAAGGGTGTGAGCGTGCAATACGGCAATGCCCGGTGGATTCTGCTGGGGTCGTTCAATGATTACCTCAGCGACCCTTGGGGCGCTGACAATCGCCAGACCCACAACTACTTCAAGAGCGCTTCGGTGTTCCATGACTTCGGCCCGGTGGCGGGCAGCCTGACCTGGCAGCGCCAGGACGTGGGCAACCGCGCCACCCCCAGCATGCAAGCATGGACCGTGGGCTTGAGTGCGCCGGTGGGCAAAGCCGATGTTGCACGGCTGGCGCTGGTCAAGCGCGATATCGAGTTCGGCGACAAGGACGCCTACGGGATGATGCTCGGCTATGACCACTTTCTGCGCCCGCAGTGGGCGATCTACGGGCGGCTGGCACTGATCGCCAACCGCCCCGGCTCCGCAATCAGCTATGCCGGCATCCCGCTCGAACAGGTGGGCGACGACCCGCAGAACGTCGCCATCGGCATGTATTACCACTTCTAGCGCTGCAGCCGGGTTCGCAGGCTGTGGAACAGTTCTTTGGCCGGCGAGGTCAGTGCGTGCCGATCGACACAGACCAGGTAGATGGGGTATTCGGGGATGATTTCCTCGACGGCGACCCGGGTCAGCTTCGCAGCCTGCCCTGCAGTGAGGGTATTGGCTGCGGCGAAATCACTGAGGGTCATGAACGCATTGGCGCTCTCCATCAAGCCCAATGCCAGCAGCAAGGATGAGCATTCGATGACGTTCTGCGGTGGGTTGACATCATTGACCTCGAACATTTGATAGAACTGCGAGGAGCGGTCGGCCACCGCATCCAGGCTGATCCAGTTGGCGTACTGCAACTGGCGCAACGAGCGTGAATGGCGCAGCGGGTGGGTGGGGCTGCAGAACACATTGCCCTCGATACGCTGCACGGCCTCCCAGTCCAGGTTCAGCCGTTGGGTGTTCTGTTGTGACGTCAGGGCAAAGTCCAGCGAGCCATCGCGCAGCCGTTGCACGATCTGGCTTGGGCGCTGCTCGGTGAGCTTCAGTTGCACGCGCGGGTTTTTCGCCTGGAAATCACTGACGCACTGCCCAAAGCCTGGCAGCACCGCCGTCAGCGAGGTGACGCCGACGGCCACTTCACCGACAGCGGTGTCATGGATGTTGTCGGCCTCGATTTGCAGGCGGCGCATGCTTTCGACCGCCATCTGCGCGTGGCGCAGGATGCGCCGGCCTTCATCGGTCAGCGACATGCCCTTGTAAGTGCGCTGCATCAGCGTCAGCCCCAGTTCACGCTCAAGCTCCTTGATCGAGCGGCTCAGCGCCGGTTGAGTGACATGCAGCCGCTGCGACGCTTCATTGATGCTGCCACATTGATCGACCGCTACCAGCGCTTTGATTTGATGAAATTTCACGCGACCCGACTCGTTATTGTTGGTTGACCAGGGCCTGCAAGATACCCGCCAGCGAGCGGGCTGTGCCATACGTGCTAAATCAGGATGTAGTCACTGCGTTGCACGATACCCTGATGGTCACCTTCGACCAGTTGCACGTAGCGCCCGGCCACGAGGTCGATCGGCAGGCAATCGTCGACATCCAGCACCGCGTCGGTATGCGGTTTCAACCAGCCCGCGGCCATTCGCTGCTTGCCCAGTTGTTTGGCAGCGGCCTTGTCGGTGGCAGCCACCAGCAGGTAGCGGTGGGCCTCGCCGAAGACCTGGCGCTCGTACCCACCCAGGTTCAGGAAGAACAAACGCATGGCCCCGGGTTGCGGCGCGGCCTGGGTGAATTCGATGCGGTAACCGTCCACCCCATGCACCTCCAGCCAGGAGTCGATGTGCAGCCCGCTCGTGCTGCCGAACCAGGCGTTGCGCAATTGCGCATAGGTGTGTTCCAGCGCGTCGGCCTGGGCGAATACCACATCGTGGACCTCGATACTGGCGCGGGGGTGGCGCCCGCCAAGCATGACAACGTAGAGCATGGGTAATCCTTGGGTTGGGTGGGTGGGGGCTACCGGGAGCCTGGCTTGGTTCTCGCGGTGATGCATAAACCGAGCGCCGCGCGGGCGGCGCTCGATCTCATAGGCGCTGAACATACCGTGGCGAGCCCCTGTGTGAAAGTTACGAAATGCCTGAACTAAGTATTTGCCCCCAGCGATTCTTTCCACCAAGGCCCGTCACCAGAATGGCCGCCTTTGAATCAGCTACAACGCATGCAAGGAAAGGGAAGTGTCATGGGAATGACCAGGCGGAAGTTTTTGATTGGTGGCGGCGTGGTGGCTGCTGCAGGGGCCGCGGGGGTACTGACACCGTTGCTGACGCGCGAGGGCAGGCTGATACCGGGCAAACCCAGGTTTGGTTTTGTGCAAGGCACCGAAGGCGCGCTGCCCAAGCAGGCAGACGTTGTCGTTGTCGGTGCTGGTATCCTGGGGCTGATGACAGCGATCAACTTGGTCGAGCGTGGCCTCTCGGTCGTTGTCGTTGAAAAAGGTGAAATTGCCGGCGAACAGTCTTGCAGGTTCTATGGCCAGGTCATGACCTACAAGATGCCGGATGCGACTTTCCAGTTGCACCATCTTGCCAAGCAACGGTGGCGCGAAATGAACGCCAGAGTGGGTGTCGATACCAGTTACCGCACGCAAGGGCGGGTGGAAGTGCCCTTTGACGAAGAGGACCTGGAAGGCGTCAGAAAGTGGATCGATCTGAAAACCCGTGAAGTGGGTGCGGATGTTCCCTTCAAGACGCGCATCATCCAGGGCAGTGAACTTCAGCAGCGTCTGCGCGGCGCTTCATCCAGCTGGAGCGTTGCCGGCTTCGAGGAAGACTCCGGCAGCCTGGATGCCGAGCGCGCCTCCTATGTAATGGCCGACTACGCCAAGAAGATGGGCGTGCGGATCTACACCCACTGCGCCGCAAGAGGCCTGGAAACTCAGGCAGGCGCGATCTCCGATGTGGTGACCGAGAAAGGCGCCATCCGCACGGCGCGTGTGGTCGTGGCCGGCGGTGCGTGGTCCAGGTTGTTCATGCAGAACCTGGGCGTGGATGTGCCTACCTTGCCCGCTTACCAGTCCCAGCAGATCATCAGCGCGGCGCCCCATGCACCGGGCGGCAACGTTGCGCTGCCGGGCAACATCTACTTCCGCGAACAGGCCGACGGCACCTACGCCACCTCGCCACGTGTGGTGGTTGCCCCGGTGGTCAAAGAGTCCTTGATGTATGGCTACAAGTACCTGCCGCTGTTGGCGATTCCCGACTTCCCGGTGCACATCGCGCTGAACAGGCAACTGATCGACTCGTTCATGCAGCCCACACACTGGAAGCTGGATGAAGTCTCGCCCTTCGAGAAAAACCGGCTGATGACGGCGGCCCCGGATATTCCGGAGCTGGATGCCTCCCTGGCAAAACTCAAGGTCGAGTTCCCTGCCTTCGGCGAGGCCAAGTTGCTCGACCAATGGAGCGGTGCCATGGCTATCGCCCCCGATGAGAACCCGATCATTTCGCGGGTCGACGAGTACCCGGGCCTGGTCCTCAATACCGCTACAGGTTGGGGCATGACAGAAAGCCCGGTGTCGTCCGAACTGACGGCAGACCTGCTGCTGGGCAGTGCGCCGGTGCTGGACCCGAAGCCTTTCAGCCTGTATCGCTTCTAAGCCCACTTAACAATGGAATGACCCTGTGCACGCCTCGAAGATGCGTGCACACACCCTAGGCAGTTTTCAGGAGAAACGTATGAAAGTCGCAGTTGAGACCGTCGCCGCATTGGCCCTGACCCTGGCTGGCGCCGGTGCCGTCCACGCACAGGACGTCGTGCGCCACGGTGCAGGCAGCTTCCCGATTTCCTCGGCGGTGGAAGTGCCCGCAGGTAAAACGATGGTCTACCTCAGCGGTTCGGTGCCGTCGGCCATTCACCCTGATGCACCCAAGGATTCGCTGGAATCCTTTGGCGATACCAAGGCCCAAACCATCAATGTGCTTGAAAACATCCAGCAACAGCTGAAGGGCCTTGGCCTGGGGCTCAAGGATGTGGTGAAGATGCAAGTCTTCCTGGTCGGCGGCCCGGAGAACGGCGGCAAGATGGACTTCGACGGCTTCATGGCGGGCTATACGCAGTTCTTCGGGCCTGCCGCCAAGCAGCCGATCCTGCCTGCGCGTTCCGCGTTCCAGATCGCCGGCCTGGCGCACCCAGCCTGGCGAGTCGAGATCGAAGTGACCGCCGTGCGTCCCTGAGTGGGCGTCGCTGTTGGGTGCTGACAGCTTGCCGGGCTAGGCCCCGACAAGGATGTCCTCGAAAAACGCCCCGACCGGTTCTGTGGGGTGGCACAGCTGAACCTCCAGCACCCAGACCATTTCGCTCGGTACGATCTCCAGTTCGGCCAGTTTTTCCTGGCCGAACAGGGCGTGCGGAAAGTCGGTGACGCGATGCCCCGCCAGGTTGCGCTCAAGCTGCCAGCCTTTACCCAAGGCGCTGCGCTCGGCCACATCGTACAGCTGACGGCCGGTCAACCCGGTGCACCAGGCTTGGCGCGTTTCCTCGAACACTTCGTGCAGCGCCTTGACACAGGCGTGATGCAGGGGGTGCTCGCCGAAGACGAAGGTATCGCCGTAATCGCCTTCATAGCCATCCCATACCGGGCCGAGGTCGACCACCGCGATATCGCTGGCGCGCAGCCTGCGCTGCGGGTCGATGCCTTGGCGCGGTGTGCGCACGGTGTCGTCACCGAAGCGGATGTAGGTCGGGTGCCAGGTGTGCGACGCCCCCATTGCCTTTAACGTCTTATCGGCCATCTTCAGGGCCTGGGCGGTGGTCATGCCGACTTTCAACTGGCTGGCGATTGCGGCCAGGGCCCGTACCGTCTGTTCGCGGGCTGCGAGCATGCCGTCCAGTGAATAGCGCGGGCCGACTTTTTCCAGCACGGGGTCGAAGGCGTTAGCCACCGCAGTGGCCGGCGCCACTGCGCCGCTGGGCACGAAGGCCTCGGCGACAAAACGATGCGCCGGCACACCGGCTGCCAGGCACTGTTCGCGAGCCTGGCTGATCATCGCAGCATTACCGCAGGCATAGACCTGGCTGGCGGCCCAGTCGTGGGAATGGGCCAGTGCTTGCTGCTGTACGCGGGCGTGCGCCGACAATACCCGGTGCCAGCGAAAGCGCGGGTCGCGCAGGCTGGCCTGGTCAAGAAACTCTCTGTCGTAGAGGTCGCTCAGCGATGCGCCGCCCCAATACAGGGTGACCTCGGCCTGGCGCGCCAAGGCCGTCAGCAGCAACGGCTTGATGCCGGCATAGCCGGTGCCGGTGGCGAACAGCACCACGGGGCGCTGATCGTCGTGCTGCCAGGTGCAGGCACCCACCGGCCCTTCAAGCATCAGCGCATCGCCCGCTTGCAGCGCCGGCAGGATGCCTTCGGAAAACAGCCCACCGCTGACCGTGCGAATGTGAAATACCAGCCGCCCCTGGTCCTGCGCGGGCAGGTTGGCGATGGAGAAACAGCGGCTGTCGCCATTGCCGAGGCGCAACCTCACGTATTGGCCGGGCCGTACATCGACGGGCTGCGCGGGTTGCAGCACCAGTTCGACGATATCCGTACTTAGGTCGCGTTTGCTCGCCACCGTGGCCTTGATTTCAAGCGTCGGTGTATCCACTGACCAGCCGGGGATCGCCAGGCGCATGTCACTGCAGGCATGGCTCTGGCACAGCAGCATCTCGTTGCTGGCAAGCGGGTAGGAGGGCGCCGGAGTATCGCCTGAGCACTGCTTGGCGCGGTATTCGCCCGAAACCACTGTGACCTTGCACGAGCCGCAGGCGCCGCGGCGGCACGAGAAGGGCACCGACAGGCCGCTGGCGAGCATGGCGTCGAGCAGCAGTTCATCGGCGGCTTCGAACGACTTGTCTGAGGGCGACAACTGGATGACGTGGCGATTGGGCATACACACCTCGGGCTGAAATCGGGGCAGGAGAGGTGAGATTGTTGCGATAGACTAGGACCATAAGAACCTCCAGTTCTGGATAATTCACATGGTCCAGCTTCGCAAGTGGCGGCCGCTGCTCAAACTCGATGGGGCACAGCCGCAGGCTTCCTACAGAAAGATCGTCGAAGGCCTGGTGAGCGCCATCACCGAAGGGCGCCTGCGCCCCGGCACGATGCTGCCCGGCACGCGGGAAATGGCCCAGTTGCTCAACGTCAACCGCAAGACAGTGATACTCGCCTACGAAGAGGCCGTCACCAAAGGCTGGCTGGAGAGCGTGCAGCGCCGGGGCACATTCGTCAGCCATCAGCTTGCGACCGGGGCGGTGCCGGCCCGTGGTGCGCCGCCGGCGTTTGCCTTGCCGCTGCGCGAGGCGCCGGCCGTGGCCTATTTCACGCAGGGCGAACAGGCCACCGCGCTGCAGCACCAGCCGGGTGCGCTGTTTTTCGACAACGGTGCCTGTGACCATCGCCTGCTGCCACAGGCCGTGCTTCATCGCTACTACCGCAAGGCCTTGCGCCAGAGTTTTACCACCAACACCGTGCGCCACGGCTGCGAGAGCAGCAGCCAGTACCTGCGCAGCGCGCTGGCGGACATGTTGCGCCATAACCGCAGCCTCAACGTTGGGGCCGAGCACATATGCCTCACCCAAGGGGTGCAGATGTCGCTGTACCTGGCCGCCAGCGCGTTGCTCAAGCCCGGTGATGTGGTGCTGGTGGAGCGCCTGAGCTATCCGCCGGCGTGGGAGATTTTCCGCAAGCTCGGCGCGCGGCTGGTGACCGTCGAGCTGGACGAGGAGGGCTGCCGGGTCGACCAGATCGATGCACTGTGCCAGCTGCACGACGTGCGCATGATGTACCTCACCCCCCACCACCAGTTCCCGACCACGGTCAGCCTGCATGCTGCACGCAGGCAGCAGTTGCTGGAGCTGGCGCGGCTGCACGACTTTTGCGTGATCGAGGAAGACTACGACCATGAATATCACTTTGCCGGCCGGCCGTATCTGCCCCTGGCCAGTGACCGGTTGCAGCGCCATGTGATCTACATCGGTTCGCTGTCCAAGTCGCTGGGCAGTACCTTCCGCTGCAGCTTCATCGTTGCGCCGCCGAACGTGATCGAGGTGCTGGAGCGTACCGCGGTGCTGACCCTGGGGCAGGGCGATGCGGTGATGCAGCGGATGCTCGCGGACCTGATCAATGACGGCGAGCTGAAAAAGCACCTGCGCCGTGTGTCTGGCGAGTATCGTCGCCGTCGGCAAACCCTGCTGAGCTGCCTGCACGAGGCCTTTGGCGATCAGATATCGGTGCAGGAGCCGGAAGGCGGGCTGGCGCTGTGGGTGGAGTTTGCCGCGTCTATCGACGTCGAGCAGTTGGCCGCCAACGCACTGGCGCTTGGCCTGGTGGTGCGGGGCGGCCGGCAGTTCTCACCTGATGGGCACCCGGAGAATGCCTTGCGCCTGGGCTTCGCCTCGCTGGATACCGGCGAAATTCGCCATGCCATCCAGCGCCTGGCCCAGGCGGCCACAGGCCTGTCAGCCGGGTTGGGCTGCCAGGCTGTTACTGACGTTACGCCCCAGCACCAGCACGGTGACAAAGCCGCAGCCCACCAGGGCGGTGGCCAGGCTCAACAGCACCGGGCTGCCCAGCTGGTCGACGATCTGCCCGCCGAAGAACGAGCCTAAGGCAATGATCACCTGGAACATGGCGACGAATAGCGGCATACCGCGCTCGACGTCCTTGGGCGCCACCACGAACATCCAGATGCTGGCGCACGCCGGGAAGGCACCGAAGGCAAAGCCCCACAGCGCGATCAACATCACAGCGCCGGTCATGCCCGTGGCGAAGTAGGGGAACAGGGCAGTGCTGGTGGCGATCAGCAGTGCCACCAGCAACAGGGTGTGACGCACACTTTTGTTGGCGGCAAAACCGGCGAACACATTACCCATGACCCCGGCCACGCCATAAAGCAGCAGCAGCGAGCTGATGGTCGGCCCATCAAAGCCGGCGTTCTGTTTGAAGAAGGGGGCGACGTAGGTATACGCGGCAAAGTGCGCCAGGCCGATCAGCAACACGGCGATCAAGCCAACCCGGGCTTGCGGGTTGATGAACAGCGCCGGCAGGTCACTGATGCGAATGGCCTTGTCGGGGTTGAGCCGCGGCAGCAGCAGAACCTGCGCCAGCAATACCGGTACGCCCAGCAGCGCGGTAGCCAGGAAGGTCATACGCCAGCCCATCAGGCCACTCAACCAGGTGCCCACAGGCACGCCCAGCACGGTGGCCAGGGTCACCCCAACCATGATGATCGAGGTAGCCTGCGCAACGCCCACACCTTTGGGCGCCAGGCGGCCGCTGAGGGCGATCGCAGTAGCCCAGAAGCCGCCGATGCTGATGCCCAGCAGCACGCGCCCGAACAGCAGCAGGTTGAAATCGCTGGCGTAGGCCACCACCGCGTTGGCGATGATCATGATCAGCGTCAGGCTGATCAGCAGGTAGCGACGGTCCAGGGCGCCGATGCCCACCGACAGCAACGGGGCGGCGAGGGCCGCCATGATGCCGGGCAGGGTGACCATCAGGCCAGCGTGGCCGGCGCTGATGCCCAGGTCGCTGGCGACATCGTTGAGCACGCCCACCGGGAGAAACTCACTGGTCACCAGGGCGAAGGCGCCCACCGCGACCGAAAGAATCGCCAGCCACTGCTGCTTGACGCTTTGTTGATTGTGTTCGGGTGGGCCGTCATGGGCCTGGTTGGGGGTTGGCATGGGGTTGGGTTCCAAGGGGAAGGCGCCTGCGGTAGGCGGGGGAAGGGGGAAAATTGAAGGGGATTATACGAGGAGGGTTTGGTGGGCAAACAAGCAGGACGCTTGATAGTAATCATCAGCGGGATCGATGAGACGTGCTGGGTAGAGCCTTGGCCAGGGATCGGCTGGGCGTTTTCACCGTGATCGAGACCGAGATCGAGCGCTGCCCGCGCGGCGCATCGCGGGGCGCTTGCCTTGGGATCTTCAGCGCCTTTGAGATCGAGCGCCGCCCGCGCGGCGCATCGCGGGCAAGCCCGCTCCTACATTTGTTGCAACGCGCCGTTCCAGCCAGGCCATGGTTGTTCGCCTTGGCGCATGGCTGAAGACAGGTGAGGCGCCGGCAGCGCCAGCCGAAAAATCGCGTCATGCCAACAAGGCTGGCAACTATGGCCTCACAGGCCATGGCACGTTGCAACAAATGTAGGAGCGGGCTTGCCCGCGATGCGCCGCGCGGGCGGCGCTCGGTCTCAAAGGCGCTTAAGATCCCAAGGCAAGCGCTTGGCGAAGCGCCGCGCGGGCGGCGCTCGATCGCAAAGGCGCTGAAGATGCCGTGGCAAACCCAGTACCCTTGATTCAAGCAGCCCGCTGCTCGCCCTTGAGCAGTTTTTTCTGAGCTTCCATGGCGACGCCCAGCTCTTCCAACTGATCTTTACCGAGAAGCTTCTTCGCAGTAGGGAAGAGCTCGCCTTCCTCTTCCTCGATGTGATGCTCAAGCAGCTCTTTCATGACTTTCACTCGACCGGCGAATTCGAGGGTGCCGGTTTCGGTATGCAGCAGGTCAGGGAGCACCAGCGAGTCGACCGTGCGGTGTTCTTCCTTGGCCTCGTAATACATCTTGGCTTCCTCTTTACCCCCGGCTTGCTTGATCGCCGGGTAGAGAATGTCCTCCTCCAAAGCCGTATGGACCTGCAGTTCCTGCTCGATGCGGTGCAGCAGTTCAGCGCGTTTTTTTACGGCACGTTCGGTGGTCGAGGAAAGTTCTTCTAGCAGTTTCTTGACCAGCTTATGGTCTTGAATCAGCAGATCGATCGCGTTCATGGAGACACCTCTTCACGGTGGATACATTCTGGCTTCCCAGGCGCTGTACGAAGTATTGGGTGTAGGAGCTGGCTTGCCGGCGATCGGCTGCGAAGCAGTCGTAAATTCTGTATCCGCGTCCTGTCTGGCAGTGCGCGGATATCGGTTTTGCGACTGCTTCGCAGCCGATCGCCGGCAAGCCAGCTCCTACAGGGTTTCGTACAAAGCTTATGAAGTGGAGTGGGCGGCAACGTTAGGGTTCAACGAGCGTGATGATTGGTCTACGGCCAGCGTTCGCCGGCCAAGCACCTGGCTAAGAACCGCCATCAGAGAATGGGTTTGCCACCCGTGACGCCGTAGCGTGACCCCGAGATGTAGCTGGCCTCATCAGAACCCAACAATACATAAATCGGTGCGACCTCCACCGGTTGCCCTGGCCGCCCCATCGGGTAGCTCGAACCGAAGTTCCTGACGGCATCATCGGGCATGGTGGCAGGTATCAGCGGTGTCCAGATCGGGCCTGGGGCCACGCTGTTGACCCTGATGCCTTGCTTGCCCAGCAGCTGGGCGAGGCCGGCGGTGAAATTGGCAATGGCGCCTTTGGTGGCGGCGTACGCCAACAGGCTGGGTGACGGGTCGTCGGAGTTGACCGAGCTGGTGTTGATGATCGACCCGCCTTTGGGCATCGACGGCAAAGCGCGCTGGCAGATCCGGAAAATAGCGGTGATGTTGGTATCGAAGGTCTTCACCCATTCATCATCGTCAATTTCGTCCAGGCCCTCATGAGCCATCTGGAACGCGGCGTTGTTGACCAGAATATCGATACGACCGAACTGCGCCACAGTCTTGTCGACGATGTCGTAGCAGTGCTGCTTTTGCGCCAGGTCACCCGGTAGCAGCAGGCACTGCCGGCCAGCAGCTTCCACCCAACGCGCCGTTTCCTGCGCATCTTCGTGCTCATTCAGGTAGGAAATCGCAACGTCGGCGCCCTCTCGGGCGTAGGCAATGGCCACCGCGCGCCCGATGCCGCTGTCGGCGCCGGTGATCAGGGCGATTTTGCCTTCGAGCCGATTGTTGCCGCTATAGGTCTGCTCACCGCAGTCTGGATACGGCTCCATCTTGCGTTGCGAGCCTGGAACGCTTTGCGGTTGAGAGGGGAATGGGGGAGAGGGGTAGTCGCTCATGGGGGCAGCTCCTGCAGTTGAGAACGCTCATTACCGTTCGAACGGTGCAAGAGGCCGGTGTTGGGGTGAGTTCAGGGTTCGCGCGACGGGCGGTCGGTCTTGGATTTCCATTGAATTCTCAAGCGTGGGATAGCTCTACCGCTCACGCGTCTCGCGCTTCGCGTGCAAGGCTCGACCCTCAAACTGGAGCATAGAAGTGCCTAGAATCATCACGCCTACCACCCCCGAACATGAGATCGATCAGCAGAATGCAAGGATGTTCGGTACCCCAAAGGAGCGGCTGGATTTCTATCGACGCGAAATCCAGTACGAAACCACCATCCTGGCCAATCGCACCGATGCTTACCTGGCGGCTCAATCATTTCTGGTTATCGCGTTCGTCTCGTCGATGAGCAACCTGAACGACGGCTGGGGCGAGATGTTCACGTTGATAGTGCCGGCGTTCCTCGCACTGCTCGGTGTGCTCAGTTCGCTGAACGCCTGGCCAGGTATTCGCGCGGCCTTTCGGATCATCGAGCACTGGCAGCTCAAGCAAAGCCACTTGCTGCGCAGTGAGCCGATGATGGGCTTGGCGTATGACGAATCGCCTTTGTTTTGTGAAGCGGAAACCTCTCAGGCTGGGCACCGCAAATCGCTGCTGTTTTCCCTGCGCACGCCCTGGATCTTTCTCGGCTTCTGGGTCTTGCTGGGCACCTATTCGGTTTACATACAGCTGGCGTGACCCGCGCCCTCCAGGCGCGCCGAAGCACCTCCGGAGGGCGCGGTGCAGGCCGCTGAAATCAGCCTGCCAGCGCTTTGATCAACTGCTCGTTGAAGGCCGGAATATCGTCTGGTTGGCGGCTGGTGATCAGGTTGCCGTCCACCACCACCTGCTCATCCACCCACTGGCCACCCGCATTGCGTATGTCGTCCTGCAACGTCTTGTAGCTGGTCATCCGCTTGCCCTTGACCAGACCACTGGACACCAGCAGCCAGGCACCGTGGCAGATGACGGCCAACGGCTTGTCGGCCGCAGCATGGCTTTTCACCAGCTTTTGCGCGCCAGGGATGATGCGGATCGTATCGGAGTTCTGCACGCCGCCAGGCAGTACCAAGGCGTCGTAAAGGTCGAGGTCGGCGCTGTCGAACGTTGCATCCACGTCGAACGCGTCGGCGGGTTTGTCATGGTTCCAGCCGCGTACCTTGCCATCCTTCTCGCCCAGGATATCGACCACTGCGCCGCTGTTTTCCAGCGCTTCACGCGGGCCGGTCAGTTCCACCTGCTCGAAGCCATCAGTTACCAGAAAAGCCACGCGCTTGCCGTTAAGTTGTGCACTCATCAGTTATCTCCTCGTACTGTAAGCCCTCAGATAGGGCCGGGCACCGGCAGGCAAAGTTCCTGCGCGATGCTCAGCGGTTCACATCAGCGGCGCCTGCGTTGCGAGCGGGTGATGACCAGCCCCGCAATGATGCCGAGGACTGCCGCGCCCACCAGTAACGGTGTATGGCCTTTGCGGTTTCGCCAGCCGCCGTCCACGCTGCGCCGGCCACTGGGTGGTTCGAAAAGGTTGCCCGAGGAAACCCCTGCAACAGGACTGTGGTGCAAGCCCCAGCGTGTCAGCCATCCCGATATCAGCGGGAGTGCTGGCACCAGGAAGCTGGCCAGGTGGGCGAGGCGCGCGGTTGCGCCGACCGTAGTGTGTGCACGAGGGGAGATGGCGCATGCCACCATGGCCTTGGCCACCATCTCCGGATCGTATACTGGCCCGGGCGGGGTGAGCGCGTGGCCGGTGTAGTTGCCGCCATCCCTGAAGCCCGGCGTGTCCATGACCGCTGGGTAGATGTCGCAGACATGGATGTCGGGGAACTCCGTCAGCTCCCCGCGCAATGCGTCGGTCAGGCCTCGCAGGCCGAATTTGCTTGCCGAGTACGCCGCGGCATAGGGCTGGGCAACCCAGCTGCCCAGTGACAGCGTGTTGATCAGCGTGCCGCTGCGCTGCGCCTTGAAGTAGGGCAGGGCCACATGGGCGCCACGCAGGTAACCGATCAGGTCGGTTTGAATGACCTGTTCATGGGCCTCCAGTGGCGTGTCTTCGAAATTGCCGACCGCGCCGACGCCGGCGTTGTTGACCCAGATATCGATCCGACCATGGCCAAATTCGGCAGCCTGCGCGGCCAGCGCTTGCACCTGGTCGCTGCGGCTGACGTCGGTGGTGATTGCCACGGCGTCCGTGCCGCAATCGGTGCACTCATCCAACACGTCGAACAACGCTTCTTCATCGCGTGCAGCCAGCACCAGGCGCGCACCTTTGCAGGCAAAGGCATGTGCGGCGGCACGGCCTATGCCACTTGAAGCGCCGGTGATGACCACCACTTTGCCCCGCAGCGGGCCCTTTATCGGTGCTGGGCGTGGCGGTTCGGCTGGCTGTGGCGCTTGCTCGACAGCGTCCGCCGCAGGCGCGAGGAGGGCGCTGGGGTCCAGCCTCGAAAGCTCAAGGGCGGTGCCGTCCACCAGCATCAACCTCAGCCCCTCGAGGGTGCCTGCCACCCGGTCCGGGAACACCGGCTCACCTTGCGCATCCAGGCTGTCATAAATGAACGTCGTACCTTCGAGCCAGCCGACCGCCGTCAGCAGTTCGGGCCCGAGGTAATATTTGCCGTCCAGGAAGAAACCGGGAAATTGATGGGCGCGCTCGATGTTCTCCACGCGGTATCGTTCGCCTGGTTTCATGCCTGTCGCTTGATCGATCATGGTCAAACTCCTTTGGATGCATGCCGGGAACTGCTAGCCCCCTGTGCTTACCCGTGATTGGAGCCCAGGGTTCCGGACGCAGCCCCGGGAACCAGGATGACCTTGCGGCAGTTGTCCTGTTTCTGGTCGAACATCTTGTAGCCCATGGCCGCTTCTTCCAGGGCAAGGCGGTGGGTAACGATCATTTCGGGTTGCAGCCGGCCGGCCTCGATATGCTCGAGCAGCTCTGGCAGGTATTTCTGTACGTGGGTCTGGCCCATTTTGAAGGTGAGGCCTTTGTCGAACGCGTCGCCGAACATGAAGGCGTGGACGAAGCCGGCGTACACCCCCGGAACACTGACAACACCGCCCCGGCGCACAGCCGCAATGCTCTGGCGCAAGGCCTTGCCACTGCTGCCCTCGATCTTCAGCGCCGTCAAGACCGTTTCGGCAGTGCTGCCTTTGGCCTCGAAACCCACGGCATCGATGACCGCATCGACGCCACGCCTGCCTGGCGTGTGGCGGATGATGCTGTCGGCAGGGTCGTCATCCTGTTCGAAATTGATCGGGATCACACCGTAGGCGTCCTGGGCGTAGGCCAGGCGGTAGTCCTTGTCATCGACCATGAAGATGGTTTCGGCCCCAAGCATTTGCGCGCACGCGGCACTCAGCAGGCCCACTGGCCCGGCGCCATAAATGGCCACGGATGAACCCTGGCCGATTTCGGCGTTGAGAACTGCCTGCCAGGCGGTCGGCAGGATGTCGGAGAGAAACAGCACCTTGTCATCGGCCAGAGCGGTGGGCACCTTGAACGGGCCGACATTGGCTTTGGGTACCCGAACGTAATCGGCTTGCCCACCAGGGATGCCGCCATACAAGTGGCTATACCCGAACAACGCAGCGCCTGGCGGAATGCCTTTCTTGTTGATGAGCGACCCGCGACCGGTGTTGGTGGTTTCGCAGGCGGCAAACAGGTCGTGCTGGCAGAAGAAACAACTGCCGCAGGCAATGACGAAAGGGATCACCACACGGTCGCCGACCTGCAAACCGGTAACGTCACTGCCCGTGTCCTCGACGATGCCCATGAACTCATGGCCAAAAATATCGCCCGCCTCGGTCTGTGGAATCTTGCCCCGGTAAAGGTGCAGATCCGAGCCGCAAATGGCGGTCGCGGTCACCCTCAGAATGATGTCGTCCGGCGCTTGGATGATGGGGTCTGGGACGGTATCGACCCGGACATCGTTTGCGCCGTGGTAGGTCAATGCTCTCATCGAATCAGCTCCTGCAGCCGTGTGTTTGCATTTGCATTATAGGTATGCAGGGGAATCCATGAGGGACGGCAAAGTTCAGACGAGAAGCTCGATGGTAATTACAAAGAAAATGAACTTCGAATTACTCCGGCCATTCCTACAGGACTAATGCTAAAGAACTGTCTCCTGGGGGTGGCCATGCTGAAGCGCTTTGTGGTGGTTCCTGCTGTCCCTGCTGCAAAAGAATATCTTCCCAGGCGCTTAGGCTTTGCGTGTGCAGTGGAGGCGGGGTTCGATCTTTACGATACCCAGGAGAAAACACGCCTGATTCTTCGGCTGCCTACGCGTGCCGAAGCTGACTGTGAATGTATGAGTCGCAATAATGATGTTGCCGGGAATTCATGAGATCGCCTGGCAGCGCTTCGATGAGCTTACGTGGGTAAACCGTCTATCAACGCTGAATGCTGGTACGGCTGAAACTCACACAGAATGACGTTCCCCTTTCGTTCGTGGAACTGACGACCACATCGCCGCCATGGGCCTTGGCGATTTCCCGAACGATGAAAAGGCCGAGCCCTACGCTTCTCAGGTCAGTGTCCAACTCGCTCACTCGTGTCATCGGCTCAAACAGGTTACCCAGCGAAGATTCGGGTATGGCTGGACCCTCGTTATGAACCGTTAGCAAGGCCATCTCTCCCTCTAGGGAGGAAGTGACCGTTATGGGCTGGCCAAGGTCCCCATAGGCCACACTGTTGGCTACTAGATTCCCAACGAGCTGATGCATCCTGTCAGCGTCGACCTCTGCCAGCCCTGCGCCCACCTGTTCATGGACCAGCCTTGCCTGGGGGAAGGCGACACGCAGCTCGTTTACGCTTCGCTCAATGACCTGGTGCAGGTCAACTGCCCTCGGTGTGATGCCGATGCCACGCCCTACCCTGGCCAATGCGAGGTCCAGAAGGTCTGCGATCATCCGTTGAGCGCGCTCGGAGGACTGACGGATGTGGCCGAGCAATTCTGTATCTCGCGATGAGCGTTCGCCTCGTGCCAGCAGGTCTGTCGCCATCTTGATCGCGGTGAGCGGATTCTTCAGGTCATGGCTTGCGATTGCGACCATTTGCTCCGCAAAAAACGCCCGCTGTTGGGATTTTTCATAGGCGAGGTCGAGCTCCACTTTTGCCTGCTGTAAGGCGGCCTCGGCGCTTGTCTTCTCCCATAACAACTGTTCGGCCCGTTGGCGAGCCTCCACAATCTCGCGTTCATACTTGTCCCGATCAGTCATCCCGAACAGCGCCAGTTCGTAATAAACGCCATCGGCATGCTCGCGCCTCACGCCATTGAGCAGCAGCGTGACTATCTGCTCACTGGCGTTTTTGAGGTCAAGTTTCACCTCCGCAACGGAGCCCTGCATGCGCATGAGGGGCGCCCAGTGGGTCTGATGGAAGATTTTACCGCCCATTGTCAGGAGGTCCTGAAACCGAAGCTGGCCAAGCGCTTCCTGGCTGATGCCCATCCAGATGCTGAAAATGCGATTGCTGCGCAGGATGGTGCCGTCTTCGTCGGTGACGACCAGGCCGCAGGGGGCACCGTCGAAAAGGTCTTCGAACGCGGGAAGTAGCGGCTGATCAATCGACATCTGCGCCTACCCACGGCTGAAGGAAGGCGTCCATTGCTTTGGCACACGCGCCTGGAGCGCTCATGTGCGGGCAATGCCCCACGTTATCTACGAGGTGAAAAACACTATTGGGTAAAGTCGCATGCATGTAATGGCCCACGCCCACCGGCGCGATCAGGTCATCGGAAGATTGCAGGATAAGCGTCGGGGTAGCCAACCCGGCGATGTCTTCGCGGTTATCGGACAGGAAGGTCACGCGTGCAAATTGCTTCGCGATCTGCGGATCTGTGCGGCAAAAGCTATTGGTAAGTTCATCACCCAGGGCCGGCTGCCCGGGTGAGCCCATGATGGTAGGGGCCATCGCGCTCGACCAGCCCAAGTAGTTGCTGTCCAACGTGTGAAGGAGCGAGTGAATGTCTTCGAGCTTGAACCCGCCCACATACCCATCGGAATCGATATAGCACGGCGAGGGCCCAACCATGACATGAGCGGCTATGCGATTCGGGGAAAGGCGGTCGGCCAGTGCGGCGATCATTGCACTCACCGAGTGGCCGACAACGATCACCGGGCCGCTTGCAAACTCATCGATGACGTCGTTCAGGTCGCGGGCGTAACCGGCCAGTGAACCGTATTTTTCGCTTTCATAGGCAGCCAGGTCAGATCTGCCTGCGCCGACCAAGTCATACAACACCACACGGAAGCGGTTGGTGAAGTGCTGGAACAGGTAATGCCACATGGTCTGATCGCAGCCGAAGCCGTGGGAAAAGACCAGCGTCGAAGTGCCTGCGCCATGGACGGTGACGTTGTTCCTGCGTTGAATGTCCATGCATCACTTCTCCGTTCAGCCGAGCGGGTTTGGCTTTAGGGAAGAATAGTGCCGTTGAGGGGATCCAAGGGCAAGGTCTGGCATGCCCCCGGTGCTCGCCACGGTATATTCAGCGCCAGTTAGATCGCGCGCCGGCCGCGCGGCGCATCGCTAAGCGCCTGCCTTGGGATCTTCAGCGCCTTTGAGATCGAGCGCCGCCCGCGCGGCGCATCGCGAAGCGCTTGCCTTGAGATCTTCAGCGCCCATGAGATCGAGCGCCGCCCGCGCGGCGCATCGCGGGCAAGCCCGCTCCTACATTTGTTGCAACGCGCCGTTCCAGTCAGGCCATGGTTGTTCGCCTTGGCGCATGGCTGAAGACAAGTGAGGCGCCAGCAGCGCCAGCCGAAAAAGCTCGTCGAGCCACCAAGGCTAACAACCATGGCCTATCAGGCCATGGCACGTTGCAACAAATGTGGGAGCGGGCTTGCCCGCGATGCGCCGCGCGGGCGGCGCTCGGTTTATGCATCACCGCAAAATCGGCAATTGGGGGCGGAATCTAGTGCAGGCCCTAACATTTCTGCGAGTACCCATTACGAAGGGTTGAACTTAATCTTTAGTGAGTCCCAACCAACAGGAAACTCAAGAGATGAATAATAGAATGCCCCTAACCCCTGCAGTAGATTCGCCAAGCAATGAAACAAGCAATGTGTGTCTTAAAAAAGCTTATGGCCTATCGATGCCGGGAGATATCTTTACTTACAAGGCAGCCGCAACTCTTACTGGCCCTATCGTCCGTAAACATTGGAGCGCCTCGCCCGACGGAACTTTGTTTGATCTGATGATTACAGTGAAGAAGGGTTGGATGTTGGGCCTCCCTACTGGCTATGTCTATACGCTGGCTGAGATGGCTGAGTATATTCAAGTGGGTGACGATTACTATGTGCGTTTGGAAGACGGATCTAAGGTCAAGCACATTGTGACCGAGAAACGATGGGAACAGACTCCCCAGGGATACATGCCGTCATTTTCTCACGCCGTCAACCCCCCTCTTGAAGCTCTCGATTACCTTGAGTTTCTAGACGCTTAACGTCAAGCGTGGCTGGATTCCTTTATGAGGCAATCCAGCCACGCAATAAACTCAAACCCCGCTGAACAGTTATGCGGATCGATTACAAATTCTTGGCACCCCGCCATCTAACTCGCCATGACCCTCCAACGCCTGACCCAGGCTGATCGGCTGCAACCACCCAATCTCCCGACAGACCTATGCAATGGTCGGAACTGCGCTTCAATCCGTCAGTCAGGTTTAGTAGCCCGTAAACCTTGAGGTGACCATGACAACGTACAACATTCACTACCGCTTGGCCGAAGAACCGAAAAGCTACCAGCTGACATTGGAGCAGCACCCACTCAGTCGTCACGAGGCCGCCATGCACCTGATCGTGTTGCACTTTGGTGACAGTGAAAACGGCCTCGTTCTCCCTGCGGCCGACTCATCGCCGAGCGAGATCATGGCTCAAGCCGATTTGCTGGGATTGTCCGAGATAGAGGTTTGCACGGAACCCTCAGAATGATTCATCTTGGTTGCGCGGGCTGGAGCGTGCCACGCCTTCATGCCGGGCACTTTCCCCAGCAAGGGACCCAACTGCAGCGCTACGCGACCCGATTGAACGCAGTCGAAATCAACTCTTCGTTCTATCGCGCTCATCAGCCAAAAACTTATACCCGTTGGGCTGCGTCAGCCCCTGAGCATTTTCGGTTCTCTGTCAAGTTGCCCAAAGCCATCACGCATGAAAAGCGCCTGGTTGGCTGTACCGGCTTGCTTGAGCAATTTCTTCAAGAATGCGGGCATCTGGGCGATCGCCTCGGTTGCCTGTTGGTGCAATTGCCGCCGTCACTGGCATTTGACGTCGACGTTGCCGATCGATTTTTCACCCGCCTGCGTAAACACTATGATGGATGGCTGGCAGTAGAACCACGGCATCCTACCTGGGCGACAGCGCAGTCATTGCTCGTGGACTTGCAAGTGGCTCAAGTGGCGGCCAGCCCTTCGCGGTTCGGCGTGGATGCTCAACCGGGGGGCTGGCAGGGGCTGGTTTACTGGCGCTTGCATGGGGAGCCGCAGATCTATCGCAGCGCCTACGCGCGCGATTACCTGCAGCGCCTGGCTGCTCGGTTGCAGCAGCGCGAGGACGCACAACAACCTGCCTGGTGCATATTCGACAACACCGCAAGCGGTGCGGCCTTGGGCGACGCCCTGGCTACCGATGCCTGGTTGCACGGGCGCGCCGCTGTCTATCCCGCTTGAACTATGAGCGATGACCGGCTCGTCGGGTCGCCCGTCACTTCTTGCCTGGCAGCACCGAGCTGAGTACCTGCTTGGCGGTCTGCACGATGACACCCGCCTGATCCGGGTCGCCCTTGAGCAAGGTGCCGGCAAATTTCTTCGCCTGCTCCAGCTTGATATGAGGTGGCAAAGGCGGCACGTTGGGGTCGGTCTTGAATTCGATCAGTACCGGCCGGTCGGCGCTCAGGGCTCGTTCCCAGGCTGCTGCAACGTCTTCTTCACGGTCTACGTAAATGCCCTGCAGGCCGATGGAGATGGCAAACAGGTGATAGGGGACGTCAGGGATCGTCTGGGATGCCTCGAATTTGGGGTCGCCCTCCATCACACGCTGCTCCCAGGTCACCTGATTGAGGTCCTCGTTGTTGAACACCGCGCAGATCCACCGCGGGTTTTCCCATTGCTGCCAGTACTTGGCCACGGTGATCAGTTCGGCCAGGTTACTCATCTGCATCGCGCCGTCGCCCACCAAGGCGATCACCGGGCGCTGCGGATGGGCGAACTTGGCGGCGATGGCGTACGGCACGGCGGCGCCCATGCAGGCCAGGCCGCCGGACAACGAGCACTGCATGCCCTGGCGAATGTGCAGGTCGCGGGCATACCAGTTGGCGCAGGACCCGGAGTCGCTGGTCACCAGGGCGTTGTCGGGCAGGCGAGGGGACAGCTCGTACACCACGCGCTGCGGGTTGATCGGGTCAGCTTTGACCATGGCGCGTTTGGCCAGGGTCTTGTCCCAGCGTGCCCGCCATCCTTCGACCTTCTTGCGCCAGCGCCGGTCGGTTTTGGGCTCGAGCAGTGGCAGCAATGCGCGCAAGGTCTCCCCGGCATCCCCTACCAGGTTTACCTCCATCGGGTACCGCAGGCTGAGCATGTCCGGCTGCAAGTCGATCTGCACGCCGCGCGCCTGGCCTTCCTTGGGCATGAACTCGGCGTAGGGGAACCCTGAGCCGATCATCAGCAGGGTGTCGCACTCCGCCATCAACTGGTAGCTCGGTTCGGTGCCGAGCAAACCGATGGCGCCGGTCACCCATGGCAGGTCATCGGGCAGGGCGGCTTTGCCGAGTAGCGCCTTGGCCACACCTGCGCCCAGTGTTTCGGCAATTTCGATGACCTGCTCGGTGGCCTGCAAGGCACCTGCACCCACCAGAATGGCCACTTTGCGCCCGGCGTTGAGCACATCGGCGGCGCGTTGCAGGTCGCGCTCGTAGGGCACCACCTTGGGCTTGCTGTAGCCAATGCCGGAATGCACGGTGCCGTGCTCGCGGGCCGGTTCCTGGTAGGGCAGGTCCTGCAGGTCATTGGGCAGGATCACCGCCGTCACCCGTCGCTCGCCGACGGCAGTGCGCACGGCCCGGTCAAGCAAGTGTCGGACCTGCGAGGGGGTGGAGGCCTGTTGCACGAAGGCACCGGCCACATCCTTGAACATAGACAGCAGGTCCAGTTCCTGCTGATAGTGGCCGCCCAACGCCGCCCGGGCTTGTTGGCCGACGATGGCCAGCACTGGCATGTGGTCCATGCGGGCATCATACAAACCGGTAAGCAGGTGCGAGGCCCCAGGCCCGGAGGTGGCGATGCACACACCCAGTTCCCCGGTGAACTTGGCGTGGGCGCAGGCCATGAATGCTGCCATTTCCTCGTGGCGGGCCTGGATGAATTCGATCTTGCCGTTGGCCCGGGCCAGTGCGCCAAAAACACCGTTGATGCCGTCGCCGGGGTAGCCAAAGATGCGCCGCACCCCCCATTGATACAAGCGTTCAACCAGAAAGTCGCCTACCGTGCCTGTCATTGCCTGCTCCCGTTCATTGATCGATAGGGGTCTGGACTTGGCGCGGTTTGCGAAAGTTTCAACGGATACGCTTGCTCCGGCGCATCAGCCGCCGGCCCAAGCAGTACCGTGGTGCGAGCGAATTGACTAGCCGGCCAGTGAGACAACCAAGTCAAACGCTGTAATGGGGACGTATGCCAAGGCGATAAGTGCATAGCGCTCGCGGGACTTGGCGACAAACGCGCAGAGCGCAAGGGCAATCATGATCGCGTCCAATACGCCCCATAGCGCTATCGGAGATGCCTTGAAAAAGCTCACGTTTACGACAAGGCCGAGGAACAGATAAGCGGAAAGGAACAACAGCGCATAACGGCCATCCTGTTCAAAGTAGACCTGAAGGCCATTCTGCTCATCCTCACTGCGACTGGGGAGCAACAGCGCCGAAGAGACAAAAAGCGACAGCGCCAACAGCACGAGCAGGAGAAACTCCAGGAATGTGAACGTCACTTTTATCGCCGGCAGTGCGTTTACAGCCCACCAGAAGTCGAGCTGCGTCGTGAACAGGATCCCCGCCCAGGCTAGCGGCACCCAGTCGGGCTTTGCTACGCGGCGGATGCGGAATACCGTCAATACGCCCAGCAGCAGCCGAGTGACCGAGAGCCCCAGTATCATCGAGAGTATCGTGGCAACGATCGGAAAGTTGCTCATGGGAGGCCCAGGCGTTGGATATGCTGGTTTTAGCACACCTTCCGCCAGCAGGCCTGTTACACCGCGCCCTTTTCTCCAGCAGTTTGCCTTTCAGCTCCTGTTGCGTGTTGCCGGTGGCGTTGCCCACGGCCTGCTTTACTTCGGCCACAGCCTCGTTAGCCATGCCTTCACAGGTATTCGTCGTGCTGGAAAAGACGGGCCGTATCGGCCTCCGTGGCATCGGCTGTTCTTGGGGTGGCTAGTACAGCGTGCGCCGAAAAAGCGTAGAAGTCTTGTTCGGCGTCAAAACCGTGGCGAGATGCGGTCGCCGTTGGTCACCCCGTTTGATAGTTGCCAATTGCCGGGCTGATAGGCCAACGCCACTACTGGGTTTTCCAATACTTCTGCATTTCCAGAAACAGAAACGAGGCCGTCCAGGTGATCATCACCAGACCTGTCAGCGCCTGCAGGCCTGTGAGGTATTTGAGGTCACCACTGGGCGCGATATCGCCAAATCCGATGGTGGTGTAGGTGGTGAATGAGAAGTACACGCAGTCCATGAATGTGCCGTCGAAGTTGCCGCTCAGCGTGCCCCAGCCTGTGGCATTGGCCATCAGGTAGTAAGCCAGGGCAAAGCACCAGACTTCCAGTGCGTGGGCCACCAAAGCGCCGAACACCCCAATGACGATGCGAAACCGGCTCCACAGCTTGAGCCGCGGTAGCCAGTCGTTCAGGCGCAGCAGGCATTCGTAATGGATCACCACCACCAGCATCACGACCAGTGCGTTGATCAGCGTGACGGTAAACATCGACGGCTCCCCTGAGGCCCTGATAGAAGTTTGGCCGATAAATGCCAGCGTGTCGGTTTTTGGCTTGAACAGCACTGGGCCTTCAGATTCCCTTCAGATTGACCACTGATACTCACCCCATCACGCCCAAGCGGGGGGAGTTTCATGACCCAGTTTCAGTGGAGCAGCCTGCTCCCATTGGCTATCGGCAGCCACGTTGACCATCACGCCCACTTGTCGCTGCATCTGCACAAGGACCCTGGGCGCGATGAACTTGAGCACTTCATTCATCAGTGTTTTGCCAGCGTGCATCACGCCGATGTGCACCACTACCTGCCAGAACTGCTGGCGCTGCACGACAGCCATGGCCGACTGATTGCTGCCGCAGGCATGCGCCCTGCCAGCAGCGGGCCGCTGTTTCTCGAGCATTATCTGGACGAGCCGCTGGAAGCTGCAGTATCACGCGTAGCGGGGTGCACCCTGGAGCGTGAGTGCATGGTCGAAGTCGGCAACCTGGCCTCGCTGAGTGCCGGGAGCGCGCGGATCATGATCATAGCGGTCACCTGGTTGCTGGCCACACGTGGCCTGAAGTGGGTGGCGTTCACCGGCGCGGCCACACTGATCAACAGTTTCCAGCGGCTGGGGTTGGTGCCATCGGTACTGGCGTGCGCCGACCCGGCCCGGCTGAATGGGCAGGTGGACCAATGGGGCACCTACTACGCGCAACATCCGCAAGTCTTTGCCGGCCACATCGGTCATGGCTTCGATGCCTTGAGCAAGGCTGGGGTGTTCCAGCGCCTGGGGTTGCCAACGGCCTTTCAGGAGACGGGCCATGCCGCATGAACTGGAGCGCTTCCATCAGCTTCTGACCAGGTTTGCCCGCGATCACGCGGACGCGATTGCCGTGCAAGGGGCGACCGAACGCTTCACCTTCAGGCAGCTGCTGGCCGAAGTGGGCCTGCGCACCCACAGCTTGCGTAGCCGCTCGCCAGGCCCGCTGGTACTGGCTTTGGATAATGGCCCGCAGGTGCTGTTCTGGGACTTGGCGGCGCTGTTTGCCGAGCGTCCTTGTGTGATCGTGCCGTCGTTCTTCAGTACTGCCCAGTTCAGCCATTGCATCAAGCAGAGCGGTGCCAGGCATGTACTGTGCGACCCGCAATGGCACGGGACTCTCGCCGAACTCGGGTTTGCCCAGCAAAACGGCTTCTGGGCTCGCAACGCAGAGCCCGCTGCGGCGTTGCCTGCCGGTACCGCCAAGATCACCTACACCTCCGGCAGCACCGGCAAGCCCAAGGGCGTGTGCCTGTCTGCCGAAGCCCTGTTGCGTGTCGCCCGGGAACTGGAAGTGGCCAGCCGGCCCAGTGCACCTCAGCGTTACATTGCGGTGCTGCCGTTTGGTGTGCTGTTGGAGAACCTTGGCGTGTACGCCGCATTGATGGCCGGGGCGAGTGTGCTGCTGTATTCCCAGGCGCAACTGGGCATGGGCGGTGCCAGCCAAGTCGATTTCCAGCGCTTGCTGGGGGCCATCGCCCTGAGCGGCGCGCAGAGCCTGATTCTGGTGCCACAGCTGTTGCTGGGGCTGATTACGGCTATCGAGCGCGGGCTGATGCGGGTGGGGGCGCTGCGGTTCGTTGCAGTCGGTGGTGCGCGGGTGGCGCCCAGCCTGCTGGCCCGTGCCGAAGCTATCGGCCTGCCGGTATTCGAGGGCTATGGATTGTCCGAGTGCGCGTCGGTGGTGGCCTTGAACCGGCCTGGCGCAACCCGTCGAGGCAGTGTCGGCAAACCGCTGCCCCATGTGCAGGTGCGTATCGCCGAAGACGGCGAGGTGCTGGTGGCGGGCTCGGTGTTGCTCGGCTACCTGGAAGAGCCCGCGGTGTGCGATAGCTGGTGGGCCACGGGCGACCTCGGGCATTTTGACGAGGCGGGCTACCTGTACCTCGATGGTCGCAAGAAGCACCAGTTCATCACCAGCTTCGGGCGTAACGTCAACCCGGAATGGGTGGAGGCCGAACTGACCCAGAGCGGGGTAATCGCCCAGGCGTTCGTCCAGGGCGAAGCCCTGCCAAAGAACCTGGCGTTGCTTTGGCCGTTGGACCCAACCACTTCAGACACCCTTATCGACCAGGCGGTGCAGCAGTGCAATGCCGTACTGCCGGATTACGCCAGGGTACATGCCTGGCGGCGGCTGCCGTGCCCATTGTCCAGTACCGACAACACATTGACCGCCAATGGTCGCCCACGACGTGAGGCCATCCTGCGTCGTTACCACGCCTTGTTATCCGCCATCCCGCTGTGAGGCCTGCCATGTCCTTTTTCGATACCCTGCAAATACACACCACTCAGGAGCGTCAAGCCCTGTTCGCCGTGCCGGTCATACGCGATGCATTGGCGGGGCACGTCAGCCTCGACAGCTATGTGGCCTTCCTGACCCAGGCCTACCACCATGTCCGCCACACCGTGCCGCTGATGATGGCGTGCGGTGCGCGCCTGCCCTCGCGCCTGGAATGGCTGCGCGGCGCTGTGTGCGAGTACATCGAGGAGGAGTACGGCCACGAGCAGTGGGTCCTCAATGACATCACCGCCTGCGGTGGCGACTGGGAAGCGGTACGGGACGGCCGGCCGGCGCTGCCGATCGAGCTGATGGTCGCCTACCTCTACGACTTGATCGCCCGAGGCAACCCTGTCGGGCTGTTTGGCATGGTCAATGTGCTCGAAGGCACCAGCATTGCCCTGGCCACCCAGGCCGCCGGCATGATCCAGCGCACACTGGCGTTGCCGGATAAAGCCTTCAGCTATCTCAGCTCCCACGGCGCGCTGGACCAGGAGCATATGGTCACCTACAGGCAACTGATGGACCGCCTTGAGGATGCTGACGACCAGCGGGCTGTGATCAATGCGGCCAAAGTGGTTTATCGCCTTTATACCGACATGTTCCAGGGGCTGCCGCATGCGGGCTTGCAAGAGGTGCGTCATGCGCTTGCCTGAGTGTGCAGTGATACTCACCGGCGCCAGCGGGGGTATCGGCCTGGAACTGGCCGAACAGCTGTGTGCAGCTGGTGCCCGGGTGCTGGCAGTGAGCCGGCAGATGGGCAAGCTCGCCGACCTGATGAACCGTTACCCGGGCAGGCTGCTCTGGCAGTCGGCCGACTTGCGCCAACACGAGGGGCGTGAGCAGGTGCTTGCCCGTGCCCGGGAGATGGGTGGGGTCAACGTGCTGATCAACGCCGCGGGCGTGAACCGTTTTGCCCTGTTCGACCAGATCGACGCGCAGGCGCTGGACGAACTGCTGGACATCAACCTCAAGGCCGCCCTGCAACTGACCCGTGTCTGCCTGCCGCTGCTGCGCGCACAACCCCGTGCGATGGTAGTCAACGTCGGCTCCACCTACGGCTCGATCGGTTACCCCGGCTATGCCACCTACTGCGCCAGCAAATTTGCCCTGCGTGGCTTCTCGCAGGCGCTGCGGCGCGAGCTGGCCGATACCTCGGTGAGTGTCATGTACGCAGCCCCCCGGGCGACCCGCACCGCTATGAACAGCACCGCCGCCACAGCGCTCAACCAGGCGCTGAAGGTTGGCATGGACGACCCGGCCGATGTGGCCCGCGCTGTGCTCAAGGCCGTGCAATCAGAGCGCAACGAGCTCTACCTGGGCTGGCCGGAAAAGCTCTTCGTGCGCATCAACGGCATGCTGCCCGGGGTGGTTGACCGTGCCTTGCGCAAGCAACTGCCGGTGATCCGCCGTTACATCACTAGCCATTCCAAGGAGTCGAGCAAATGAAACGTCTTTTCATCGCTGGCCTGCTGGCATTTGCACCGCTCACCTGGGCGCTGGACCAGGCCGGCAGCCAACAATTGGCTAACGTGCAGCAGCGCTGGGCGCAGATTCAGTACCAGACCCCCAAGGACAAGCGGGCCGATGCGTTCGAGAAACTGGCCGCCGACGCCGCCACGCTGGTTCATCAGCACCCGGGCTCGGCCGAACCCTTGATCTGGGATGGCATCGTCAACAGCAGCTGGGCGGGTGCCATCGGCGGCTTGGGGGCGCTGGGCAAGGTCAAGTCGGCGAAGGCCAGCCTGGAAGCAGCGATGAAACTGGACCCCAATGCCCTGCAGGGCTCGGCTTACACCAGCCTGGGCACTTTGTATGACCAGGTGCCTGGCTGGCCCATCGGCTTCGGCGACAGCGGCAAGGCCGATACATTGTTGCGCAAGGCGCTGCAAATCAACCCCGATGGTATCGACAGCAATTACTTCTGGGCCGACCACCTCTACCGGCAAAAACGCTACGCTGAAGCCACCGCCGCCCTGGACAAAGCGCGCAAGGCGCCTCCACGACCAGGCCGCGAGTTGGCCGACCAAGGCCGGCGTGGCGACATCGATGCTTTACTCAAGGCCATCAAGGACAAACAGGACTGAACATGCGGCTGCTGCTGGTTGAGGATGATACCGCGCTGGGCGAGGGGATCTGTGACGGCTTGCGCCAGGAGGGCTACACCCTCGACTGGTTGCGTGATGGCCTGAGCGGGCTGCACGCGCTGCAACACGAAGTATTCGACCTGGTGATCCTTGACCTCGGGCTGCCGCGGTTGGGTGGTATCGAGTTGCTGCGACAGGTGAGGGCAGTGGGCAACAGCCTGCCGGTACTGATCCTCACCGCGCGCGATGCTACCGAAGACCGTATCGCTGGCCTGGATGCCGGTGCCGACGATTACCTGGTCAAGCCCTTCGACCTCAACGAGCTCAAGGCCCGGCTGCGCGCCTTGCTCAGGCGCAGCGCGGGGCGGGCCAAAGTGCTCATCGAACACGCAGGTGTAAGCCTTGACCCTGCCACTCAGCAGGTGCACTACAACGGTGTGCCCGTGATACTGACGCCCAAGGAGTACCGACTGCTGCACGAACTGCTGGCGCAACCGGGCAAGGTATTCACCCGTGAGCGGCTGACCCAATTGCTGTATGGCTGGGACGAGGAGCCGGAGAGCAACACGCTGGAAGTGAACATCTATCAACTGCGCAAGAAGCTGTTCAACGGCTTGATCCGCACGGTACGCGGGATCGGCTATCTGGTCGAGGGCAAGGCATGAGCTCGCTGCGCCAGCGCACGCTGTGGCGGGTGATACTGCTGATGCTGCTCGGCACCGGCTTGTTGGCGCTGTACAACTATCGCGATAGCCGGCACGAGATCAATGAAGTCTACGATGCCCACATGGCTCAGAATGCCCGGCTGTTGCAAGGGGTGATGAACCTGCCCGTGCAGGAAAGCAACCGCGAAAGCCTTTACCGGGCGTTCAACGAGGCGCTGGGCAAGGCCGGGCGCCATCGTGTGGGCCACCCCTATGAAAGCAAACTGGCATTCCAGGTGTGGGGTGATGGAGCACGGCTGCTGGTGCACACTGCCAGTGCGCCGACACTCGACCCACCACCCACCGCACCTGGCTTTTACGATTTTGTCAGCGGTGACGAACAATGGCGCGGCTTTGTTCTACCGGTGCCGGAAAAACAGTGGGTGATCTGGGTGGGTGAGCGCGACGATGTGCGTTACGACCTGATCGACCGCATCGTACGCCATACCCTGTTGCCGTTTCTGCTCGGCAGCCTGGGCTTGGCGCTGCTGGTCTGGGCGGCGATTGGCTGGGGGTTGCGGCCGTTGCAGAACATGGCCGATGTGATTCGTGCCCGCCATGCCGACTCCCTCGAGCCCCTGCAACTGGTGCCGTTGCCGAACGAACTCGAGCCCATGCAGGCTGCCATCAACCGCCTACTGGCGCAGATCGAGGACCTGCTGCGGCGTGAGCATCGGTTCATTGCCGACGCGGCCCATGAGATGCGTACCCCGCTGGCGATCCTGCGCCTGCATGCGCAAAACGCACAGGCCGCCGGTACCGATGCCGAGCGCCAGAAAGCCCTGGGCTTTCTGATAGGCGGCGTGGACCGGTTGACCCGGGTGGTCAACCAGTTGCTGACCCTTGCTCGCGTCGAGCCGCGCCTCGGCCAGCGCGCCACCACCCTTGTCGACCTTGGCGCGGTGGTCACCGATGTGCTGGCGGAGCTCACACCCTGGATACTGGATCGCGGCCTCGAACCTTCGCTGGAGATCGGCGAGGGTGACACTGGCCTGATGATCGATGCCGGAGCGCTGGGCATCGCCTTGCAGAACCTGGTTTCCAATGCGGTGGAGCATTCACCGCCTGGCGGGCGCATCACGGTATCACTCAGGCGGCTGGTCAATCGCTTTGAACTGGTTGTCGAAGATGAGGGGCCGGGTATAGACCAGGCAAATCTCGTGCGGGTATTCGAGCGCTTCTACAGCCGCAATAGCCCCAATGGGGCAGGGCTAGGTTTATCCATCGTGGCCACTATCGTCGAGCGGCTGGGTGGGCAGGTGCGCCTGGAAAACAGGGCCACGGGTGGGCTGGCCGCCGTCGTGGCGCTGCCTTTACAGTGAGCTACCGGTACTCTCCCAAAGCCCTCTAAGAGGTGCTGCTCAGCAGCCAGAATAGCGCCTTGGCCGGTTATCGAGACCAACGCCATGATGGCTCGGACAGCTGCTCGAAGAAGAAGTCTGAGAGCGCCTTGATTTTCACAGGGCGGGTACGCGCCGAGGGCGTAACGAAATAGAGACCACCACGCATCATGCTCCACTCGGGCAACAATGCGATCAGTCGGCCATCGGCCAGGTATTCGCTAGCGATAAACTCCGGAAGCTCGGCAATGGCCAGCCCCTCGAGCAAAGCCGGCAATAAGGCATCTGAGTTGGTGACACGAAGTGGGCCGGTCGGCACCACATCTTCTTCGGTACCGTCCACGTGGGTGAATCGCCACACCTGGCTGCGCGCGCGGTACGCATAGCTCAAGCAGGGTCGTGCGGCTAATTCACGTGGATGGCTCGGGTATCCGTGTGCGCTTAGATAGGCAGGTGAAGCCACAAGGTATTGGGTTACGGCACAGAGTCGACGCGCGACTAGAGACGAGTCAGGCAGCACGGCAATGCGCAGAGCCGCATCAAAGCCCTCGGCGATCAGGTCGACGGACGCATCGGATAGGTGCAGGTCTATCGACAGTTCTGGGTACATGCGCATCAGTTGAGGAATCAGTGGTGCTACCCAGCGCAAACCGAACGACATCGGTACCGCGAGTCTTACCTGGCCTCGAGGCTGCACCGACAGTTCCTGGGCCTCACTTTCAACCTCCTCGGCCTGCCGGTAAATGTCGCCGGCCCTGGCGGCCATGCTCGCGCCAAACTCTGTAAGCGCCAACTGGCGTGAGGTGCGGTTGAACAAGCGTCCACCCAGGCGCTCCTCAAGGCGCGCAACCGCTCGAGATACCGTGGGCACAGAAACCCCCATAACCCGAGATGCCGCAGCGAACGATCCCTCTTCAGCCACCTTGGCAAACATGGCCAACCCTTCGAAATCCGGAAGTTTGCTCATTTCATTTCTGCAACGATAGATTTCAGGCAATTCTATTTTGAAAAAGATGTACCGTCGATAAGCTTCTCCCACACCGCAGCAACTTACCTAACGTAACGGGAGAAACACCATGACTGGCAAGCTCGAAGGCAAAATCGCATTGGTCACCGGCGGCACTACTGGCATTGGCCTCGCCACTGCCAAACGCTTCGCTGAAGAAGGCGCTCACGTCTACATCACTGGTCGCCGCCAGATCGAACTCGACGCAGCAGTGGCCGCTGTCGGGAACGCTACCGGCGTGCAAGTAGACTCCACCAAGCTCGACCAACTGGACGCGCTCTACCGTCAGATTGGCTCCGCGCATGGCCGCATTGATGTGCTCTTCGCTAACGCCGGCGGTGGTTCGATGCTGCCCCTGGGCGAAATCACCGAGCAGCACTTCGATGACACCTTCGACCGCAACGTCAAAGGCGTGCTGTTCACCGTGCAAAAAGCCCTGCCCATGCTGGCCCCTAAAGCCTCGGTGATCCTTACCGGCTCCACTGCGGCTAGCTCCGGCACTGCGGCGTTCAGTGTTTACGCCGCTTCCAAAGCAGCCGTACGCGCTTTCGCTCGCAACTGGCTTCTGGACTTGAAAGACCGTCAGGTTCGAATCAATACCATCAGCCCAGGTGCAACACGTACCCCAGGCCTGGTCGACCTCGCTGGGCCAGATGCTGCACAGCAACAAGGTTTGCTCGACTACCTGGCTTCGCTGATTCCAATGGGGCGTGTCGGTGAAGCGGAAGAAATCGCCAGTGCCGCGCTGTTCCTGGCATCGGATGACGCCAGCTTCGTCAATGGTATCGAATTGTTCGTTGACGGCGGCCAAGCTCAGGTTTGATGGCCGAAAGCGGGCGGCTGCCTTGGTCGTCCGCATACCTACGTAGGAGTACATCCATGCCTATTTTAAAACCAACGGTCTTGGCCTTGTAGATAGCTGATCCTGGGCAAAGGCCATGGTTATGGGTCTTAGGTTTGGGCTCAAGCCCATCGTACATGGGCTTTCACGGCGTATGCAGACATGCGGTTATAGGCTATCCGGGTCCCCAAAGAACATTTGGCCATTCTTACAAATCAAATGGTTATGAATGGGGAATTGGTTTTGCGATTTCGTGGATGGCAGGCATGAGCTTTCTCACGGATATACAGATTGAATGGTAAGGAATAATCCTTACATGGTCAGTCTTGGTTTTCTGCTGATCAGGCACAAGTAGGGTTAAGGCTCAGAAATTTATCAGAATGAGTTTCACCGCTTCCCGGGACACGATGCTCGACGGTGGCGTCGTTAGACAGAAACACGGTGACCAGCGTGCCCACCAGGAACACAAGGTCGAACAGCCGTTGCCCTGAGCCCCGAGCGTGCCGGACCGCATAGCGGGCCGCGACGGCCCAGATGATCGGTGCATTTTCGCTGACAGGCATGGGGTGTTCAGTGTCCAGCAGGCTTGGGCTTAGGCGTAGACGAGGGCGACGGCGAAGCGCCTGGAGTGTTTCCGGAAGCGCTACCAGCACCAGTATGAAGGCGGCCCCGGCAATGGCCGCCAGGGTCAGGAATGCCGTATCGTAGCCAGCGTTCTGGACTACCAGCCCGGCAATCCCAGGGCTCAACGCAGCACCCACCCCGAATACCGTCGTCAGCGCGCCGAGGCTGACATTGAATCGTCCGGTACCTTCGGTCAAGTCCTTGACCACGATCGGGAACAACGCACCGAAAATGCCCGCGCCGATGCCGTCGAGCAGTTGCACACCCACCAGCCAGAACGGGTTGTCGGAAACCATGTAAAGCACACCTCGCAGCGGCAGGATGAGAAAGCCGGCCAGCAGGAACGGCTTGCGTCCCCGATACTCGGCCTTGGCCCCTACCAGCAACGCCATCGGCACCATCACCCGTTCCGGCTGGCTCGTACTGACCTCTGGCCCCCAAATTTCAGGCGTCTGACGCGGGCTCAGAGGGGCCAAGCGGATAAAATCGTAGCGCTGCGATTAATAATCCAGTAGGCTCTCTGGAAAAATCGTAGCGCTACGATTTTGCTTCGTAGCGCTGGTTGATCAACCCTCAGGAGGTCGCCATGTCCACTGCTGTCACGCCCCCCACCTTCACCCCTCTGCTGAAACGCCAATCTGCACCGCTCGGTACCTGGCTCATGTCCGCATCGCCCAGCACGGCAGAAGCGCTGGGTTACGCAGGTTTCGACTGGCTGCTCGTGGACATGGAGCACGTACCGATCGAGTTCCGCGACCTCTGGCACATTCTGCAGGCCATCCAATGCACCGGTGCGCAGCCGATCGTGCGAGTGGCCGCCAATGATCCGGTGCTGCTCAAGCGCGCACTGGACCTGGGGTCGACCAATGTGATGGTGCCGTTCGTGGAGAATGCCGAGCAGGCCAGAGCAGCCGTCAGCGCGGTCAAGTATCCACCGATGGGCACCCGCGGCTTCGCAGCCGTGCACCGCGCCAGCCGCTACGGCACCTGGAAGGGCTATGGCCAGCAGGCCAATGATTCGGTGTGCTGCATCCTGCAGATCGAGACCGCCACCGCGTTGGCCAACCTCGAGGAAATCGCAGCCGTGCCGGGTGTCGATGCGCTGTTCCTCGGCCCAGGTGACCTGTCCAGTGTCTGTGGTCATATCGGCAACCCGGCGCACCCTGATATCCAGGCCATGATCAGCGACGCGATCGTGCGCTGCAAAGCCATCGGCATGCCCATCGGCATCGTCGGCGGCACGCCGGAGCTGGTCGGCAGCTACCTGGAGCAGGGCTACGCCTTCGCCGCCGTGGCCTCGGATATGGCGATGATGATGAGCAAGGCCAATGAACTGCTGGTGGCCCTGAAAGGCCGCCAGGCGCCCGAAGCGGTAGCGACAGCCTACTGACCGCTACCGTTGCACCCAGCGCAGGCTACCTCCGTGTTGCGGTAGCCGATTGAGCATCCCTACAAGAACAACAAACCGGCGCCATCGCGCGCCGGAAGGACTCTCGATGAATCAGGCACCCATTTCCGGCCACGTCGCGGCCAGCACCGCGGCAACAGCGACGCCTTCACGCACGCGCTACTGGATCATTCTCATCCTGTTCCTCGTGTCGACGCTGAACTACGGCGACCGCGGCATCCTGTCGATCACCGGCTCCGCCATCCAGGGGGAGTTCGCGCTCAGCCCGGTGCAGATGGGCTGGATATTCTCGGCGTTCGCCTGGGCCTATGTGCTGGGCCAGTTACCCGGTGGCTGGCTGCTGGACCGCTACGGTTCCAAGCGCACCTATGCCGTCAGCATTTTCTGCTGGTCGCTGCTGACGTTGGTCCAGGCGTTCAACGGCGGCTCGAACGTCAGCCTGGTGGTGACGGCATTCTTTGCCCTGCGCTTTCTGGTGGGCCTGGCCGAAGCGCCTGCGGCACCGGGCAACAGCCGGATGGTCGCCTCATGGTTCCCGGCCAGTGAGCGGGGCACGGCTTCGTCGATCTTCAACTCCGGCCAGTATTTCGCGATCGTGCTGTTCGCGCCGATCAGCGGCTGGCTGATCCACGCCTATGGCTGGCGTTCGGTGTACCTGATGATGGGCGTGCTGGGATTCATCATGGCCTGGGTCTGGGTACGCAAGGTGCATTCGCCCCTGGAACACCCGCGTATCAATCAGGCCGAGCTGGACTACCTGCGTGAAGGCGGTGCGGTGGTCGACATGGATGCCCACCTCGGCAAGCAGCGCAAAGCCGACGGCGCCCTGAAACTGCCTGCGATCCTCAAGGGGTTGCTGACCAGCCGGATGATGGTGGGGATCTACATCGGCCACTACTGCTTCTCCACCATTACCTATTTCTTCACCACCTGGTTCCCGATCTACCTGGTGCAGGAGCGCGGCATGTCGATCCTGCAGGCCGGCTTCCTGGCCTCGATCCCGGCGATCTGCGGTTTCATCGGCAACCTGCTTGGCGGCCTCTGTTCCGACGGCATCATGCGCAAGACCGGCTCATTGAGCCTGGCGCGCAAGGTGCCGATCATCGTCGGGCTGCTGGCCTCCACCAGCATGATCATCTGCAACTACGTGTCCTTGCCCTGGATGGTCATTGCGATCATGGCGTTCGCCTTCTTCGGCAAAGGTTTCGCCTCACTGGGCTGGGCGGTCATGGCCGACGCCGCGCCACGGCAGGCCGGAGGGGTGACGGCCGGGCTGTTCAACACCTTCGGCAACATCGGTGGCATCACCACCCCCATCATCATTGGCTTCATCGTGCAGGCCACCGGTTCGTTCAACATGGCACTGGTGTTCGTTGCGGCCAATGCGCTGCTGGCGATGTTCAGTTACCTGGTGGTGGTCGGCCCGCTGCGTCGCCTTGAACTGACCGCAGCTATATCTGGCAAGAGAGAGAATCGTGATGTCTGATGCAAGACCGTGGGTGCTGACCGTTGGCCCCCTGCTGCCTGCCTTGCAGTCACAGCTTGAGCAGCACTATCGGCTACTGGATCTGTGGCGCTGCGATTCGCCTGCCGCGCTGCTGGCCGAGCAGGGCGCACACGTGCAGGCGGTGGTGACCACGGGAGTGCACGGTGCCAGCGCGAACCTGATCGAGCAGTTACCGGCCTTGCGCGCCATCGTCTGCTTCGGTGTGGGTACCGACGCCGTCGACCTGAAAGCAGCCAGCGCCCGAGGTATCCAGGTCAGTAACACACCGGATGTGCTCAACGATTGCGTGGCCGACGCCGCCATGGCCCTGCTGCTGGCCGTCGCCCGGCAAGTGGTGGTGGCTGACCGCTTCGTCAGGGCCGGGCGCTGGGGTGCAGAGCGCTTTGGTCTGACCACCGCGCTGGGCGGCAAGAGGTGCGGCATCCTTGGCATGGGGCCGATCGGCCAGGCCATTGCCCGGCGTGCCAGCGCCTTTGGCATGCAGGTGAGCTATTCGAGCCGTAGGCCAAAGCCGCAGCTGGCATACGCCTACCACGAGTCGTTGCTGGCACTGGCCGAGCGCAGTGATTTCCTGGTGCTGGCTGTGCCCGGTGGCACTGCCACCGACGGGCTGGTCAACCAGCAGGTGCTGGAGGCACTGGGCGCCAATGGGATGCTGGTTAACGTGGCGCGGGGCTCGGTAGTGGATCAGGCTGCGCTGATCGAGGCGCTGAGCAACGGCCGGATTGCCGGGGCGGCACTGGACGTGTTTGCGGATGAGCCGTACGTGCCTGCCGCCTTGCGTGAACTGGATACGGTTGTGCTGTCGCCGCATGTGGCCAGTGGCACCCAGGAAACACGTCAGGCCATGGCCGACAGGGTGCTTGCCAACCTGGCAGCGCTGTTTGCCAGCGGCCGGGTGCTGCACCCGGTGCGTGAGGGCGCGCAGTGATGGAGCTGTGGCAGCATTTTGGTTTCATGTTGTGTGTCGTCGTCGCCACCTTTGCCCAAAACGCCACCGGCTTTGCTTTCGGCCTGTTGTTGCTGGGGCTGACGGGCATGTTAGGCCTGGCGCCCATGGAAACCGTGGCGAATGTAAGCTCGATTCTTACACTGGCCAACGCGCTGGTCATGGTGCGCAAGTGGCCGGAGCTGCCGCGCCGCCTCGTACTGCTGGTGCTGGCCTGCAGCCTGGTGGGCGTCGTGGGAGGCGTGCAGTTGCTGTCATTGCTGGGTACGCATGAGCGAGACCTGCTGGAGATCATCCTCGGCATCACCATCATCGTCTGCAGCTTCATGCTGGTGCTGCAGTCCCAAGGTCGCCAGCAGATGTCGGGGCGGGTTGGTTTCGCCTTTTTTGCCAGTGTTTCCGGGGTGATGGGCGGGCTGTTTTCCAGCGCCGGGCCGCCGTTGGTCTACCAGCTCTATCGCCAGCCACTGGCCGTGCAGGTCATCCGCGACACGCTGATCGTGGTGTTCGCGGTCAATGCCTTGATGCGCCTGAGCGTGGTGGTGGCGACACACCGGTTCGAGCTGCAGGCGGGCTACCTCGCGCTGGAGGCATTGCCGATCGTGTTCCTGCTGACCTGGTGGATGCGCCGCCACCCGTTGGCTATTTCACCGCGGGTGCTGCGCCTGGCGGTGTTCGGCCTGTTGCTGCTGGCAGGCGCGAGCCTGATCGGCAAGGTGCTGGTGGCCGCTTAGCCTGACCGGTGGTACTGCGTGCGCCTGTTACTGGCGCACACTGCTCTCGCGCACGACCAACTCGAAGCCCAGGTCAACGACCTGGGGTTGATCGGGGAGGGTGCCCGCTTCAATCCAGGTCAACAGCTGGCTGGCCACGGTCCGCCCGATCTCGGCAGGGTAGGGGCGTACGGTGGTCAGGCGCGGCGCGCTGAGCTTGCTCAGTGGCAGGTCGCCAAAGCCGGCGATCGCCAGTTGTTCCGGCACGGCAATGCCGCGGCGCTGGGCTTCGAACAGTGCCGCGATGGCCAGCACATCGTTCGAGCAGCACAGCCCTTGTGGCCCGTCGCCGTGGCGGGCGATTTCATCGAACACTTCGCTGAGCTCGGCCTGCGAGGTGTTCTGTTCCAGCGCGATCACTTGCGCGGTCTGCCCCTTGTCGGCCAGCCACGCACTGAACCCTGCGGCACGCTGACGGGCGCGGTGGTCGAGGTGCATGCGCGTGCCGACATAGACGAAACGCTCCAACCCCTGGGCATACAAGTGCTCGGCCAGGGCCGCGCCGACGGCCTCGTGGTAGAAGCCGACTTGCAGGTGGAACGGGTCGTTGCCCAGCTCCCACATCTGTGCCACCGGAATGCCGGTGGCTTCGAGCAGCGGGCGGGCGGCAGTGTGGTCACTGCCGGTGACGACCAGGGCCGACGGCGACCAGGACAAGTGGGCGCGCAGCAGTTCCAGCTCACGTTCCGGGTCGTAGTCGCTGTTGCCGATCAGCAGCTGGTAGCCACGGCTCTCGAACACTTCCTGCATGGCGCTGAGGGTTTCCGAGAAGAACGCGTTGACCATCGAGGGCACGATTACGGCGACTGTCCGGCTGTGGTTGCCTGCCAGTGCGCCGGCCAGACGGTTGATGGTGTAGCCGGTGTCGGCGATGGCCTGGCGGATTCGCTCTGCACGTTTGCTGGAGACCGCTTCGGGGTCACGCAGAAACAGCGAAACCGTGCTGGGGGAGACCTTGGCCTGTTCAGCAACCACACCCATGGTCACCCGGTTGGCTCGGGGGCGGCGTGCTTCGCCGATGCTGATTTCGCTGTCTGATCTGTCGCTCATCGCCACCTCATTTTTCGAAGGCAAAAGCATGCGAGCGCGGCGATGCCAAGTCAATCGCAAAAGCGCCTCGTTGGCCCACAGGTGTTCGTTTTCGAAAATCAGTGTGTCATTTCGAATAAAATCGTAGCGCTACGATTTTGCCTGCGATAAGCTCATCGGGTAATTTTGCAGCGCTGCGATTTTGCCGTTGCAACGCTGCCCAACCCGCGTTGGAGAACAAATATAAAAATGAGCACTTCCCTTTTTACCTTCCTGAGCATGCTGTTTTTCACTGTGCTGGTTGCAGTGATCTCCTATCGGTTCACCCGCCAGGCGAAGGACGTCGGCGCCCATGGCTACTTCATGGCGAGCGGCGGCCTCAATGGCTGGTTCATTGCCGGCTCGATGATGCTGACCAACCTGTCGATCGACCAACTGGTCGGCCTCAATGGTGACTCTTACGCCCACAACCTAAGTTCCATGGCCTGGGAAGCGACTGCTGCCGTTTCGACGATCGCCCTGGCCCTGTTCTTCCTCCCACGCTACCTGCGCGGCGGCTTTTCGACCCTGCCGGAGTTCATCGAGAAGCGTTACGACCGCACCACTCGCCGGGTGGTCAGCGCGCTGATGGTTGCCACCTACACCTTGGTGCTCAACCCGGCCTCGCTGTACCTGGGGGCGATCACCTTCAACCAGATTTTCGACCTGCAGGGCATTCTCGGCTGGTCCTACCCGGCCACCATCAGCCTGCTGATCGTCGCCACCGGGGTGATCGGCGCCGCCTATGCGGTGCTGGGCGGGCTGCGGGCGGTGGCGGTGTCAGACACCATCAACGGCATCGGCTTGCTGGTGGTGGTGATACTGATTCCGATCATCGGCCTTTGGACGCTGGGGCAGGGTGACGTGTTGTCCGGTGCTCAGACCCTGTTGCACGACAACCCACAGAAGCTCAACGCCATTGGCGGCAGTGAAGACAAGGTGCCGTTCGGCGCGGTGTTCACCGGGATGATCTTCGCCAACCTGTTCTACTGGTGCACCAACCAGGCCATCGTGCAGAAGAGCATGGCCGCCCGAAACCTGGCCGAGGGCCAGAAGGGCGTGCTGCTGTCGGGTTGCCTGAAGCTGCTGGTGCCGCTGGCCATGCTGATGCCTGGGGTGATCGCCTGGCACCTGTTCCGCGACCAGCCACTGGCCAACTCGGACCTGGCCTATCCGGCACTGGTCGCGGCGCTGATGCCCTGGTGGATGAAAGGGTTCTTCGTGGCGGTGATCTTCGGCACCGTGATGAGCCATTTCAACGCGATCATCAATGGCACGGCCACGCTGCTGACCTATGACTTCTACAAGTCGATCCGGCCCATGGCCTCGGACGAGGCGCTGGTGCGCTTCGGCAAACGCGTCAGTGTGATTGCGGCACTGGTGTCGCTGGTGGTGGCACCGATGCTGATGTACACCCCGGAAGGCATCTATGCGGTACTGCGCCGCTTCACCGGCTTCTTCAACATGCCGATCATTGCCATCATGCTGTTCGGTTTCTTCAGCGCCCGTGGCGGTGCGACACCGGCGAAACTGGTGCTTGGCCTGCATGCGGTGTGCTACGCGGTGCTGGTGCTGGGGCTGAAGATCGACACACGCCTGGGCATCAGCTTCATCCATGTCATGGGCATCATGTTCGCCATCGAGATGGCCTTGCTGGTGCTGCTGCGCAAGCACTTCGACCGCGCTACCCCGTATGTCTCGCCGACCCCGGCGCGCACCGTGGACCTTACCCCATGGCGACATGCCGGCAGCTTCAGTGTGGTGCTGTTCGCAGCCCTGGTTTCCATCTACCTGACCTTCTCACCGCTGGGGGTCGCCCGTGTCGGCGGACCTTCCGGCCTCTACCTGCCGCTGCTGGCGCTGACCTGGCTGCTGGCCTTTGCTGGCGTCGCCCTGTGCCGCCGCCGTTTTCGACACCTGACTGTCACCCATGCCCTGCCTGACTATGAGACCAACCCACGATGAATAGCGTATCCACCCCCCAGAACGTGAACCTGCACCAGGCAGGTGAGCAGATCCGCCTGGAAGTGGACGGGCGCCTGCTGTGGTGCCACAGCCCGCTGCAGCCTGCGGTGTTTGCCGGTTACGGCGAGGCCGATATTGAAATGCAGCGCGGCAATTTCCGCATCCGTGACTACGTGCAGGAGCGGGTTGCCCTGCGCCACGCCCGGCTCGATGCGCAGGCGGGGCTGATCGAGCTGCGCGCTTGGGCCGAGGGGCCGCTGCTGCTGACCCTGCGCCTGGACTGCCAGGGCGAGCGGGTGCGCCTGCTCATGCAGGCGCCGCAGCCAGGTTGCAACCGCCTGTGGCTGCGTCTGCCGGCCGAAGCGGATGAGCAGGTCTGGGGCTGCGGCGAGCAGATGTCCTATCTGAACCTGCGCGGGCGCAACTTCCCGCTGTGGACTTCCGAGCCGGGCGTAGGCCGGGACAAATCGACCTGGCTGACCTTGCAGGCCGACAACGAAGCCAATGCTGGTGGTGACTACTACCACACCAATTACCCGCAACCGACATTCATGTCCTCGCGCCGCTATTGCGCGCACCTGGTCACCTGCGCCTACGCCGATTTCGACTTCCGCCAGGGCGATTTCCACGAGCTGCAGGTGTGGGCGATACCGGAGGCGCTGGAATTCTTCGTCGGCGACAGCTACATCGATCTGGTCGGTGCTTTGAGCCGCTATTTCGGCCGCCAGCCACGGCTGCCGGAGTGGGTGCTCGACGGGGCGATCCTCGGCCTGAAGAACGGCCGAGAGCATGCGGAACAGCACCTGAAGACCGCGCTCGAAGAGGGTGCGAAAGTCAGCGCACTGTGGTGCGAAGACTGGGAAGGGTTGCGCATCACCTCGTTCGGCAAGCGCCTGTTCTGGGACTGGCAGTGGAACGCCGAGCGCTACCCGGACCACCAGGCCTGGGTCGGCAGCCTGCATGAGCGCGGGCTGCGTTTCCTCGGCTACGTGAACCCTTACCTGTGCAATGACGGCCCACTGTTTGCCGAAGCCCAGGCAGCTGGCTACCTGGCCACCACTGCCGAGGGCGCTACCTACCTGGTCGACTTCGGCGAGTTCCTCTGTGGGGTGGTCGATTTCACCCTGCCGGCGGCGGCGCAGTGGTTCGAAACCCGGATCATCGGTCAGGAAATGCTCGACAAGGGGCTGTCAGGCTGGATGGCGGACTTTGGCGAGTACCTGCCGATCGATGTCAAGCTGGCCGGCGGTGCCGACCCCATGCTCGAACACAATGCCTGGCCGGTGCGCTGGGCCGAGGTCAATGCCCGCGCCATTGCCGCGGCTGGGCGCACGGGGGATGCGCTGTTCTTCATGCGCGCCGGGTACAGCGGGGTGCAGGCGCACTGCCCGTTGCTCTGGGCGGGTGACCAGTCGGTCGATTTCAGCCGCCACGATGGTCTGCAGACAGTGATCTGTGGCGCATTGTCTTCAGGCCTGCTGGGCAATGCCTATCACCACAGTGATATCGGTGGCTACACCAGCCTTTATGGCAACTGCCGTACCGCCGAGCTGTTCCAGCGCTGGGCGGAAATGGCGGCGTTCACCCCGGTGATGCGCACGCACGAAGGCAACCGCCCGGACCAGAACCTGCAGTTCTGGCAAGACCCGGCCACCCTGGCGCACTTTGCCCGCATGACTCGGCTGTTCGCCGGCATGAAACCCTATGTCGAAAGCCTGATGGATGAAGCCCAGGCCAGCGGCCTGCCATTGCAGCGGCCACTGTTCCTGCATCACGAACAGGACACCGGCTGCTATGGCGTCCAGGACCAGTACCTGTATGGGCGCGATCTGCTGGTGGCCCCCGTGCATGCCGAGGGCAAGACGCACTGGAGCGTCTACCTGCCGGCTGGCGAGACCTGGCAGCACTGGTGGAGCAGCGAGCGCTTCGAGGGCGGCCAGCGTGTCGAGGTGGCGGCGCCACTGGGGCAACCGCCGGTGTTCAGCCGGGTGGGCAGCCGCTGGCAAGCCTTGTTCGAGAGCCTGACCGTGCTCTGATCCGGCACGGCTACCTGGATTTGTCCCAATGCGCGCCTGCCTTGGCAGGCGCGTCGGCCGACTGCGGCCATGAAAGAGCGCTGCTGACATGAATAACAAGAATCAACGTGTCCTTGGCTTCACCCTGCTGGCCAGCGTCTGCGCGCTGCCCAGTCATGCCGAGCCGATCGTGTGGAAGGCCGGCAACCTCAGCATCAACCCCTACGGTATTCTCGATCTGAACGTGCAGACGGGCTCGTTCAGCAAGACCGCCCCCGACCACACCATGGTCTCGGACGGCAACCTGCAGGCCTCGCGCTTCGGGGTAAAGCTTGACTATGCCCTGGGCGACAGCGGTTACGCCCTGCAGGCGTTTGGCGAGCGCGGGCTGGTACTGCGCAGGATCTGGAAGGGCGGGCAGGTCTCTACCAACCGTGGCTATGGCGTGGGCGTGAGTGGCCCGTTCGGCTCGGTGGCCATGGGTAGCCTGTACATGCCAATCTACTGGGTGTTCCTGGATTCGGACGTGGCCTTGTACGGGTTGTCGAACATGGCGGCGATCATGAGCCTGGAGCACACCGCGGTATTGGGCAAAAGCGGCACCGGCGGTTTCTACGACACCACGGTGCGTTACCGCTCGCCTGAAGTGAACGGGTTTTCCACCGAGCTGGGTTACTCCTACGGCAATTCCAGCATCGAAAACGGCCCCAACCAGAATCGCACCAGTGGCTTCAACGTGCGCTATCGCAATGGCTTCACCAAGCTGGGTTATGGCTTCAACCGCCATGAGTCGGCCCCCACCGAAACCAGCAGCGAGCTGTATACCCAGACGACCCACGTGGTGTCGGGCAACTACCAGTGGGGCGGTGTGATCTGGGGCGCCAACTACATGTATACCAAGCGTGATACCGACGCACGCTGGTTCGCCTCGGCGAAGATGGTCAATGCCAGGATCGTCCTCGACGAGCACAATGACCTGACCTTCGGCGTTTCTCAGCGTATCGGCGCAGCCGGCGCCCGGGCCTGGGCGGCTCATGCCGGCTACATCTACTCGTTCAACCCTAATACCCAGCTGTATACCTATGTGTCCCACATCAACAACAACAGCCACTCCACCCAGGGTTTCTCGCTGCTCAGCGAAGATTACCCGAGCGTGGCGGCCGGCTATGACCCTTGGGCAGGCACCTTGGGTATTCGCTGGAGCTTCTGAGTCTTGATACCGATGAATCACACCGTGCACCCGCTGCTGAAACTCACCTGCGGTGCCTTGAGTGCCGGGGTGTTGCCAAGCCTTGGCGGCGCGCTGGGTTACCTGCGCCTGGGCCGCTTCGAGCTGTTGCGCCCTTGGGACGGCAGCGACAGCGTTCGGCGCAGCGCCTGCTATCCGCTGGTGCCGTACTCCAACCGGATCGCCCACGGGCGCTTTAGCGCCAACGGCCAGGCGCAGCAACTGCGCGGCAACTTCGGCGACCATCCGCACCCGCTGCACGGCCTTGGCTGGCAGCGGGCATGGCAGGTCGATGCCCACTCGCCGCAAAGCTGCAGGCTGAGCTTGCGTCACACTGCCTGCGGCATCGATGCCGAGGATTGGCCGTGGGATTTCGTTGCCTGGCAGAGCCTCGTCCTGAGCGAGGAGGGGCTGCACCTGCACCTGGGGCTCACCAACCTGGGTGAGCAGCCGATGCCGGCAGGGCTTGGCTGGCACCCGTACTTCGAGCGCCAGGGTGAGCTGCAGCTGGGCTTTAGCGCCGCGCAGGTCTGGCAGGCCGGGCCGGATGGCCTGCCGCTCAAGCGTACGGCGCTGCCCGAGGCCTGGGACTTCAGCCAGCCCCGCGCGGCAGGTGCAGTGGGCCTGGATAACTGCTTCGAGGGCTGGGATGCTCGCGCCAACCTTTATTGGCCCGACGCTCAGGTCGGCCTGCGCCTGCAGGCCGGCCCAGGGCTTGGGCACCTGGTGGTGTTCACGCCGCCAGCGCCAGCGGACTTCATCGCGGTCGAGCCGGTCAGCCACTTGAACAATGCCATCAACTTCCCTGAGCCCACGGCGCACGGCCTGGTCTGGCTGGCGCCGGGGGCGTCGATCGAACGTGAGTTGCGCTTGCTGCCTGCCAGCGGCAACCTGGAGAACCCTGCATGAATGAATCGTTGAACTGTGTGGTCCGGCAACCGTCGGAGCTGGGCGAGTGCCCGGTCTGGTCGGTCCGTGAACAGGTCCTGTACTGGGCCGATATCCTGGCCGGGCGGCTGCATCGCCTTGACCCTCGCGATGGCAGCGTGAGCACACTGCAATTGCCCGAGGAACTCGGCTGTTTCGGCCTGCGCGAGCAAGGCGGCTTCATTGTCGCGCTGCGCAGTGGCATCTACCTGCTCGATGCCCAGGGGCAGCTGGGCGAGCGCCTGGCCGAGAACCCGACGGGCGCCGAGTACAGCCGTTTCAACGATGGCCGCGTCGACCCCTGGGGGCGCTTCTGGGCCGGCACGTTGTGGCAGCCGCGTGACCGTAATGGCGGGCAACTGCTGCGGGTCGATGCCGAGCATCGCGCCCAGGTCATGGCGGGCGATGTGATGGTTTCCAACGGCCTGGCCTTCAGCCCGGACCGCGCGTGGGCCTACCACAGCGACACGCCGAACCATGTGCTTTACCGCTACCCACTGGATGAGGATGGCCAGCCCGGCCCACGGCAACTGCTGCGCGAGTTTGCGCGGGGCAGCGGCGGGCGTCCTGATGGCGCGGCTTTTGACAGCGCCGGTTGTTACTGGAGCGCGCAGTTCGACGGCGGCCGGGTGTTGCGCCTGAGCCCTGACGGGCAGGTGCTGGACGAAATCCAGCTGCCGACGCGTTGGCCGACGATGGTCGCCTTCGGCGGTGAGGACCTGCGCACGCTGTACATCACCAGTTCCCGCGAAAACCGCAGTGCCGAAGAACTCGCCGACTGGCCGTTGTCCGGCTGTGTGTTCGCCACCCGGGTCAATGTGCCCGGCTGCGCGGAACCGCTGTTCGCAGGCTGAACCTTTCCCACGCATTCACGAGCTTCCTATCATGAACCGTCATACCGATACGCAATATCCAAGCCTCGCCGACAAGGTGGTCCTCATCAGCGGAGGTGCTTCAGGCATTGGCCGCGCCTTTGTCGAAGCCTTCGTCGCTCAGGGCAGCCGCGTGGCCTTTCTCGATCTCGATGCCGAAGCGGGGCAAGGGCTGGCGCAGGCGCTGGGGGCCAACTCGCTGTTCCTGCCTTGCGATGTACGCGACATCGAGCGGTTGCAGGCCTGCGTGGCAGAAGTGGAGCGTACCTGGGGCGCCGTCGATGTGCTGATCAACAACGCCGCCCGCGATGACCGTCACGCCTTGGCCGATATCAGCGTCGAGTACTGGGACGAGCGCATGCAGACCAACCTGCGCCACGCCTTCTTCGCGGCCCAGGCGGTTGTGCCCGGCATGGCGCGTCGCGGCAGTGGGGCAATCATCAACATGGGGTCGATCTCCTGGATGCGCGGGCGCCCCGGGATGGTCTGCTACACCACCGCCAAAGCGGCGCTGAACGGCATGACCCGCACCCTGGCACGTGAACTGGGCGGGCAGGGCATCCGGGTCAACAGCCTGGTACCGGGCGCCATCCGCACCGAGCGCCAGGATGCCATGTGGGCCGCCGACCCCGCCGGCCTGGAGGCGGCCAGCCAGGCCTTCATCGACCAGCAGATGCTCAAGTTCCGCCTGGATGCCAGCGACTGCGCGCGCCTGGCGCTGTTCCTGGCCAGCGACGACAGCCGTGGCTGCACCGGCCAGAACTTCGTTGTCGATGCAGGGTTGTCGATTCAGTAATCCACCCTGATTGGCGTCAGGGCACTTCTTCAGGGAAAAAAATCGTAGCGCTACGAAATCGATCTGAGTATGCTCCTGAAAGAGAATTTCGCAGCGCTACGATTTTTCGTCGCGCCCTTGTTCAAAGGCTTAGCTCATGTCCGAAAAACACAAGAAAATCGAAGAACTGCGCAGCCAGCGGTGGTTTGCTCCAGACACCATCCGTGCGTTCGCCCACCGTCAGCGTCTGCAGCAGATCGGCCTGCGCCGTGAAGAGTTCATGGGCAAGCCGGTGATTGCCATCCTCAATACCTGGAGCGAGATGTCGCCCTGCCATTCGCACCTGCGTGAACGTGCCGAAGCGGTCAAGCGCGGTGTCTGGGCAGCGGGCGGCTTTCCGGTGGAGTTGCCGGTGCAGTCGGTGGGCGAGGTGATGGTCAAGCCGACCACCATGCTCTATCGCAACCTGCTGGCGATGGAGGCCGAAGAGTTGCTGCGCTCGTTGCCGATCGACGGCGCCGTGCTGCTGGGTGGCTGCGACAAGTCCACCCCGGGTTTGCTGATGGGGGCACTGAGCATGGACCTGCCGGTGATCTACTGCCCGGCCGGGCCGATGTCTAACGGCCAATGGCGCGGCGTCAAGACCGGCGCTGGCACCCACACCAAGAAGTACTGGGATGAACGCCGCCTGGGGCTGATCGACACGGTCGCCTGGGAAGAGCTCGAAGGCGCCATGACCCGCTCGATCGGCACCTGCAACACCGTCGGTACGGCCTCGACCATGACCAGCATCGCCGACGCAATGGGCTTTACCTTGCCCGGTGCATCGAGCATTCCCGCCGCTGACGGTGCGCACCCGCGGATGGCCTCGCAGTGTGGTTCGGTCATCGTCGACCTGGTGTGGCGCGACCGCCGTCCCTCGACCTGGTTGACCGACAAGCATGTCGCCAACGGCGTGGCGGTTTACATGGCCATGGGCGGCTCGACCAACGCGGCGATCCACCTGATCGCCATTGCCCGGCGCGCCGGCATCGACCTGACCCTCGACCAGCTGGCAGCGGCGGCCGCGAAGATCCCGGTGCTGCTCAACCTGTTCCCGTCCGGCACGGCGCTGATGGAGGACTACCATTTCGCCGGCGGCCTGCGCGCACTGATGCGCAAGATCGAACCGCACCTGCACCTGGAATGCGAAGGTGCCACCGGCCAGAGCTGGGACAGCCTGCTGGCCGATGCACCGTGCTACGACGATGACATCATTCGCCCCCTCGACAACCCGGTGGTCAGCCTCGAGCAAGGCGCGACCCTGGCGCTGCTGCGCGGCAACCTGTGCCCCGATGGCGCGGTCATGAAGTCCTCCGCGGCCGACCCGCGCCTGCGCCGCCACAGCGGCCCGGCACTGGTCTTCGATGACCATGAAACCCTCAGCCGGATGATCGACGACCCGGCCCTGGAGGTCACTGCGGACACCGTGCTGATCCTGCGTAACGCCGGTCCCGTAGGCGCGCCGGGCATGCCCGAGTGGGGCAACCTGCCGATCCCCAAACGCCTGCTGGAGGCCGGGGTGCGTGACCTGCTGCGTATCTCCGACTCGCGCATGAGCGGCACCCACTATGGCAGTTGCGTCCTGCACGTGGCGCCCGAAGCCGCCGTTGGCGGGCCGCTGGCACTGGTGCGCACAGGCGACATCATCGACCTGGACGTCGCCGCCGGCACGCTGAACATGCGCGTCAGTGACGACGAGCTGGCCCGCCGCCGCGCTGGGCATGTGCCGCAGCACAAGACCTACGGTCGCTCCTTCGCTGCGCTCTACCAGCAGCACGTGACCCAGGCCAATGAAGGCTGCGACTTCGATTTCCTGCAGGCCGGCGAAGCCGTGCCCGAGCCACCCATCCACTGAACCTGCCCAGGACAACTGACCGATGCTCGAACTCAAAGACCCTTCTTTGCTCAAACAACAGGCGTTCATCGACGGCCTCTGGGTGAGTGCCGATTCCGGCGAAACCTTCGCTGTCACCAACCCTGCCACCGGCGAAGAACTGGCGCGCATTCCGCAAATGGGCGCCGCCGAAGCCGAACGCGCGGTGCTGGCTGCGCACCGTGCCTTCAAACCGTGGAAGCGCAAGACCGCCAAGGAGCGCGCCGAGCTGCTGCAGCGCTGGTACGCGCTCATGCTCGAAAATCAGGAGGATCTCGCCCGCCTGCTGACCGCCGAACAAGGCAAGCCACTGGCCGAAGCCCGTGGCGAATTGGGCAACGGCATGTCCTTCGTGCAGTGGTTTGCCGAGGAAGCCAAGCGCGTCTACGGCGACACCATCCCGCAGCCCTCGGCAGACAAACGCATCATCGTCACCAAGGAGCCGATCGGCGTTACGGCGGCCATCACGCCGTGGAACTTCCCCCACGCGATGATTACCCGCAAGGTGGCCCCGGCCCTGGCCGCCGGTTGCCCGATGGTGCTGCGCCCGGCCAGCCAGACACCACTGTCGGCCCTGGCCCTGGCGGCCCTGGCCGAACGCGCCGGTATCCCCGCTGGCGTGTTCAGTGTGGTCACCGGCAGCGCGACCCAGATCGGCAGCGTGCTGACCGGCCACCCGCTGGTGCGCAAGTTCAGCTTCACCGGCTCCACGCCGGTGGGCAAGCTGCTGATCGGGCAATGCGCCGAGACCGTGAAGAAGGTGTCCATGGAGCTGGGCGGCAACGCGCCGTTCATTGTCTTCGATGACGCCGACCTCGACCTGGCCGTGGAAGGCGCGATGCTGTCGAAGTTCCGCAATGCCGGGCAGACCTGCGTCTGCGCCAACCGTATCTATGTGCAGGACGGTATTTACGAACGGTTTGCCGAGAAGCTCGCCACTGCTGCCTCGGGCCTGCGCCTGGGTAATGGTGTAGAGGCCGGTGTGACGCAAGGCCCGATGATCGATGAGCACGCCGTGCGCAAGGTCGAAGAGCACATCAGTGATGCCCTTGAGAAAGGCGCACGGCTGATCGCAGGTGGCCAACGCCACGCGCTGGGTGGCAGCTTCTTCGAGCCGACCGTGCTCACTGAAGTTACCGCACAGATGAAAGTGGCCCACGAGGAAACGTTCGGGCCACTGGCGCCACTGTTCCGCTTCTCCAGCGAGGACGAGGTGGTCGAGCTGGCCAACGCCACGGAGTTCGGCCTGGCCAGCTATTTCTACAGCCGCGATATCGGCCGCGTGCTGCGCGTCAGCGAAGACCTCGAATACGGCATGGTCGGCGTCAACACTGCGGCAATCGCCAACGAGATGGCGCCGTTTGGAGGCGTCAAGCAATCGGGCCTTGGCCGCGAAGGTTCGCGCTACGGCATCGAAGACTATCTGGAAATCAAGTACGTGTGCCTCGGCGGCGTCGACCGCTAAAGCCTGTCACAGGGGGCAGGCGCTGCCCCTGTGCCTGAGCACCCATAAGAACAACAAGCCCCGCATGGAGTAGCCCCATGTCCGATACCCCCAATGCGCGCCGCCGCTTCCTGCAAGGCGGCCTGGCGCTAATCCCGCTGGTGACGCTAGCCAGCCACGGCGTTCCGACCGCTTTCGGCGATACACCTCGTCAGCCAGCCACCCCGCAACTGCCGCCGGACGACTATCGACCACGGTTCTTCACCGACGTTGAATGGGCGTTCGTGCAGGCGGCCTGTGAACGACTGATCCCCACCGATGAACTTGGGCCAGGCGCCATCGCCTGTGGCATCCCCGGGTTCATCGATCGTCAGATGGACACGCCCTACGGCCACGGCGCGTTGTTCTACAGCCAAGGTCCGTTCATTACCGATCAGCTGCCGGAGCTCGGCTATCAAGGCCGCCTTGCGCCCCGGGACATTCTGCGGCTGGGCATTGCCGGCTGCGATCAGTGGTGCCGGCAAACCCACGGCCAACCTTTTGCCGGGCTCGACAGCCTGATGCAGGCGCAGGTGTTGCACCTGCTGGAAGAGGGTAAGGTGCCGCTGGAAGCGTTGCCCAGTTCGCAGTTCTTCAATCAGCTGCTGCGCAACACCCGCGAAGGTTACTTCGCCGACCCTGTCTACGGCGGCAATCGTGATATGGCGGGGTGGAAGATGATCGGTTTCCCCGGTGCCCGTGCCGACTTCATGGACTGGATCGACCACCCCGGCGAGCGCTATCCGCTGGGGCCGGTGTCGATCTGTGGGCAAAGGGGGTAGACATGGCGATCAAACATCCCCCGGTGGACGTGGTGCTGGTCGGCCTGGGCTGGACTGGCTCGATCATGGGCATGGAAATGACCGACGCGGGCCTGCAGGTACTGGCCCTTGAGCGCGGCGAGATGCAGGACACGCCCACCACGGCGAACTACCCCAACGTCATCGACGAACTGGCATACACCGTGCGCGGCAAGCTTTACCAGGACCTGGCCCGCGAGACGGTCACGTTCCGGCACAACATCAGCGGTGTCGCGGTACCGTACCGCCAGCATGGATCGATCCTGCTCGGCACCGGTGTCGGTGGCTCGGGCTTTCACTGGAACGGCCTGACCTGGCGCGCCCAGGCGAGTGACCTGCGCTTGCGCAGCCATTACGAAGAGCGTTATGGCAAGCACTTCATCCCCCAGGGCATGACGATCCAGGACTTCGGCGTCAGCTACGAAGAGCTCGAGCCGTACTTTGCCCGTTTCGAAGCGGTTGCAGGGATCGCTGGCAAGGCCGGTAACCTCAACGGCACCGTGGTCAAGGGTGGCAACCGTTTTGAAGCACCACGCAGCAGCGAGTTTCCACTGCCAGCGCTGAAAGATGTGTATGGCGCGCAGTTGTTCGCCAAGGCCGCACGCGAACTGGGCTACGAGCCGTTCCCGATTCCTGCCGCCAATGCCTCCGAGCCGTACACCAACCCCTACGGTGTGCGCATGGGGCCGTGCAACTTCTGCGGGTTCTGCGAGAACTACGGGTGCTACATGTATTCCAAAGGCTCGCCGCAGACCACGATCCTGCCGGTGCTGCTCAAACGTCCGAATTTCAAGGTCAAAACCCAGGCGCAGGTGATCAAGGTCAACCTCGACAGCAGCGGCAAACTGGCCACTGGGGTGACCTACATCGATGCCCAGGGCCGCGAGGTCGAGCAACCCGCGCAACTGGTGATCCTCACGGCCTTCCAGCTGCACAACGTGCGCCTGTTGCTGCTGTCGGGGATCGGCAAGCCCTATGACCCGGTCAGCGGGGATGGGGTGGTGGGCAAGAACTATGCGTACCAGATGAATGGCGGTGTCAGCGTGATGCTGCCCAAGGGCACGCAACTCAATCCGTTCATTGGCGCCGGTGCCGGTGGCCAGGCCATCGACGACTTCAACGGTGACAACTTCGACCACGCGCCGCTGGGCTTCCTTGGCGGGGCGAACATTCGTCACAACCGCACCGGTGGGCGCCCCATCGGCCAGGCGACCACACCCAAGGCTGCGCCCAAGTGGGGCAAGGGCTGGAAAGCCGCGACCCAGGACAGTTATCAACGCCTGATGAGCATCAACGCTCAAGGTTCGGTCATGGCCTATCGCGACAGCTACCTGAGCCTGGACCCGACCTACCGCGATGCCTACGGCCAGCCGCTGCTGCGCATCACCTTCGACTGGCACGACAACGAGTTCAAGATGACCCAGTACACCGTGGACAAGGCGCAGCGTATCGCCGAGGTGCTCGGTGGCAGCGTCGAGAACAATGCCAAGAAGCCCGGCAGTCATTACGACACCCGGGTCTATCAGAGTACCCACACCACGGGTGGCGCGATAATGGGCAGCGACCCCGCCTCCAGTGTCGTCAACCGATTCCTGCAATGCTGGGACGTACATAACGTGTTCGTCACGGGCGCTTCGGCATTCCCGCAGAACTTCGGCTATAACCCGACCGGTCTGGTGGGGGCCTTGACCTATTGGGCCGCGCACCACATCCGTGAGCACTACCTGCCCAACCCCGGGCCGATGGTGCAAGCATGAGGTACGCAAATATGAAATACCTCATCTCATTGCTGGCCTATGCGGGTTTGTTGGCTACAGCTGCGCACGCTGGCGAAGACCCCTTGGTTGCCAAGGGGCGTTATCTGGCACGAGCGGGGGACTGCGTCGCTTGCCACACTGCCAAGGATGGCAAGCCGTTTGCCGGCGGCCTGCCGATGGCAACGCCGATTGGCGTGGTGTACTCCACCAACATCACACCGGACCGTCAAACCGGTATCGGGACATACCGTTTCGAGGACTTTGACAAGGCTGTTCGCCATGGCGTCGCCAAGGCCGGTTACAGCCTTTATCCGGCGATGCCTTATCCGTCGTATGCGCGGGTGTCCGATGAAGACATGCAGGCGCTGTACGCGTACTTCATGCACGGTGTCACGCCGGTGACCCAAGCTACTCAGGCCCCGAACATTCCCTGGCCGCTATCGATGCGTTGGCCACTGCATGTGTGGCGCAACCTGTTCGCACCAAGCGTCGACACGGCTGCTGCTGACACGCCGACGCAAGACCCTGTGCTTGCGCGGGGCGCGTACTTGGTAGAAGGGCTCGGCCATTGCGGCGCCTGCCATACGCCGCGTGCGTTCACCCTGCAGGAAAAAGCCCTCGGCGCAAGCGAAGGCGAGACATTTCTCGCAGGTGGTGACGCGCAGGAAGGGTGGGTCGGAAAAAACCTCAGGGGGGATCATCGACACGGCCTGGGAAGCTGGAGCGAGGCTGAGCTGGTCGACTTTTTCAAGACCGGGCGAACGGACAAAGCGGCAGTCTTCGGCAGTATGAGTGAAGTGGTGGTGCACAGCCTGCAGTATCTGACCGATGAAGACCGGTTGTCGATCGCCCGATACCTCAAGCAGTTGCCAGCGCTCGACCCGGACGATCGCCCTCACGTTGCGGACCCTGCCACCTATCAGGCACTGCATGACGGCCTGACGCCGACCCTGGGCGCAAGGCTCTACGCCGATAACTGCATGGCTTGCCACCGCAGTGACGGCAAGGGCTACGCGCAGGTCTTTCCTGCATTGGCCGCTAACCCTGTGCTGAATGTCGACGATCCGCAATCGTTGATTCGCCTGGTGCTTGAAGGCGGGACATTGCCTTCGACCCACGCCGCAGCGACGTCGTTCAGCATGCCGCCGCTGGGGTGGCGCCTGAGTGACAATGAGGTGGCCCAGGTGTTGAACTTTGTCCGAGGTGCCTGGGGCAACTCCGGAGTGCCGATCACTGCAAGCTCCGTTGCTCGAATACGCGACGCGTTGTCAGCTGACGCATTGCGAGTACCTGGAATGCAGAAATAGAGTGCGGTTTCAGATGCCCTGAGAGTTCAAATGGAGCTGATCAATCTGCCACGCTTGAGCGGCGCATTTCACCGTCTACTCATCGCAATATCCCCAGCGGATTGGCATTTTGCAGCGCCGGGGGCAGTAACTCGTCCGGGTAATTCTGGAAGCAGACCGGACGTAGGAAGCGCTCGATCGCCAGGGTACCGACGGAGCTAATAACTAAACAAGCTCGCAGAATACTTTGCTTTTTTCGCTACTGGATAGATGGAGAAAGGCACAACACCAATTATTAGACCTCAACCCGCTGTTCCACGGCGACGACTCGGTGTTTTCGCCGGTGGTTCAGGGGTGGTGACTGCGCGCAGTCTCCCAACAGCAAATCCAGTTCAAGTATCGCGCCAGGCGATACCTGCCAGCGCGAAATACGCATTCTTGCCCTGGCGCATTCGCGTATAAGCGTGCTCATGCGCTATCGACGTCTTGATCTAAACCTGCTGGTCGCCCTGGATGTGCTGCTCGAAGAGTGCAGCGTCAGCCGTGCTGCGCAGCGCCTCAACCTTGGCCAGTCAGCGACCAGCGCTGCACTGGGCCGTTTACGCGAGCACTTTCAGGACCCGCTGTTGCTGCCGGTAGGGCGAGGCCTCGAGCCGAGTGCCCTGGCGCGTCAACTGGCGCCTAAGGTGCGCGAGGTGCTGAGCCTGGCGGGCGAAGTGGTGGAGATGTCGGCGGCATTCGACCCCGCCCGGTGTGTCGCTGGTGGTACGTGACCTGCCGCTGCCGCTGCCGCGTGACGGCGATGTGGTGGCCGAGGCGCTGGACTATCGCCGCAGCGACCTGGTGATCGTACCGCAGCCGCGCGTCAACCCGCGCTACCCCCACGCCTCGCTGCTCCAGGATGAGCTGTGTTGCATCGTCTGCGCAGACAATCCCGGCTACCAACAGGGCCTGAGCCTGGCCGATTACTGTGCGGCCGGGCACGTGGTGCGCGAATTCAGCCATGGCCAGAACCTTTCGTTGGATACCCAGCACCTGCGCGAGATGGGTATCGAACGGCGACTCGATGTGGCATTACAGAGCTTTGGCCTGATGGCTGAATTCGTCGTTGGCACGCCGCGTATTGCCACGCTGTTTCGCCGCCAGGCCGAGGCGCTGGCGCGACGTTACCCCGTGCGCGTGCTGGCGTCGCCCATTGTCTTTCCGGTGGCCTCGCAAGTCCTGCAGTGGCAGCCGCAGCAAGCCTCTGCCCCCGCCCTGGCCTGGCTTCGCCGGGTGCTGACGGAGCAGGCCGCGGTGCTGGATCAGGGCTGATGGTCACCGGTATCTGCGAGCAGCCCGTGGCTTTCGATGGCCAGCAGGGCGCAGCGCTCGTCGTTGTCCGAGGTGTCGCCACTGGCGCCGATCGCGCCCAGGACATGGCCCTCGGTATCCTGTTTGGGGTTGTAGCCCGTGCGTTGCAGGCGCACCGGCTCGCCGGCCTTGTACACGGCCAGCAGGCGACTGCGATCCTGGAGGATGCGAATGTCGTCCAGGGGCGAGCCGTCCAGTATCAGTAGGTCGGCCTGTTTGCCCGGTTCAAGCGTGCCGAGGGTCTCGCCCTTGGGCATCAGCCGTGCGCCGACGTTGGTGGCGGCGTACAGCGCCTCGGCCGGGGTGAAGTCCAGGCGTCGTATGCTTCGCAGAGGATCGAGGTCAGCACCAGCGATATGCCCCTGGTGTCGAAATTCTCTGGAAATGGATGGACCTCCATGGTCAATGGAAGCGCAGAAATGACTAGCTATACAACCTGCCCGACGACGCCTACAGACTGTCAGGGTCGCCAAAGAACATCTGAATCCGCGACCGCAACCACCGCTCCGCCGGGTCATTGTCCTGCGCACCGCGCCAGGCCATGTGCAGTTCGAAACTGCGCACCTCCATCGGCAGGTCCTCAGCCCTGAGCCCGCCCGCAGCGGTCAACACATCGGCGGTGTAGTCCGGCACGGTGGCCACGATGTCGGTGCCGCCGAGCAGGCTGCCCAGGCCGTTGAACTGCGGGACTGCCAGCACCACATGGCGCTTGCGGCCGATTTCTTCCAGCGCTTCATCGATGAAACCCGACAGGTCGCCAGCGAACGACACCAGGGCGTGTGGGCGTGCACAGAAGTCGTCGAGGGTGATGCTGCCAGGCACGCTGTCGGCGCGCAGCAGTTTTGGCTTGCTGCGGCGCAGCACCTTGCGCTTGGCGTTGGCAGGCAGCTCGCTGGTGTAGCTCACGCCCACCGAAATTTCGCCTGAAGCCAACAGCGTTGGCATCAACAGGTAATTGACCCGGCGCACCACCAGCACGATGCCGGGCGCTTCGGCGCGGATGCGCTTGAGCAATTGCGGCAGCAGGGCGAATTCGGCGTCGTCCGACAGGCCGATGCGGAACACCGCGCTGCTGGTGGCCGGGTCGAATTCGGCGGCGCGGCTGACGGCGGTGGAGATCGAGTCCAGCGCCGGCGACAGCAGGGCGAAGATTTCATGCGCGCGGGCCGACGGTTCCATGCTGCGGCCGGTGCGCACGAACAGCGGGTCATCGAACAGGTTGCGCAGGCGCGACAGGGCCGCGCTGATGGCCGGCTGGCCGAGGAACAGCTTCTCGGCGGCGCGGGTCACGCTACGCTCATGCATGAGGGTTTCGAACACGATCAGCAGGTTGAGGTCTACACGACGCAGGTCGTTTCGATTCATCGGTGCGCTTCGCCTAAAGTGGGGCAGGGGTGAATCTTAAGGCCAAAGGCTGTTACCCTGCACCGATTTATGGGGGCCAATGCACAGGAATGTGAGGTGCCCAATCGATGACAGGCATGTCGACTATTAATAGCCACTGATGGTCTAACGGCAAAAGCCCGGATAAAGTCCGTGGTAATACGAGATTCACAAAGGCGAGGTATGCGATGTCCCGCATGATCCGGTTCCATAAGTTCGGCGCTGCCGATGTGCTCCGCTGTGAGGAGCAGGCCGAACCGTCCCCGGCTGTCGGCGAGGTGCAGATTCGCGTCGAGGCAATCGGCGTGAGTTGGTACGACGTGCTCTGGCGGCAGAACCTGGCACCTTCCCAGGCCCGCCTGCCGGCGGGCATCGGCCACGAGATGGCTGGCGTGGTGACGGCGGTCGGCGAAGGCGTCGATGACATCGCAGTGGGTGACCGTGTTGCCAGTTTCCCGGCCACCAGCGCCAACGAACATCCGGTTTATGGCGATGTGATCGTCCTGCCGCGCACGGCCATCACCCGTTACCCGGACATTCTTTCGCCGATCGAAGCCAGTGTGCATTACACGCCGCTGCTGATCGCCTACTTTGCCTATGTGGACCTGGCCCGGGCCAAGGCCGGGCAGACCGCGCTGGTGACCGATGCCAGCCATTGTGCCGGGCCTGCTTTCGTGCAGTTGGGCAAGGCCCTTGGCCTCAAGGTGTTTGCCGCGACCAAGGAGCCGGAGCAGCGCGAGTACCTGCTGGGCCTGGGTGCTGACAAGGTGATCGTCACCGAAGAGCAGGACCTGCTCCTGCAGGTTGGCAAATATACCGACGGCCGCGGCGTGGACATGGTTCTCGATGGCATGGGCGGCCCGCAGATGTCGCTGCTCGGTGACGTGCTCGCGCCGCGTGGCAGCTTGGTGCTGTATGGCCTGCAAGGGGGCAACCAGACGCCGTTCCCGGCTTGTGCGGCGTTCCAGAAGAACATCCAGTTCTATGTGCATTGCATCGGCAACTTCACCGGCAAGCCCGAGCTGGGCATCAGCCAGGACCAGGTGGCCTTGCAGCGTGCCTTGCGCGATATCAACCAGTTCACTGCCGATCAGTTGCTGACACCGCAGATCATCAAGGTGTACCCGTTCGATCAGGTGGTAGCAGCCCACCGATATATGGATGAGTGCCCCTGTGGTGGCAGGGTGGTGCTGGACATGCAGCCGAACTGAAGCACGTTTGCAGCGAAATGACCCGGGCCTGGCTCGGGTTTTTTTATGGCTTTGATCAGGGGCGCCTAACATGAATTTACATGTGAGCTTGCCTAATTAATGCCAATCGTGCAGGTGCGTTTACATGCCTTGAAAAATCTTATGATTTGAATGGAAGTGGTGATAAGTGCACAGTAGTTTTCACTTTGGCTGAATGGTTTTTTTACCGGCATCTGTATCTTCTAATCGTTTGTCAACGCTTGATAATGGCGCAATGATACTTGACGCAAGGAGCGTGGAATGAAGGTGGGAACCCGCGGTGGGCGACGGTTTGGTGCGGCAGCGAACATGCGGCAGGGATCTTTGCGCTCAATGGCTTGGCGACAGTAGTTTGTCACTTCAATGTTTCCGAAATGTTTGTAGGAAATTTCTTCAAACGTGCTTCGTCTTATCGCTTTTAATGCAAGTGTGCACGAGGTGCGGCGGATGAATGAAGTTGTGAGGTGATACGTGAGCAATATTCACGACCAGGCGATGCACTATATCCACCAACAGGTGCTGGAACGCTTGTTGAACCATATGTCCCAGGCCCAGCGTGCCTCGCTGCAATTGTTGATTCAGCGGTTACTGGTGGCTGCAGGTGGGCCGGAATATATCGGCACCTTCAGGTTGCTGGTGCTGCAGGGCAGCGATCGCCGCAGCGCCCACCTGCTGGCAATCTTGCGCGCCGCACAATTGAGTATCGCCCTGCGTGCGCCGGTCACCTTCCAGCTGCGGGTGGTGGTGGTGTGCCTGCCTGCAGCCAGCGGCGCGCTGCTGGAACACCATGAACGCAGCTTCAATGCCTTGTTCATGCATGACGATCCGAGGGTGCAGCTGCAGATGGTCGACGCCGACGAGGTGGTGGCTTTCAGCCGTCGGCCGTCGGCAGCGGCCAAGCCCTGGATGTTGGCCCGCGATGCCTTGCTGCTCTTCGGTCACCTCGTGGATGGGCGCCCGGAAGCGCTGCTGGGTAGCCGTATGCACCTTGAGCTTGCCGCTACCCTGCGCCAGGTGCTCGAGGGGGAGCCGATTGTTGATGCGTGGGTCACCCCCATCCCTCTGCCCCAGCGGCGGCGTTACCTGGCCTGGGCCAGAAGGGCGCTGCGCCTGGCAGGGGGTGGAGGGGCGGCAAGCCTGCACCTGTGCATGGCGACCCTCGCTGCACACATGAGCCAGTTGCATGATACGGCCGGCATGCCGCTTCTGGAACCCGGCACGCTGGGTGGCGATCAGGTGGCCGCGCTGCCCACGCGGCTTATCGCCATCGACGACCTGCTGCCCCAGCTGTTGGGCGAAGGTGAACTGGATGCGATGATGCAATGCCGCTTCGAACCGGCAGAGGAGGCCACGCCACTGGCGGCCTTTCTCGACCCGCTGGCCCTGGCGCAGTTGCATGACCTGCGGTCGCGCTGCCGGGTGCCTGCAAGCGGCAGGCAAGCGCTGCACCTCGTCGGCCCGCAGCCAATGCTGCAGGCCAGCTTGAGCAAGGGCTACGGTGTCGAACAAACGCAACTTCTGTGCATGTTGTACAGCCCGATCGCAGACCACGGGCGCGGGCTTGAGCACTTTCTGCAATCTCGCCACGCCGACATGCTGGTGGCATTGCCCTACCTGCACCGCGCCTTGCAAGGTAAACCTTGCCCCGATGCGGTCAAGGATTGGCTGGTCAATACCAGCGGCTTGTCGCTTGCCCAGTTACGAGCGGTCTATGACGGGCGCTTGCACCGCAGCGCGCGGCGCTTGCTGGCCAGCCTGGCACGGCGCGATGTGCACCTGGCGCTACTGGGCCGCCCGCAGGGGGCGGCGCGACCGGCGGCGGGGCGTGATTCTGATGAGGCGTGAGTTCGCCTATCAGACGGTGTATCGCTACCTCGAAACGTTGATCGATGAAACCACAAGGGGAGGGCAGCGGCGTTTGCCTTCGCTGCGCGCCTTGTCAAGGCGTTTGCGTGTTTCACTGGCCACCGTGCAGGCTGCGTATGGCTTGCTGGAGCATGAAGGGCGCGTGCTGTCAGTGCCCAAGTCCGGTTACTTCGTGCAGGCCGACGGCAAGGCCGGCGCACCCCTCACGCCGCCATCGCACGCCGCCGCGCCAGCGCACCCCACGATGGAGCGCCTGCTGTTCGCGCACGAGCGAAGGCTGGCGCGGCAGGGGGCCAGGGCGTCGCCTGTGGCGCAAGGCGTGGGTGAGATTCGCCTGCGCCATGTGTTGGCAGAACGCTACACCCGATCATCCCGGCAATCGTGGCACGCCGAGGATGTGCACCTGGGCCCTGATCTGCAGGCGTTGCTGGAAACACTGCTGGCAGGTTTGGCGCTGCAGGGCAGCACGGTACTGGTCGCATCCCCTTGCTGCTGGCGCGTGTTGAGGGTTTTGCAGCGTGTTGGCATGCAGGTACTGGAAGTGCCTCTGGACAACCATGGCGGCCCTGATTTGCGCCGACTGGCGTGCCTGCTCGGGCGTGAGTCGGTGCGCATGATGATCATGCCATCCTGCCTGAGCATGCCCACGGGGCGGCTGATGTCCCCGCAGGATCAGCGGGAGATTGCCCATTTGCTGGCCCGTCACCCTGTGTGGCTGCTGGAGAATGACCTGGACAGCGAGCACTGTTTCGCAGCACCCCCGGGCTGCCGTTTGCGCGACTGGGTCGACCCTCGCTGTTTGCTGGTCCTGGGCTCGTTGGAAGCGCTGGTCGGCGCCGAGGCGCCTTATGCTTATGTACTGAGCAGGCATTGCGCCCTGGCCGAGGTCTTTGCCCTGCGTGCCTTCCAGCTCCCACCCGTGCGGCAGCAGGCGTTGGCGCAGATGCTCGGCAAGGGCGAGGTTGACGAACAATTGGGCCGGCGGCGCGTGGAACTGCGTTTACGCATGGAGCAGGTCTGCCAACACCTGGAGGCTTGCCTGGGCGGGCAGGTGGCCTATGAAATGCCAGACGGCGGGCACGTCCTGTGGCTGCAACTGCTGCAGCCCATGCCGTCGGATCGGGTGGTGGCCGGGTTGTCGGGCCCGGCATTGCACGTACTGGCGGGGGCGCAGTTCAGCGTGCAGGGCCGTTATCAGCACTACCTTGCCCTGGCCTGGACGGCTGGCCCGCCAGAAGCGCTACGCGAAGCCATCTTCAGGTTGAGCCAGGCGCTGGAGCTGCGCTGCGGGCGGCAGGTCGCAAGCGAAGCATGATCGCCCCGCCTGGCGTCTCACGTATCATGGCGGCATTGTTAATCCCTGTTCAGGAGCCTAACCCATGAGCCAGCCGCACTTGCGCCACCCCGTTCCAAAGGATGCCGAACGCTGTTACGCGATCGAGATCGGTGCCTACGAGGGCGATGAAGCCGCGACCCTCGAAAAGATCCAGACCCGTATCACCGAATACCCGCAGGGCTTTCTCATCCTTGAGGTCGACGGCAAGGTCGTGGGTTTCATCAACAGCGGTTGCGCCCACGATGTGGTGATGTCGGATGAAGCATTCAAGGAATTGGTGGGGCATGACCCGGCTGCCGCCAATGTAGTGATCATGTCGGTGGTGGTGGACCCGGCCTATCAGGGCAAAGGCTACGCGACCGTGCTGATGAACGCCTTCATCCAGCACATGAAAGCGCTGGGCAAGCAAAGCATCCACCTGATGTGCAAGGAGCAGCATGTCGAGCTTTACCGCAAGATGGGCTACCAGTATGTGAAGCCATCGCCATCGGACCACGGCGGCATGGCCTGGCATGAAATGATCATGTCGCTCTGAGTGCTCGCAGTGCCATCCGTCGCCAGGTTGCCGACCTGACCCACGGCGCTTGCCAGGGTGGGTTATCTGTATGTATAAACAGTGCTCGCCCTCGTAGCCTGACCCTGCCCTGTGATCGCCCACTCTGTCGATGACCCGCTGTATTACCTGCATAACTTCCGCCAGGTGCTGCTGTGGGTTGAACAACGCTATGCCGATTTGCTCGACCCGCACGAGCTGGCCTTCATGCAGGCATTTGCCGGGCTGGACGCGCCGGCCCAGGCCCTGATGGTGCGCATGGTGATGCGCAAGGGCGAGCTGTTTCGCAGTGACCGCCTCGAGTACACCGAAATCGGCGATACCTGCAGCGCCTTGCAATCGTTGGAGGCGTTGGGCTGGGTACGCGAACCCGAGCAGTTAAGCCTGGAGCAGCTGTTTGCCCTGCTGCGCAAGGACGAGCTCGCCAGCGGTTTCGCCGGGCTGCTGAGCCGCCCACGCGCCGCCAAAAGCGACCTGCTCTCGCAACTTCAAGCTTTGGCGCCGGCGCCCAGGCCATTGTCCGAATGGTTTGCGCAGGCCCCGGTGCGCATCGTGCAATGGTGCCTGCAGCCTCTGTGCGACCGCATGCGCTTGCTGTTCTTCGGCAACTTGTACCAGGACTGGTCGGAGTTCGTCCTTGCCGACCTTGGCCTGTTGCGTTTCGAACAGGTGCCGTTCAGCCCCGGCTCGCGCGCCTTGCAGCAGCGCAGCGAAGTGGACCTGGCCTTGGCCTTGCACCAGTGCGCCGAGCGCCTGGAACAGGGGGAGCGGCCAGGGTCGATTGTCCAGGCGTTGGCGGGCTGGCACAGTGACAACCCGTGGCTGGCCCGGCGCCACGGCCGCTTGCTGTTTGCCCTCGGCCAGCAGTGCGAACGCCTGGGCGAGTGGGACCTGGCCCTTGCGGTGTATGCCCAGAGCAGCCACGCGCAAGCGCGTATTCGCCAGGTGCGTGTGCTGGAGCGCAGCGAGCGCTGGCAACAGGCCCACGCGCTGGCCGTGCAACTGGCCGAAGCACCGGCCAACCCCCTGGAGGTGCAAGCGCTGCAACGCGTGCTGCCACGCCTGGTGCGCAAACTTGGCGGGCCCGCCCAGCCACGCCGGCGCGCTAGGCCCGCGCCGGTGATCGAGCTGGAACTGCCGCGCGAGCACGCAGCGCTTGGTGTCGAAGAGGCGGTACGGCAACACCTGGCACAAGCCGGTGGTGAGGTCCATTACGTCGAGAACACGCTGTTCAACAGCTTGTTCGGCTTGTTGTGCTGGGACGCGATCTTCGCCCCGGTGCCCGGTGCCTTTTTCAACCCTTTCCAGGCCGCACCCCAGGATTTGCACGACTGTGACTTCCAGGCACGGCGCGCCGCTCAATTTGACGCGTGCCTGGGGCGGCTCGATGACGGTACCCATCACCAGGCCATTCTCGACCGTTACGCGGCCAAGCAAGGCCTGCAATCGCCGTTCGTGTTCTGGCCAATGCTCAGCGATGCCTTGCTCACGCAGGCATTGGCCTGCCTGCCGGCCGCGCACCTCAAACACTGCTTCCTGCGCTTGTTGCAGGACATCCGCAACAACCGCGCCGGTATGCCCGACCTGATCCAGTTCTGGCCGGAGCAGGGCCTTTACCGCATGGTCGAGGTCAAGGGGCCGGGCGACCGCTTGCAAGACAACCAATTGCGCTGGCTGGAATTCTGCGCCGAGCACGGCCTGCCGGTAGCGGTGTGCCATGTGCGCTGGAGCGAGGCAGCGTGAGTTACCGGGTAGCGGTGCGTGCCTTGTGTGAGTTCAGTGCCAAGGTCGGTGACCTGGACTTGCGCTTCACCCCGTCGCCCACCGCCCAGGAGGGTATCGAAGGGCATCGCCGGGTAGTGGCCCGGCGTGCTGCTGGTTACGAGGCTGAGGTTGCCCTCGAAGGTAGCTACCAGGGCCTTCAGGTACGTGGCCGCGCCGATGGCTATGACCCGGTTGCCAACCGCCTGGAAGAGATCAAGACCTACCGTGGCGACCTGGCCCGGCAGCCAGGTAACCACCGCCAACTGCACTGGGCTCAAGCCAAGGTCTACGCCTGGCTGATGTGCCAGGCGCGGCAGTTGCCGGCCATCGAGGTGGCGCTGGTGTACCTGCATGTCGACAACGATGGCCAGACGCTGATTAGCGAACACTACAGCGCCGCCACGCTGCAAACCTTCTTCGAAACCCAGTGCCAGCGTTTTCTGGCTTGGGCTCACGGCCAGGAGCAGCGGCTCACCGAGCGTAACCTGGGCCTGCAGGCGCTGGCGTTTCCTTACCCGCAGTTTCGCCAGGGCCAGCGGCAACTGGCCGAAACCCTGTACAAGGCAGTCAGCACCGGCCGCTGCCTGATGGCCCAGGCCAGTACCGGCATCGGCAAGACCCTCGGCACGCTGTTCCCGCTGCTCAAGGCCATGGTGCCGCAACAGCTCGACAAGCTGTTCTTCCTGACCGCCAAGACGCCTGGGCGGGCACTGGCGCTGGACGCCCTGCAGCAGGTCAGCGACGGCTCGCCGCAACCTGCGTTGCGAACCCTGGAGCTGATCGCCCGCGACAAGGCCTGTGAACACCCGGACAAAGCTTGCCATGGCGAATCCTGCCCGTTGGCTAAAGGCTTCTACGACCGTTTGCCCGCCGCGCGTGAAGCAGCTGCCCAGCTGCCGATGCTGGACCGCGCCCGCCTGCGCGAAGTTGCCCTGGCGCACCAGGTTTGCCCGTATTACCTGGGGCAGGAGATGGCCCGCTGGGTGGATGTGCTGGTAGCCGACTACAACTATTACTTCGACGCCCACGCCTTGCTGTTCAGCCTGAGCCAGGCCAACCAGTGGCGGGTGGCGGTGCTGGTGGACGAGGCGCACAACCTGGTGGAGCGCGGCCGCAGCATGTACAGCGCCAGCCTTGACCAGGGGCAACTGATGGCTTTGCGCCAGAGCAAGCCGCATGGCCTGGTCAGCGCGCTGGACCGGCTCAATCGGCAGTGGAATGCCCTGTACAAGGAGCAACGCGCGCCTTACCAGGCCACCGAGCAATTACCGGACGCCTTTCTGCGTGCGCTGCAGCAGTGCATCGGCCTGATTCAGGAACGCCTGAACGAAACGCCCACTGAAGTGGATGCGCAGGTGCTGCAGTTTTTCTTCCAGGCGCTGCAGTTCAGCCGTGTTGCCGAACTGTTCGATGAGCATTTCCTGTTCGATGTGAGCCTGCGCGAAGGCCCGCGCAAGCGGCGCCTGGCCAGCCTGTGCTTGCGTAATGTCACGCCTGCACGGCTGCTTGGCCCGCGCATGCAGGCGGCGCGCAGCGTGACACTGTTCTCGGCCACCCTCAGCCCCCGGCATTTCTACACCGACCTGCTGGGCATGCCGGCGGATACTGCCTGGCTTGAAGTGGCGGCGCCGTTTCGTGCCGAGCAGCTCGAAGTGCGCATCGCCAGCCAGGTCTCCACCCGTTACCGCGAGCGCCAGGCATCGCTGGCGCCGATCGTCGCGCTGATCGCCGAGCAGTACCAACGCCAGCCGGGCAACTACCTGGCGTTCTTCAGCAGTTTCGAATACCTGCAGCAGGTCTACGCGCTGTTGGCCGAGCGGCATCCGGCGATACCGACCTGGGCTCAAGCGCCAGGCATGGATGAAGCCGCGCGTGGGGCATTTCTTGCGCGTTTTGCCCCGGATGGGCAGGGCGTCGGCTTCGCTGTGCTCGGCGGCGCCTTTGGCGAGGGTGTCGACCTGCCCGGCACCCGCCTGATCGGTGCGTTTGTCGCCACCCTCGGGCTGCCTCAGGTCAACCCAGTGAACGAACAGTTCAAGCAACGCCTGGGGCGGCAGTTCGGCGCTGGTTTCGACTATGCCTACCTTTACCCAGGCGTGCGCAAGGTGATCCAGGCCGCAGGGCGCGTCATCCGCGGCGACCAGGACCGTGGGGTGCTGGTGTTGATCGATGAGCGCTTTGCCGAGGCGCGAGTGCAGCAAATGTTCCCCAGCTGGTGGCAGACGGCCAGCGAATAATCCCTGGCAAGCCCTTCGCATGGCATTGCAACTCCCAGTACACTGCGTGTTCAAACTCCAACATCCGTTGAACTCGAGGTTTTTGCATGACGCTCAGTCCTTTGGCAGGCAAGCCGGCTCCGGCCAGCGTGCTGGTCGATATTCCCCGCCTGCTCACCGCTTACTACACTGGCCGCCCCGACGCGTCCGTGGCGGCCCAGCGCGTGGCCTTCGGCACTTCAGGGCACCGGGGCAGCTCGTTCGACCTGAGCTTCAATGAAGATCACGTACTGGCGATCACCCAGGCCATCTGCCTGTATCGCCAGGAAAAGGGCATCGATGGCCCGTTGTTCATTGGCGCCGACACCCACGCGCTGTCGACGCCGGCCGCTGCCAGCGCGCTGGAAGTGCTGGCCGCCAATGGCGTGCAGGTGATGCTGTCCAAAGACGATGAGTACACCCCGACGCCGGCGGTGTCCCACGCGATCCTCTGCTACAACCGTGGCCGCACAGATGGCCTGGCCGACGGCATCGTCATCACCCCGTCGCACAATCCGCCGCAGAGCGGTGGCTTCAAGTACAACCCACCCAATGGCGGCCCGGCCGACAGCGACGTGACCAAGTGGGTCGAGGCCAAGGCCAACGAACTGCTCGCCGCAGGGCTTGCCGGCGTCAAGCGCATGGACCACACCCAGGCGCTGCAGGCACCGACGACCCATCGCCATGACTACGTGAGCAACTACGTTGCCGATCTGGAAAACGTCATCGACTTCGACGTCATCCGCAGCGCCAAGCTACGCCTGGGCGTCGACCCGTTGGGCGGGGCAGGGGTGCGCTACTGGTCGGCAATCGCCGAGCATTACAAGCTGGACCTGGAAGTGGTCAACACCGAGGTCGACCCGACCTTCCGCTTCATGACCGTCGACTGGGACGGCCAGATCCGCATGGACCCATCCTCGCCTTATGCCATGCAAGGCCTGATTGGCCTGCGCGAGCGTTTCGACGTGGCGTTCGCCTGCGACCCGGACCACGACCGGCATGGCATCGTCACCGCCGATGGCCTGCTGCAGCCGAACAACTACCTGGCCGTGGCCATCGATTACCTGTACCGCAACCGCCCGCAGTGGCGTAGCGACGCTGCCGTGGGCAAGACGGTGGTGTCCAGCGGCCTGATCGACCGGGTTACCAAGCGCCTGGGCCGTGAACTGTATGAAGTGCCGGTGGGCTTCAAGTACTTCGCTCAAGGCCTGTTCGACGGTTCGTTGGGTTTCGGGGGTGAAGAGAGTGCCGGTGCATCGTTCCTGCGCAAGGACGGTTCGGTTTGGGCGACCGACAAGGACGGCCTGATTCCGGCCCTGCTCGCTGCGGAGATGACTGCACGTACGGGGCGCAATCCGAGCCAGGCTTATGCCGACCTCACCGAGGCGCTGGGCAAACCATTCGCCACCCGTGTGGAAGCCAAGGCCGATCCGCGCCAGAAAGCCCTGCTGAGCAAATTGGCGCCGGAGCAGGTCAAGTCGACCGAGTTGGCGGGCGAGCCGATCGAGCAGATCCTCAGCCATGCACCGGGCAATGGCCAGGCCATCGGTGGCTTGAAAGTGATGACCGCCAACGGCTGGTTCGCCGCGCGACCTTCGGGGACCGAAGACATCTACAAAATCTACGCCGAGAGCTTTATCGATGAGGCGCATTTGCAGCGCCTGGTGGCAGAAGCGCAGGTGTTGGTGGATGCCGCAATTGCTTGATTGATCTGATGAAGGAGGGCTGCTTTGCAGCCCATCGCCGGCAAGCCGGCTCCTACAGGTTTAGCAGTGGCCCGCAGAGCGGTGCAATACCTGTGGGAGCCGGCTTGCCGGCGATGGGCCGCACAGCGGCCCCCGACACTCAAGCCACATCGACCAGCACGATCTCGCTGTTCTCGATAGCTGTTACACGTAACACTTGCTCATCCTCGATCGCTACGCCATCACGGCCCTTGGCGCGCAAGCCGTTGACTTCCACCAGCCCTTTGGCCGGCACCAGGTAACCCCGGCGCCCGGCATCGAAGCGGTATTCAGCCGTCTCACCTGCCTGCAAGGTAGCCGCCACCAGGCGCGCATCGGTGCGGATCTGCAAGCTCTGCTCATCACCGGCCCGGCCGCTGGCCAAGGTCACGAAGCCTTCGCCGCGCTCACCTTTGGGGAACGGCTGGGTACCCCACGACGGTGCATCGCCAACCCGCTCCGGCACAATCCAGATCTGGAAAATGCGCGTATCGACCTCTTCCAGGTTGTACTCGCTGTGCACGATGCCGCTGCCGGCACTCATCACCTGCACATCACCGGCCTCGGTACGGCCCTTGTTGCCCAGGCTGTCCTGGTGGGTAATGGCGCCCTCACGCACATAGGTGATGATTTCCATGTCGCGGTGCGGGTGTGGCGGGAAGCCACTGCCAGCCGCGATCAGGTCGTCGTTCCATACCCGCAGGTTGCCCCAGTGCATGCGCGCCGGGTCATGGTATTCGGCAAACGAGAAGTGGTGGTGCGCGTCGAGCCAGCCGTGGTTGGCGTGGCCGAGGCCTTCGAACGGTCGCAGTTGCAGCATGGTCGGGCTCCTTCAATCAGTGGAATGGCGCCATGATGCTGCAAAAAAAGATCGAAAATAAGCGTGAATATTGGCTAAATATAATCGAATTAGTAGATTGAATATAACAATGTAAAATGTGCGATTCATCGCCTAATCCACTGATCTGCAAGCATTCGCTGGCGATTTTTTGCCGATGCGGCGAACATGCAGGCTGATTCGATTTTCAACGGAGTGACCGTGGCCCACGAGCAACCCCAGGCCCCAGCCGAACTGACCCCGCCCGCCCAATTGCCCTGGCTGCGCCGCCTTGCCGCGCGGCTGTTGGGCCGTGGCCTCAGCCGCCTGCAGGCACAACACCGCGATTCGTGGTTCCTTGGCCACGCCACCGGCCAGCGCAGTGGCCATGCAGATGGGCTGCGTGATGGCCTGGAGCAGGGGCGGGTCGAAGGTTACGAGGCGGGGCGCCAGGTGCTGGTGATCCGTGATGCTCGCCCGGCCACCGCCGCGGTGCCTGGCCAGGACGATAATCTGTTCGACGACTGGCGCCTGCCGCTGTCTGCAGAGCTGAAAAAGCGCTTCAAGGCCGACGTCGCCCAGCGCCTGCCGGCCGAAGCCCAGCCCAGCGCGGCCCAGTGGAAGCTGATTTTTAGCGACACACCGTCCACCTGCGTGGTGGCCGGGGCCGGGGCGGGCAAATCCACCTCGCTGGTGCTGCGCATTCTGCTGTTGCGCCATTACCTGGGCTATGAGCTGGATGCGATGACCGTGGTGACCTTCACCCGTGAGTCACGCAAGGACTTCATCAAGCGCCTGGTGCAGGTGTTCGGGCTTTGGCAGCTCGACCTGCCGCCCGCCCGCGCACGCGAGCTCGTGCGCACCTTCCATTCGCGCATACTGCCGCTGGTGCGCAGCGTGCCGGGGTTCGGCCAGGTGCGCGCGTTCGAGACCCTGGGTAACGAAATGCCTGCGGGTAGCGAAGCGGAGGCCGAGAGCAACCCATTCGACTTGCGCCTGAACGACGCCCAGCGTCAGCAGCTCAACCTGTGCTATCGCGACCTGCTCGCCGAAAGCCCACGCTTTACCGAAATTGTCGCGCACCTGCGCCGTGATGCCCTGCAACTCAAACCGCTGGACCCGGACCACCCCGATGTGCAGAAGCGCGTGCAGGTGACGCAACTGGCCGCCCAGCGCGACGAAGAGCTGAGCGACGTGATCGAGGACCTGTGGTTCGCTGCCGGCGTGTGGCCAATCAAAGGCATCGAGCCGTGCCGCGAAACGGTCGAGATCCGCGGCAGCCGGTTCCACGTGCATGGCCGCCTGGAGGGGCTGGATGCCTGGGTGGTGCTGGGTTTCGACCCGTCTGAAAGCGCCCAATACCAGCGCCCTGGCGCCAAGCTGGCAGTGCGTGCGGAATGGGCGGTCAAGCGCACGTTGCTGCAGGCATTCTGCGACAAGCCGCTGATCTGGCTGGACAACTACGCCATGGCCCGGCGCCTGGCCGCTTCGCTGGCGGGCGATGCGGTGGCAGGGCCGGGCTTCGAGTACAAGGTCAAAGGCGAACTGGCCCCGGCGCCGTTGCTTGATGCCTTCGTAGGTGCGGCAAGCTTTATCGAGAACCTGGGCCTGGAGGTGAACAGCGCCGTGGCGGCCATGAGCTTCCCGTCCGGTGACAGCGATGCGCTGTTCTTCGAGGCCCTGGCGCTGTACTGGAAGGCCCTCGAGGCGCACCTGCTGAACCAGTCGCCACCGGTGATGAGCTACAACCGCATGTTCGCCCTGTTCGGTGAGAACAACCCGGAAAACCTGCAACTGCTGCCGGACCCGTTGCTCAGGCCGTTGGCACACCTGATGATCGATGAGTTCCAGGACGTCTCCCCGCAAATCGTCAGCTGGCTGCGCGCCAGCCTCGCCGAGATCCGCCGCCGTGGCCCGAGCATGCACACGGGCCGCAACGCCCAGCATTCCTCGCTGCTGTGCGTGGGTGACGACTGGCAGTCGATCTACGGCTGGCGTGGCAGTTCGCCCAAGTACTTCATGGAGTTCACCAAGGCGTTCCCGTCCCCGGCCAACACGCGGGTGATGCTGGTGGACAACTACCGGTGCCAACAACAGGTGATCGATGCGGCTGAGCACCTGGTAAAGGGCACCCCGGCCATTGCTGGCAAGAAGGCGCGTGCCAGCGGGCCTGCCGCCGATTTGCCTGGCGTGCCGGTCAGGGTCTTCGACCGAGACGAGGCCGCCCTGGGCGAGACGCTCATCGAGCATTACCAACGCGGCGAGTCGGTGATGTTGCTGTACCGCAAGGGCAGCGACAAAGCCCTGATGAACGACCACCTGCACACTGTGCTGCAGGCCGAAGCGGCGTTGCCTGCAGAGCAGCGCCGCCTGCGCCAGTTGACGTATCACAGCGCCAAGGGGCTGCAGGCCGATGCCGTGTTCATGCTCGGCGACTGTCAGTACCTCACCAGTTCACCGTACAAGAACCAGGTGTACCGGCTGGCCGGGCTGGGCCGCTCGGGCGACGCGCAACCGTTCGACACGGCGCAGAAGGAAGAGGTGCAGCGCCTGGCCTACGTCGCGGTGACGCGTGCGGTCAGGCACTGTTACTGGCATGTCGAGGCCACCCAGGGCGAGGCGCCGGGCGCTTCGCGGGCCTCCAGCCAGGTGGATGGCCGGCAGGTGTTCTTCGAGGACTTGCGCGGCCAGTGAGGGCGAATGTGACTTGGCTCAGCCTGGCTGCTTGAAGGTCGGTCTCGTGCACGTCTGGGTCGGTAGCGGGCCAGCAGCCACGGCGCATCTGCGAGAGGGTGAAGCACACCATGGGCCAAGGAGAATCACAATGCGCTCACCGTGCAGCCCCAAGGATCATTTGCTTGACCTCAACGGTATCGAAATAGCGGTACGCACCTGGGGGCCGGAAGACGGCATACCTGTGCTGGCCCTGCACGGCTGGCTGGACAATGCCGCGTCGTTCGAGCGGCTTGCCCCCTTGCTCGACGGCTGCTTCGTGGTCGCCCCTGACCTGGTCGGCCACGGCCGCTCCGACCACCGCCGCCACGACAGTGGCTACTACCTCTGGGAGCACGCCGAGGACATGCTGGCGGTCACCGACAGCCTCGGCCTGGCGCAATTCCATGTGCTGGCCCACGGCATGGGCAGCGGCATTGCTTCGTTGCTGGCAGCCATGACCAGCAGCATAGCCAGCATGATTTTTATCGACGGCATGGGCGCGCCGTTCACCGTCAGTGAAGGCAGCCGGGTAGAGCACCTGGCCCGCGCCTACCGGCTCAAGCGCATGCTCCAGCGCAGCCAGTTGCAGCGTTTCGGCGAGCCGGATGCTAGCCGCTTCGACAACCTCGAAACGGCCATGCAGCAACGGCGCCGCCGCCTGGATGGTGAATTGTCGGAGGAGGCCGCCCGTGTACTGGCCCAGCGTGACCTGCTGCAACTGGCTGACGGCTATTGCTGGCGCCACGACCCGCGCCTAGTGCTGCCAGAGCCCATGCCATTGACCGAGCGGGAAGCCTGTGACTTGCTCAGGGAAATCCGCTGCCCGCTGTACCTGATGTTCGGCCGGCAGGGCGCATTCACCGCAGGGGCGTTCGAACGGCGCGAGGCGTCATTGCCCGCCAATGCGCGGGTCTCCTGGCACCCAGGCGGGCACCATTTTCACTTGGAGGCACCGGACCGTGCGCTGGTCGATCAGATCCTGCGCGTGTTGGCGCGCCATGAGGGTGGGCTGCTGCAGCGGCTGGTCAACCAGTAACGGGTGATGGTCGGCCGGCCTGCCGATGCGCTATGGTGGGGCGCGACACCCCGCCCGCGCCACAAGGAGATCCGGCATGCGACCGTTCGCCATCAAGCACATCGACCACCTGGTGTTGCGGGTCAGCGACCTGCAACGCAGCGTGGCCTTCTAACGCGATTTGCTGGGTTGCACGGTGAGCAGGGTGCGCGACGACCTGGGGATGGTCCACCTGGCCAACGGTACTGCAATGATTGATCTGGTCACCCTCGATGGCCCGCTGGGCCGCCCAGGCGGCGCCGCGCCGGGGCCTGAAGGGCGCAATTTGCACCACTTCTGCCTGCGTATCGAGCCGTTCGATGAGCAGGCACTGGTGGCATATCTGCAAGCAAACGGCGTGGCCGTGGAGCCTGCCGAAAAGCGCTACGGCGCCGAGGGCGAGGGGCCGTCGCTGTATTGCTACGACCCTGATGGCAACCAGGTCGAGCTCAAAGGGCCAGTGCAGCCGGCCGTATGACCCGGCGCAAGTGAGACGCCAGCCGGCTGAGGTACGGCAGTTTCCGGGGTAATGGCATTCGCAGGTGCTGGCAAGTGGACATCCCGGCAAAGCCGATTATGCTTCAGATACCTTGCTGCGATCCGAGGCGGCCCGCCTCGTCGTGCTTCGCGCAACCAAAGCAAGCCCTAGGGCCTGGGTGCGACGGTGAAATGGGTGTGAGGTACTCCGGCCTGCGATAACCACAATCCGGAGGCAACCCATGGCGGTTCTCGACAGCGCATCCACGGGCAGTAGCGCGCCCCAACGGGGTATCACCAAGGAGGAGCGCAAGGTCATCTTCGCCTCCTCGCTGGGTACCGTGTTCGAATGGTACGACTTCTACCTTTACGGCTCACTGGCGGCGATCATCGCCAAGCACTTTTTCGCCGGCGTCAACGAAACCACCTCATTCATCTTTGCACTGCTGGCCTTTGCCGCGGGGTTTGCCGTGCGGCCGTTCGGCGCCATCGTGTTCGGCCGCCTTGGCGACATGATCGGGCGCAAGCACACATTCCTGATCACCATCGTGATCATGGGCCTGTCGACGGCGATAGTCGGGTTGCTGCCCAGTTATGCCACGATCGGCGTGGCGGCGCCGGTGATCCTGATCAGCCTGCGGCTGCTGCAAGGTTTGGCATTGGGCGGCGAGTATGGCGGTGCGGCCACCTATGTCGCCGAGCATGCCCCTAAGGGCCGGCGTGGCTTCTTCACTGCCTGGATTCAGACCACTGCGACCCTCGGGCTGTTCTTGTCGTTGCTGGTGATCCTGGCCTGCCGCACAGCGATGGGCACCGAGGCGTTCGAAGCCTGGGGCTGGCGCATCCCGTTCCTGCTGTCGATCCTGCTGCTGGCGATCTCGGTGTACATCCGCCTGCAGCTCAACGAGTCGCCGGTGTTCTTGAAGATGAAGGCCGAGGGCAAGGCGTCGAAAGCGCCGCTGACAGAGTCGTTTGCCCGCTGGGAGAACCTCAAGGTGGTGATCATGGCGCTGCTCGGCGGCACCGCCGGCCAGGCCGTGGTGTGGTACACCGGGCAATTCTATGCGTTGTTCTTCCTGTTGCAGACGCTGAAGATCGACCCGCAGACGGCCAACTTGCTGATTGCGGGGTCGTTGTTGATCGGCACGCCGTTCTTCATCTTCTTCGGCAGCCTGTCCGACCGCATCGGGCGCAAGAAGATCATCATGGCAGGCTGCATCATCGCCGCGCTGACCTACTTCCCGATCTTCAAGGCGCTGACCGAGTACGGCAACCCGGACGTGTTCGTCGCCCAGGAGCAGAACCCTGTGGTGGTGGTCGCCGACCCTGACCAGTGCGCGTTCCAGTTCGACCCGGTGGGCAAGGCCAAATTCACCAGCTCCTGCGACATCGCCAAGAGCCTGCTGGCCAAGCGTGCAATCCCTTACCAGAACGTGAAGGCCGAGCCCGGCAGTGTGGCGCAGATTCGCATTGGCGAACGGGTGATCCCAAGCTTCGATGGCAGCCGCCTGCCGGCGGCCGAGCTCAAGACCCAAGGCGACGCCTTTACCGCAACCTTGACCGGGGCCTTGAAAGAGGCCGGCTACCCCGAAAAGGCCGACCCTGCGAAAATCCACTACCCGATGGTGCTGTTGCTGCTGACCATCCTGGTGATCTACGTGACCATGGTCTACGGGCCGATTGCAGCCTGGCTGGTGGAGCTGTTCCCGGCGCGCATCCGCTATACCTCGATGTCGCTGCCGTACCACATCGGCAACGGCTGGTTCGGCGGCTTTCTGCCGACCGTGGCGTTTGCCATGGTGGCGGCCACCGGGGATATCTACTACGGGCTGTGGTACCCGATTGTAATCGCGGTGATGACGGCGGTGCTGGGCATCTTCTTCCTGCCGGAGACCAAGGACCGGGAAATTACTTGAGCCTCGTGTAGGGCTTTCGGGCCTCATCGCCGGCAAGCCGGCTCCCACAGGTACTCCACCAGCCTTCAAAGCAGTGGCGTACCTGTGGGAGCCGGCTTGCCGGCGATGGGGCCGGCATTGAAAAACACAGTCAGTCGAAATACCCACGCAAGCTGAAGGCGTAGCCGGTATCCACGTCCTTGGCTTCACCCCGGCTCCAGCGCTTGGTCAACACGAACTCGAACGCCGGCTCGTACAAACCGTCACGCACCACTGCGCCCCCCAGCACCTCGACGTCATACCAGCCGTTCTCCAGCTCGATGATCGGCCGCCCCGGCACCTGGTAGCGCGCCAGCAGGTCGCCGAGGGTCTTGTTGGTGAAATGCTGGAGGATGCGCCAGGTGTACACCATCACCGCACGGTGTTCGACCTGCAGCACATAGCCGTTACGCCGGTGCTTCAGGCGGCTGCCCGGCTCGAGCAGGGCCGGGGTGGCGCCATCGAGGGTGAAGATGATGTGGTAGGGCAGGTTGTCGACCCCGGCCAAAGGCAGCACGACACCCTCGCGCACCGCCTGGTCACCGCTGTCGTTATGGGTGAATTCGCTGGCCAGGTCGTCGGGCAGGCCATGTTCATGCTTGAAGCGGTCGAGCAACTGGATGTCGCCGACCAGCAAGTAATCGACCAGGTCGTTGAGCACTTCGCTGAATTCGTGGCGCATTGGTTTTCCTTGTTGTGGCGCACCGGGAACTGCAGCAAATGTAGCGAATGCAACGTTGGCCTGCCATGGCCTGGCGTCAATGCTTCTGGGCGATCTGAATCAGGTTGCCACAGGTGTCGTCGAACACCGCGACGGTTACCGGGCCCAGGTCGGTGGGTGGCTGGGTGAATTTGACGCCGGCCTTGCACAAGCGTGTGTATTCGGCCTGGATGTCGCGCACGCCGAAGGAGGTCGCCGGGATGCCATCCTGTCGAAGCGCTGCCTTGTAGGTTTTGGCCGCAGGGTGGCTATCGGGTTCCAGCACCAGCTGGACGCCGTTGGGTTCATGGGGGGAGGTCAGGGTGAGCCAGCGATGCTGGCCCAAGGGTATATCGTCCTTGGGCTCGAAACCGAGCACGTAATGGTAGAAAGCCAAGGCCTTGGCCTGGTCGTCGACGAGGATGCTGGTGACAACGATCTTCATAGGCGCACACCTTCCTGCGGCTGTTTAACTTCCAGTAAAGACGGTCTGGGCTGATTCTCCAGCCGGGTTAGCTGTCAGTCCCGGCCTCATCGCCAGCAAGCCGGCTCCTGCAGGTACCGCACCGCACGTGGATTCGGTGCCTTTGTGCAGGCGCGGGCTTGCCCGCGATGAGGCCAGTATTGCCGCTAGCAGATCAGAGCCAGCCCTTGATCTGCTGCGCCACAGCCTCGGTGGAAATCCCGTACCGGTCATGCAAGGTCGGCAGCGCCCCCGCATCGAGGAACGCATCAGGCAGCGCGATCTGGCGGAAGGTCGGCGTCACGCCATTGCGCAACAGCACGCCGGCCACCGCTTCACCCAAGCCACCAATGACCGAGTGGTTCTCCGCCGTCACCACCAGGCGCCCCGGTTTGCGCGCCTCGGCCAGTATCGTTGCTTCATCCAGCGGCTTGATCGTCGGCACATGCAGCACCGACACGTCCACGCCATCCTTGTGTAGCTGCTCGGCTGCCTCCAACGCGCGCATGGTCATCAGGCCACTGGCAATCACCAGCACGTCGCGCCCGCCCCGCACCACTTGTGCCTTGCCCAGCTTGAACTGGTAGTCGTACCGGTCCAGCACCAACGGCACATTGCCGCGCAGCAGGCGCATGTACACGGGGCCTTGGTGGGCAGCGATGGCCGGCACCGCCTGCTCGATTTCCAGCGCATCGCAAGGGTCGACGATCATCAGGTTGGGCATGGCGCGCATGATCGCCAGGTCATCGGTGGCCTGGTGGCTGGGGCCATAGCCGGTGGTCAGGCCGGGCAGGGCGCAGACGATCTTGACGTTGAGGTTCTCTTCGGCAATGGCCATGCAGATGAAGTCGTACGCCCGCCGTGACGCAAACACGGCGTAGGTGGTGGCGAAGGGGGTAAAGCCTTCGCGGGCCATGCCAGCGGCAGCGCTCATCAGCAATTGTTCGGCCATGCCCATCTGGTAGAAGCGGTCCGGGTGGGCCTTGGCGAAGATGTGCAAGTCGGTGTATTTGGACAGGTCGGCGCTCAAGCCGACGATGTCCTGGCGCTGCTCGGCCAGCGCTGCCAGGGCGTGGCCGAACGGCGCCGGCCGGGTTGGCTGGCCCTCGGCGGCAATCGAGGCGATCATCGCCGAAGTGGTCAGGCGTTTTTGCGGTGCGGTCTGGCTGTTCATGCGTGGCTCCCGGCGTCCAGTGCTTGCAGGGCGAGGTCCCATTCGTGTTCGTCGACACGGATGAAGTGGGTCTTGTCGCGGTTTTCGAGGAAGGGCACACCCTTGCCCATGCGCGTGTCGCAAATGATCACGCGCGGTTGCGCAGCGCTATGCGCCCGGGCTTGGTCGAAGGCCTTGACCAAGGCATCGAGGTCGTTGCCGTCGACCCGTTGCGCATACCAGCCGAACGCCTGCCAGCGCTCGACGATCGGCTCGAAGGCGAGAATCTCGCTGGAGTGGCCGTCGGCCTGCTGGTTGTTGACGTCGACGATGGCGATCAGGTTGTCGAGCTTTCGGTGGCTGGCGGACATCACCGCTTCCCAGGTCGAGCCTTCGTTCAGCTCACCGTCGGAAAGCAGGTTGTACACCCAGTTGCTCGAGCCTTTGCGCTTGAGCCCAAGGCATGCGCCAACGGCGATGCCAAGGCCATGGCCGAGCGAGCCGCCGGTGATTTCCATGCCGGGGGTGTAGGCCGCCATCCCGGACATCGGCAAGCGGCTGTCGTCGCTGCCGTAGGTTTCCAGTTCGTCTTCAGGGATGACACCGGCCTCGATCAGCGCCGCATACAGGGCAATGGCGTAATGTCCGATGGACAGGTAGAAGCGGTCGCGGTGCTCCCACTCGGGGTTGGCCGGGTCCATGCGCAGGGCATGAAAGTAGGCCACTGCCAGCAGGTCGGCAGCGCCGAGCGCCTGGCCGATGTAACCCTGGCCCTGGACCTGGCCCATGCGCAGGGCATGGCGACGAATGTTGTGGGCGCGCGCAGCCAGAGGCAGCGCACCCGGGGTAGCGGGTACGGCGTTCATGGTGAGACTCCTTGCAGAGGAAATTACACAGGTGGTTGCAGACGCGTTAGCGGTTGACCAGGCTGGCCGGAATGCGGAACACCAGCCCGGCGCCGAAGATCAGCACGGCGGTGATCAGGTACATGCCGATGGCGTTGCTGCCCAGGGTGCTGGTGACCCAGCCAATCAGGAAGGGCGAGCAGAACCCGGCCAGGTTGGCGAAGCTGTTGACTGCCGCGATACCTGCGGCTGCCGATACACCGCCCAACAGGGTGGTCGGCAACATCCAGAACAGCGACGAGGCAGACAGAATACCGGCGGCGGCCAGGCATAAACTGAGGATCGACAGGCTCAGGTGGCTGGCGAACAGTGCGGCCAGGGTCAGGCCCAGGGCCCCGGCAAGCATGGGGATCGCCAGGTGCCAGCGGCGTTCGCGGTGGCGGTCGCCGCTGCGGCCGGCCAGCAGCATGACGCCGATCGCACAGAGGTACGGCAGGCTGGTCAGCAGGCCGATGTGCAAGGGCTCGCTGACGCCCGCGTTGCGCACCAGCGACGGGAGCCAGAAAGTAATGGCGTACTGGCCCATGACCACACAGAAGTAGATGCCTGCCAGCAGCCACAGGCGCCGGTCGCGGATGAAATCACCCACCGAGCCGTGATGCACCTTGTGCTGCTCGTCTTCGGCCAGTTCCTTGCGCACCAGCGCCTTTTCTTCATCGTTGAGCCAGTGCGCCTGCTCGACCCCATCCTTCAGGTAGCTCAGCACCAGGATGCCCACCAGCACCGTGGGGATCGCCTCCAGCAGGAACATCCATTGCCAGCCGGCCCAGCCATGCACGCCGGCAAAGCGCTCCATGATCCAGCCAGACAGCGGCCCGCCGACCATGCCCGAGAGCGGAATGGCGATGAACCACAGGGCGGTCATCTTTGCCCGCCGATAGGAGGGGAACCAGTACGTCAGGTACAGCAGCAGGCCCGGTGCCAGGCCGGCCTCGGCGACCCCGAGGAAAAAGCGCAGGGTGTAGAACTGCCAGGCTGTCTCGACGAAGGCGAACAGCGCCGAGATGATGCCCCAGGTGATCATGATGCGGGCGATCCAGCGCCGCGCGCCGACCTTGTGCAGGATGATGTTGCTGGGCACCTCGCAGAGGAAGTAGCCAATGAAGAACATGCCCGCGCCCAGGCCGTAAACCGCCTCGGACAGCGCCAGGTCGTCCATCATTTGCAGTTTGGCGAAGCCGACGTTGACCCGGTCGAGGTAGGCACACAGGTAGCACAGCATGAGAAACGGCATCAGCCGCCAGGCGGTCTTGCGGTAGGCATGGCTGCGCGCGGCGGTCGCCGCATCGAGGACGAGTGTAGTCATGTCGATCTGATCTCTTGTTGTTATCGATTGCCCCGCCGTGGCGGGGCTCAGATGCGAAATATCATGCCGTGTCGCTTAGTGGATCAGCATGCCCCCATTCACGTCCAGGGTAATGCCGGTCAGGTAGCTGGACAGGTCGCTGGCCAGGAACAGCGCCGCGTTGGCCACGTCACCGGCTTCGCCCAGGCGGCCCAGCGGAATGCCTTCGATGATGGCGTGGCGGCGCTCGTCCTGCATCAGGCCGCCGGTAATGTCGGTGTGGATCAGCCCGGGCGTGATGGCGTTGACCCGCACGTTGTCCGGCCCCAGTTCACGCGCCATGGCCTTGCCCAGGCCAAGCACAGCGGCCTTGGCGGCGCTGTAGTGCGGGCCGCCGAAGATACCGCCGCCACGTTGCGCCGAGACCGACGACATGCAGATGATGCTACCCGAGCGCTGGGCGCGCATCGTCGGGATCACGGCCTGGGACATCAGCAGGGTGCCACGCAGGTTGACGTCGAGGATGCGGTCGTAGTCCTTGCCGGTGATTTCCAGGGTTTTCACGGGCTGGGTAATGCCCGCGTTGTTGACCAGCACATCGATGCGGCCGAAGTGGGCCAGCACCTCGGCCACCGCGTCGCGCACCTGCGCTTCGTCAGCCACGTTGGCGGCCAGGCCCAGGTGGCCCTCGCCGAGCAGTGCGGCGGCATCGCGCGCGGCATTCAGGTCGAGGTCGAGGATGGCCACCTTGGCGCCTTGGGCGGCAAAGGCCTGGGCAGTGGCGCGGCCGATACCGCGCGCAGAGGCGGCGCCGGTGACGATTGCAATCTTGCCTTCGAGTAGCATGGGCAGTGCTCCGGATGATTGTTGTTGTGAGCAGCGGTTCCAGGCAGAACCGATGAGCACAGCTTGGTACCCGCGCCAGCACTGGGCAACGCATTGCGGTTCAGCCTATGCTGAAAAAAATTCAGCACGGGGCGGTTGTCGGCCACGTAGGCTGGCAACGCCTCAGCCCAGTTCACCCAGGGAATTCGATGAATCACGACACGGGCAAGAAGCCCCTTCAGCTACCACCGCTGAAAGCAATTCAGGCCTTCGAGCAGGCGGCGCGGTTTGGCAACGTCGCTCGGGCCGCTGAACAACTGAACCTGACGCCTTCGGCGGTCAGTCACCAGATTGCCAACCTGGAGGCGTTGATTGGCCGCCCGCTTTTTCTGCGTACAGCCAAGGGCGTGACCCTGACGGCTGCGGGCGACCAGTACTTGCGGGAGGTGTCCGGCATTTTGCAGAGCCTGGCCACGGCCACTGAACGCGCCGGCAGTGCCGTTGGCTTCGATTGCCTGCGCCTGCATTCGGCGCCGAGCTTTGGCCTGCTCTGGCTGCTGCCGCGGCTGGAGCAGTTCCGCGCCAGCCACCCGGACATTCAGATCAACCTGTCCTGTTCCTACGAGGCGCTGCATTTCGGCCGCCACCAGATCGACGTGGACATCCGCCACGGTTACCCCAACTGGCCGAGCCTGGAAGTGCGCACCATCCGCCACGAGCGCACCACGGTATTGGCCTCACCGGCGCTGCTGGAGCGCCAGCCGATCCAGCAGCCCGCCGACCTGCTGGGGCAAAACCTGATTCTGTCCGAGTCGGCACTGGTGCAATGGCCGCAGTGGTTTGCCCAGCAGGGTGTGTCGCTGCCGCAGGCGCCATTCGCCTTGAGTTTCGACCGCTCGTACATGAGCCTGGAGGCGGCAAGCCACGGGTATGGTTTTGCCCTGGAAAGCTCGTTGCTGTCACAGGACTATGTGGCGCGTGGGCAGTTGGTGGCGGTGTTTGGCGCCGAGCAGGCCAGCCCGGTGAGCGCGCACCACCTGGTGTTTCCGCGAGGGCACGCAGAGTTGCCGCGGGTGCGGCGGTTTCTGGCGTGGATGCAGGGGCAATTGGGGCATGACTTCAGCTATTGAGGTGGCGGTGCGGAGTTCGCCGATGATTTTTTAGGGCCCTTGAGATCGAGCGCCGCCCGCGCGGCGCTTCGCGGGGCAAGCCCGCTCCCACATTTGTTGCAACGTGCCATTCCAGTCAGGCCATGGTTGTCCGCCTTGGCGCATGACTAAAGATAGGTGAGGCGGCAGCAGTGCCAGCCGAAAAACCTCGTCGAGCCACCAAGGCTGACAACTATGGCTTATCAGGCCATGGCACGTTGCAACAAATGTAGGAGCGGCTTTAGCCGCGATGCGCCGCGCGGGCGGCGCTCGATCTCAAGGGCGCTGAAGATCCCAAGGCAAGCGCTTCGCGAAGCGCCGCGGGCGGCGCTCGATCTGGAAAACACCGAACATTGTTCGCCATGCACTTCAATGCCCCCCGCTGCGTTATGCCAACCTCGAGCTATGGATGGCACAGGCTGCGCCGGCCCATCACGAAAAATATGCTCAAGCCATAGGCAAATCCTTCATCACCCAGCAGCCCACTGGGTCAAGCCACAGGGTAAAGTCACAGGAAATTTCAAGGCGCCCGCGAACGGCGTCAACGAGGTGCCTGTGGCTTCCTACACCCTGCGTCAACTCAAATACTTCGTTACCACCGTCGAGGCCGGCAGCGTGGCCGAGGCCTCGCGCCAGCTGTACATCGCTCAGCCGTCGATCTCCACGGCAATCAAGAGCCTGGAAGAAAGCTTCGGCGTACAACTGTTCATCCGCCACCACGCCCAGGGCGTCTCGCTGACCCCCAGCGGCAAGCGCTTCTATGCCAAGACCAAGGCGCTGCTGCAGATGACCCACGAGTTCGAGCAGAACGCCCTGGCCGATAACGACACCGTGGCCGGGCAAATCGACATTGGTTGTTTCGAGACCGTGGCGCCCTTGTACTTGCCACGCCTGATCGCCGGTTTCCGCGAGCGCTACCCTGGCGTGGACATCCGCCTGCGCGACGGCGAACAGCAGGAGCTGATCCAGGGCCTGACCGCGGGCGCCTTCGACCTGGCATTCCTCTACGATCACGACCTTGATGGCACCATCGAGACTGAACCGCTGATGCCGCCGCAGAAACCCTACGTGCTGCTGCCTGAAAAGCACCGTTTTGCCGGGCAGGCGCAGGTGTCGCTGCGTGACCTGTGCCCGGAGCCGATGATCCTGCTGGATGTGGCGCCGAGCCGTACCTACTTCGTCAGCCTGTTCAACGAGCTGGGCCTGACGCCGAACATTGTGTTCAGCTCGCCCTCGATCGAAATGGTGCGCGGGATGGTGGGCCAGGGTTTCGGGTTTTCACTGCTGGTGACCCGGCCACATTCGCCGTTCACCTACGACGGGCAGAAGCTGGTGACGCTGGACATCGCCGAGCCGGTGACGCTGTCGGGGTTGGCGGCCGCGCGTTTGAAGCGCGTGCAGCTGACCAAGCCGGCGCAGCTGTTTGTGGAATTCTGCCGGGAAGAACTGGGCAAGCTGTAAGAGCTTCGAGGGGCAAGCCCGCCCCCGCAAGGTATGTGCAGCGCTTGAACAGCTGCAACCCCTGTGGGAGCGGGCTTGCCCCGCGAATGGGGCGCAACGCGCCCCTAGCCATCTCAACGGATCATTCTTGATCCGGCACCACCGCAATCACATCGATTTCCATCAACCACTCAGCTTGGGCCAGCCCCGCCACCACCAGCCCGGTGGAGATAGGGAACACGCCCTTGAGCCACTTGCCCACCTCCTTGTACACCGGCTCACGGAAGCGCGGGTCGGTGATGTAGGTGGTGGTCTTGACGATGTGCGACAGGTCCGAGCCTGCTTCTTCAAGCAGTTGCTTGACGTTCTTCATCGCCTGCTCGGCCTGCGCCTGCGGGTTGCCCAGGCCAACCAGGCGCCCTTCGAAGTCAGTGCCAACCTGGCCGCGCACATAGATGGTGTTGCCGGCGCGCACGGCTTGGCACAGGTCGTTGTCCAGGGTCTGGTTGGGGTAGGTGACCTTGGTGTTGAACATGCGAATGCGGGTATGGGTAGGCATCAGTGGGCTCCGAGGGTGCTGACGTTGCTGATCGAGGTAGGTTGCTGCTCATCCGCTTCGCGCTGGTCGCGGTCGCGGTAGGCCATGTAGGTGCGTTGGGTGGCGATGTGGCCGGCGACGTGCTTGGCGTCGTGCCACACGCCCCAGATGAACGACGAGCCACGGCGCGACAGCCAGGGCAGGCCGAGGAAATACACGCCCGGCTCGCGGGCCACGCCACGCTGGTGCTGAGGCTTGCCGTTGGCATCGAAGGTATCGACCTGCAGCCAGCTGAAGTCCACGCCGTAACCGGTGGCCCAGATGATGCTGGTGACGCCGGCCTGGGCCAGGTCGAGTTCGCGCAGCGGGTTGCTGACACAGTCCGGGTCGGGCAGGCGCTTGCGCGCTTCGGGTTCTTCCGGCAGGTCCAGGCCGTTGCGTTCGATGTAGGCATCGGCGGCGTCGAGCAAGGCCAGGTAGTTTTCGTCGCCGCGGCGGATGTTGTCGGCCAGGTTGTCCTGGAAGCGCGCCACACCGTTTTCGAACGACTGGGTCAGGCCGACCAGGGTCATGCCTTGGTGGGCAAGGGCACGGAAGTCGACGGTGTGGCCTCCGCGGGCACCGCTGACGGCGATGGTCACATGCTCGCGGCCCGGCTTGGCGATTTCGGCATCCCACTCGCCCAATACACCCAACCACCAGCAGAAGTCCCGGTTGCGGTAGGCACGTGGCGGGCGATCGTGGGCGCCGACCGACAGGTACACCTGGCGCCCGGCGCGCATCAGCTCTTCGGCAATCTGCACGCCTGAGGAACCTGCACCCACAACCAGTACGGCACCTTCAGGCAGCTGTTCAGGGTTGAAGTAGGCGGCGGAGTGGATCTGGTGCAGCTGCTCGTCTTTCGGCGCGATGGCCGGGATGACCGGCCGCTGGAACGGGCCGGTGGCGGCGACCACGCGGTTGGCGCGGATCACGCCCTCGTTGGTTTCGATGGTGAAGCCTGGGCGGTCGGCATTGCGCACCACCTTCTTTACCTCGATGCCGGTGCGTACTGGCAGGTTGTACTTGCGTACGTACTGCTCGAAGTAGTCGGCAACCTGGTCCTTGCCAGCGAACGCGTCGGCGTCGAGGTTGAATTCAAGCCCCGGGAAGCGGTCGTGCCAGACCGGGCCGTTGGCGACCAGCGAGTCCCAGCGGCCAGTGCGCCAGGCTTCGGCGATGCGCTTGCGCTCCAGCACCAGGTGCGGCACGCCGAGTTTGCTCAAGTGTTCGCTCATGGCCACGCCGGCCTGGCCGGCGCCGACGACGAGGGTGTCGATTTCGATATTGTTCATTGTCATGTCCGAGCCCTTGTTCAGGCGGTTTTTGTCAGGTCGGTTTTGGAGGACCGCCGTTACCTGGGGCCAGACTAGGGACGCTGGGCAAATCACGAAAATAGTATTTAGCTTGCACTTGCCGATAAAACGGCGAAGGCCTTGATAGGTAAGGCTCGCAGCGATTATCTGGGCTCCTCTTCGAGTGTTTTTCAGGGGTGTTCGGCGCCTTAGTTTTTTCCTTATCAAGGCACAGGAAAATGTTGGTTTCGCGCACTGGAGGGTTCTGTTCACATGGCCTGCAATCGCACAGAACAACAGGAGCACACACATGACCTTTTCCATCATCGGTCGCTGCCAGGAAACCGGCCAGGTCGGTATCGCCATCAGTTCGTCGAGCATTGCCGTCGGTGCCCGTTGCCCTTGGGTACGTGCGGGTGTCGGCGCCGTGTCCACCCAGAACATCACCCTGCCGGCGCTAGGCCCGCAGATTCTCGATGCGCTGGAGCAGGGCCAGCTGCCCCCGGCCGCCGCGCTGGACCGGGTACTCAGCGCCAATGGCTGGAGCGAGTATCGCCAGGTCACGGTGATCGACAGCCACGGCCAGGTTGCACTGTTCACCGGTAAGGAAGCGCTGGGCGTGCACAACGCGGTGGCCGGTGAGCAATGCGCGGCGGCCGGTAACCTGCTGTCATCGGTGCAGGTGATCGAGGCCATGGTGCAGGCCTTCGAGCAGGCTGGCGGGCACTTGGCCGACCGCTTGCTGGCAGCCATGCACGCGGCAATGGCCGCCGGTGGCGAGGCAGGGCCGGTGCACTCGGCGGCGTTGAAGGTTGCCGGCGAGCTGACGTGGCCGCTGGTGGACCTGCGCGTCGATTGGGCTGAGCAGGACCCGATCGGCGCACTCGATGGCCTGTGGCAGGCGTACCGCCCGCAGATGCAGGACTACGTTACCCGCGCCCTCGACCCCACCACGGCGCCCAGCTATGGGGTGCCTGGCGATGAGTGAGTTCAGCAGCCGCGCCTTGCTGGCCCGGCTGATCGGCTTCGCCACGGTCAGCCGCGATTCCAACCTGCAGCTGATCGGCTTTATTCGCGATTACCTGGCTGCGCTCGGCGTAGAGAGCGAGCTGTTTCACAACCCTGAGGGCACCAAGGCTAACCTGTTTGCCACGATCGGCCCCAAGGATATCGGCGGCGTGGTGCTGTCCGGGCATACCGACGTGGTGCCGGTGGACGGCCAGGCCTGGACGGTTGATCCATTTGAACTGACTGAGCGCGATGGGCGGCTGTATGGCCGTGGCGCCGCCGACATGAAGGGGTTCATTGCCTCGGTGCTGGCTGCGGTGCCGGCGTTTCTGGCGCAGCCGCTGCGTATGCCCGTGCACCTTGCGTTCTCCTATGACGAAGAGGTTGGCTGCCTGGGCGTGCGCTCGATGCTTGCGGCGCTCGAACAGCGCCCGCACAAGCCGCGCATGTGCCTGATCGGCGAGCCTACCGAGCTCAAGCCGGTGCTCGGGCACAAGGGCAAACTGGCCATGCGCTGCCAGGTGCATGGCGCCGCATGCCATTCGGCCTATGCGCCTTACGGTGTCAATGCCATCGAGTATGCCGCGAGGCTGATCGGGAAACTGGGCGAGATCGGGGATGCGCTGGCATTGCCTGAGCAGCATGACGAGCGTTTCGACCCACCGTTTTCGACGATACAGACCGGTGTTATCAAAGGGGGCAGGGCATTGAACATCGTGCCCGAGGAATGTGCCTTTGACTTCGAGGTGCGAGCGTTGCCAGGCTTCGAGGCACAGACGGTGGCCGACCAGCTGCAGACCTATGCCGAAGCAGAGTTGCTGCCCCGCATGCGCAAGGTGAATGCGGCCAGTAGCATTCGCCTGGAACCGATCAGTGCGTATCCGGGCTTGGCGACGCCAGCCGACAGCGAGGCGGCGCGGTTGGTCGCCAAGCTCTGTGGGTCGCAGGCTTATGGCACGGTGGCCTTTGGTACGGAAGGCGGGCTGTTCGATCAGGCGGGTATCCCGACCGTGGTGTGTGGCCCGGGCAGCATGGAGCAGGGGCACAAGCCGGATGAGTTTGTCAGCGTGGAGCAGTTGCAGGGCTGTGATGCAATGCTGCTGAGGCTGGTGGATTACCTCCAGCAGGGCTGACGGCAGTGGCTGCTTTGCGGGGCGAGCCCGTTCCCACAGATTGGACTGTTGCTCCTGGAACCTGTGGGAGCGGGCTTGCCCCGCGAATGGGCCGCAAAGCGGCCCCGAAGCCTCAGAAAGTCGCCTTGACCTGCAGGCCGACCACCAGCGCGTTATCGATGTCCTTACCGGAGAAGGCACCTGGCTCGATGATGTACTGCACATCCGGGCGCAGGTTCAGCCATGGAGTAGCCTGGTAGCCATAGCTCAGTTCGATCAACTGCTCGGCACTGTCGATGTTCGGGAACTGCTGCCCGGCATTGAACGCGGCGTCTTCCAATACGTCCCGGCTGCGCGGGTTGGGCACGGCGCGGCCATAGCCCAGCGACAGGGTGTCACGCGGGCGACCTTCGAACGGCTTGTACAACACGACGCCGGTGCCATACCACTTGGTGAACGGCGAGGCTGCTTCGCTCGATGCCGAGTACTGGCCAAAGGCATGCAAGCTGCGGCCTGGCGAGCTGGCATCGTTCCACACCGCCTGGTCGATCAGCAGGTAATGGCCGCCACGGCCGGACACTTCCTTGTCGCTACCGATGCGTTTGACGTCGGAGCTGTCGTAGTAGTAGCCCAGCTTGTACTCACCCGGCAGTTCACCCTGCAGCTTGTACACCAGCTCAACCGGTACCACCGTGCCGGTGGTGTGCTTGGGGCCCAGGTGCCAGGCGCGGCTGGAGTTGCCGTTGCTTTCCGGGTCGACGTTGAACGCCGCCACGCGCAGTTGCCAGGACGGTGACAGGTCGTACTTCACGCGCACACCGAGGTGGGCGTTGGGGTAGTTGGTCCAGCCGCTGCCACCGGACATGTTCAGCGGGTGGCCGCAGAAGCCGGCGTTCATGAAGTTGCACAGGATGCCGCTGTCCAGGCCGCCGAGGTCGTTGCCCATGGCCATGTAGCCGAGCTTGACGTTGAGCGCCGGGGTAAAGAGGGTGCGCTCGTAGCTCAGTTCGGTCAGGCGGGTGTACAGGCCACCGTAGTTTTCCTGGATCGGCAGGCGGTTGCCTACCAGGTCTTCGGAGGCGCTGTTGCCGCGGCGGTCGTTGATGGTCAGCTGGACCTTGCCGCCGTTGTCCAGGCCATACAGTTTCGACAGGTCGAACTGCACGCCGAACTTGAGGTTCTGCGAATAGCGCGCCGAACGGTGCAGGCCACCGTGGGCGTTGTAGGCGGTTTCACCGCTGTAGTCGCCGGTGATCTTGACACCGTCTTCCTCGAGCTGGTGACGCAAGCCACCCCAGTCACCGGTCATGGTGCTGCGGGTCATGAGGTCACCGTCGGCCAGGGCAGTGGTGCTGGCCAAGGCCAGAAGCAGGGGAGAAGTGATACGAATAACGGATGGCATTGCTGGGTCTCGGTTGAACTTTCAGGGCCTCATCGCCGGCAAGCCGGCCCCCACAAGGGTTTGCATCGACCCTGTGGGAGCCGGCTTGGCGGCGATGAAAGCGACGCGGTTTACGGCAGAGCGTAAGAAATCACATAGTCGCCACGGTCAGTCGACTGACGGGCGCCGCCCGCAGTGATTACCACGTACTGCTTGCCAGTCTTCGGCGAGACATAGGTCATCGGGCCGCCCTGGCTGCCCACCGGCAGGCGAGCCTTCCAGATTTCGTTACCGTTGCTGCTGTCGTAGGCGCGCAGGTAGAAGTCCTGGGTGCCGGCGATGAACACCAGGCCGCCTTGGGTGGACAGGGTGCCGCCCAGGGTTGGCAGGCCAATCTTGATCGGCAGGTGCATGCGGATGCCGAGCGGGCCGGTATCTTCAACAGTGCCGACCGGTACCTGCCAGGCCACCTGGCGGGTCTTCATGTCGATGGCGGTGAGGGTACCGAACGGCGGTGCCTGGCACGGGATGCCGGCGATCGACAGGAAGCGGTTCTTGTTCACCGCATACGGGGTGCCCTTGAGCGGTACAGCGCCCATGCCGGTGTTCAGCGCTTCGCCACCGGAAGCGGCCTGGCCCTTGTTCTGCGACGGGATCATCTGGATCCACAGGCCCAGGCGCATGTCATTGACGAAGATGAAACCATGCACCGGGTCGGTGGAGAGGCTGCCCCAGTTCATGCCACCCAGCGAACCCGGGAAGCTCAGCGATATGTCGGTGCCCGGTGCGGTGTACAGGCCGTCATAGCGCATCTTCTTGAAGTCGATACGGCACAGCAGCTGGTCGTAAGGCGTGGCGCCCCACATGTCCGATTCGGTCAGGGTCTGCGCGCCGATCTGCGGCATGCCCACCGATTTAGGCTGGGTTGGGGAGTACGGTTCGTTCGGGATGTCGCTTGGCTTGACCGGTACTTCGTCGACCTGGGTCAGCGGCTTGCCGGTGGCGCGGTCGAGCACGTAGATCTGCCCGGCCTTGGTGCCGATCACGACTGCAGGGACCGACTTGCCGTCGTCCTTGGTGAAGTCGATCAGGCTTGGCTGCATCGGCAGGTCGAAGTCCCACAGGTCGTTGTGCACAGTCTGGAACACCCACTTCTCGTTGCCAGTGGTCGCGTCCAAGGCCAGCACCGAAGCGCCGTAAGTGTGGTCCAGCTTGTTGCGCTCGACACCGTAGATGTCGGTGGACGACGAGCCCATCGGCAGGAACACGGTGTTCATCGCCGGGTCGTAGGACATCGGCGCCCAGCTGTTCGGGGTGCTGCGCACATAGGTGCTGCCATCAGCCGGGGCGTTGCGGTCTTCCGGGTTGCCCGGGTCGAAAGCCCAGCGCATGGCCCCGGTGATCACGTCGAAGCCACGGATCACGCCGCCTGGCATGTCGGTCTGGACGTTGTCGGCGACACGCCCGCCAACCACCACGGTGGTACCGGCCATCAGTGGCGCGGAGGACAGCTGGTAGAAGGAGTCTGGCACATCACCGAGGCCTTCCATCAGGTTGACCTGGCCATTGTTGCCGAAGCCCTGGCAGAACTCACCAGTGTCGGCATCAACCGCGATCAGGCGGCCGTCGATGGTGTTGGTCAGCAGGCGACGCTGGCAGTTGGCACCGGCCGCTACGCTGCCGACGGTGATCGGCGAACTGTTCGGCTGGGTTGGCTGGGCGATCGGCGCGGTGGCGTCGAAGTACGCCATGCCGCGGCAACGCTGCCAGACTTTGGACTGGGCGTTGATCTCGTTCTTCCACAGCTCTTTGCCGGTGTCGGCGTCGAGCGCGATCAGGTTGTTGTGCGGGGTGCAGATGAACACCTTGTTACCGACCTGCAGCGGGGTCAGCTGGTCTTCGGCACCGTTGCCGTCGCTGATGGCTACGTCGCCGGTGTGGTAGGTCCACGCCACCTTGAGCTTGTCGACGTTGTCGCGGTTGATCTGGTCCAGCGCGGCGAAGCGGCTGCCACCTTCGGTATTACCGTAGTGGGCCCAGTCCTTCTGCTCCTTGCCGGCTTCTACCGGGGTCATGCCCGGGCCTTTGCCGGTGGGCGCGACGCTTGGGTGGGCAACGAACATGTTGCCGGCGGCGATCACCAGCACCACGGCCAGCACGCCGGCGATGCCGTAGGCACCACGGCCGGTGCTGCCGCCATTGGCGCGGACCAGCAGCGGGTAGACCAGTGCCACGACCATGCCGATTGCGCCGAACATGAACAGGCGCGAGAACAGCGGCCAGAACACCAGCCCGGCGTCGATCACTGCCCAAAGTGCAGTACCGACCAGGAAAGCGGCGTACAGCCAGGCACCAGCTTTTTTGCGCCGGGCGATGAGCACCCCAGCGATGGCCATGGCCAAGCCGCCGATCAGGAAGTACCAGGAACCGCCCAGGCCAGCCAGCTTGATGCCGCCAGCAGCCAGGAGAAGGCCGAGCAGGGCGACGATAACGCCCAAGCCGACCAGAATGATTTTTGTGGCGCCGGAGGCGCGCGGTGTTTCGTTCATGCCAGGGATCTCAGCAGGTGGAATGGGCGCAGTTTAAGCCCTTAGCAAGCTAATTAACAAGTTAGTACATAATATTGTGAGGCTGATTGTCGCAGGGTTGAACTCGCGCGGTTGTCGCGAAAAGTGTAGATCACGCGGTTATGTTTGCACTAAACCACGTGTTTGATCGTGGTTGTTCAAGGTGGATCATACTTTTGTCTTAGTCATGAAGGCCTGCAGTAAAGCAGGCCCTTTTCTACTCAGAAGCGATAATTGCCGGTCAGGATTGCCGCCCGGCTCGCGCCGTACTCGATGGCCGATGAGCGTGCAGCGCCGCCCCTCTGCTGACGCACCCGCTCAACATAAGCCTTGTCGAATACGTTGTTGACGTTCAGCTGAAGGTCCAGTTGCCGGCTCACTCGATAACCGAGCATGGCATTGTGAAGCCAGTAGGCATCGAGCTTGGCGGTGGTGCTGGAGGTCACGTTGCGCTTGCTGACATGCCGGGCGCCGTAGCCGAGGGTCCAGGCATCGGCGACCTGGTAGGTGGTCCAGAGGTTCATCGAGCGGGGCGGTGTATTGCCCAGGGCTTGGCCTTTGCTGCCGAAGCTCTTCCCCTCGGCGACGGCTTCGAGGGTTTCACTGTCCAGGTAGGTATAGTTGGCAAACACCGTCCAGCGTTCGCTCAAGTGGCCCGTGAGCCCCAGCTCCACGCCTTGAACGCGTTGTTTGCCGGACAACTCGGTGGAGCCGTCCGCCAAGGCTTCGCGGGCGTTGCTCTTGATGATTTGAAATACCGCTGCATCCAGTTCCAGCCGCTGGTCAAGCAACTCCCACTTGCTGCCCAGCTCCCAGGTCTGATTCCTTTCCGGGGCAAGGCCTGCGGTTGCCACGGTTAGATCGCGCCCGTTACCGGCCAATGCTTCAGCCGACGGGTTGAAAGAATTGCCCCAGGCGAGGTATACGCGGCCATGCTCCGTTGGCGAGTAGACCAACCCCGCACGGCTGCTCAGGGTGTTGTCCTCGGTGTTGAGCGCCGAGTTGCGAACGTTGGCCGAGGAGTACCCTTTGGCGCTGCCGGTGAAGCGGTCGTGGCGCAGGCCAAGGTGCAAGCTCCAGGCGTCATTCAGCGCCACGGTGTCGAACAGGTAGAGTGCCTGGTCGCTCAACGCGGTTTTGCTGTATCCCATGACAGCCTTTTGCTGTGGCCCGCTCCAATAACCGGGCGGATCGCCCAGCGCATAACCCTCGCCTGGGTAAAGTTCTTTGCCTAGGCCGTGATGGTAGGTGTTCAAGTCCAGTGTCTCGCGGGACAACTCAACGCCAACTACCCAGTCATGCCCCATGCCCAGCAACTGATTGTGGCCAAGCAGGCTGGTCTGGCTGATCCACACGTAGGTGCTGGCGTCGCGGCCATACCCCTGTGGCCCAGCCGGGCGGTAACGCCCAGGCGGTAAACCTTCGGCGTTGACATGGGAGGCGGACACCACCGTGTCGCGCTTGAGCTGCCCATGGCGGGCCAGCTGCTGCAGCTGCAATTGCTCGTTGAAGTCGTGCTCCAGCTTGAGCGTGAACTGGTTCTGCTCGATGTGTTCCTTGTCGAGGTTTTTCCAGCCGAAGTAGGCCTTGCGGTCGACACCTGCCAGGCGCTTGCCATCCAGGGCTGGCACACCGTAGTCGGGCAGGTTGTCATCTACCTGATGCAAGGCGCTCAGGGTCAGCCAGGTGGCGTCGCTCAGGCCTAGCTGAAGCGCGGGCGCGATGCCCCAGCGCTGCTGGTCGATGCTGGGGCGGCCAGGCACCTCGTTGCGGTGCGCCATCAGGTTGATGCGCACTGCACTGCCTTGGCCGATGTTGCCCAGTGGCTGGTTGCTGTCCAGGGTCAGGCGTTGATAGTGGGCGCTGCCCACGCTGCCACCCAGGTGGGTAAAGGGCTGGTACTGCGGCTGCTTGCTGATGAGGTTGATGCTGCCGCCGGTAGTGCCGGCACCGCCAAACACCGAATTGGGGCCTTTGATGACCTCGACCTGCTCGGTGTTGAACATGTCGGAACGTGTGGTCTGGGCACTGTCGCGCAGGCCATCGACCTGGATGTTGTTGTTGGCCGAGAAGCCACGGATGTTGATGCTGTCGCCCGAGCCGCCACCGCCTTCACCGGCATTGAAGGTGATGCCAGACACATTCGACAGCACCTGGCGCAAGCTGAGCGCCTGTTGCTGAGCAAGCACGGGGGCAGGCACCACGGTGATGGTCTGCGGTGTGTCGAGCAGCGGTGCAACCTGCTTGACCGACGCTGAGCGCTCGGTGCGCGGGCTGACGGCGGCGGGCGCTGTGACATCGGTGTCTTGCAGTTCGATGGCCGGTTGCGCGGCGAGCGCGGTGCCGCAGAAGGAGGCGGCACCCAGGCCGAAGGCGGAGCTGCGCAAGGCGTTGCAGATCGTGCGGTCGGTAGCGATGTGATGCATGGGGGAGTCCAGCGTTGGGGTTTAAGCCGGGCTGTGAGTGGTGTTTCACAGGCGAGCGGGGGCACTGCGCCATGGCCGGGAGCCGCGCAGGCGTTAAAAAGGGTTGTTTGGAGGGGTCAGGTCAGCTGGCTGGCCAGGGCGCTGCGCTGCTGTAGAACACGGCGAGCCAGACAGTGTGGGTGCCGGGGGCGGTCCACTCGACGCGATGGCGGCAATGGGCGGGGATGTCGAGGCAATCACCCGGCGCCAGCAGCCGGGTGTGCGCTTCATGTTCCAGGCGCAGCCCGGCACCGCCGCTCAGCAGTACGATCCATTCGCCTTCGGGCTGGTCGTACCAGAAGCCTGGCGGGCTGCACTGGCCGCTGGAAACGATGCGTTCGATGCGCAGCCCAGGGCGTTGCAGCAGGTCATCGACCCACTCGGGCGCGGCAGGGTCGCAGGGGGGAAGGGGGGTCAGCACGTTGGCGGGTTGCATAGGAATACTCACTCTATGGGAGGTAATTCACTATGGACCGTATTGAAAGGCGGCGCGCTTCTTGACCGCCCATCCAGGATGTAGGACTTTTCTGAGACTTCAAGCAAAAGGAATCATATGGACAAGCTGCTGGCGATGAAGATGTTCACCGCGACCGTCGACGCCCAAGGCTTTTCCGCCGCAGCGCGCACGCTTGGGGTGGCCACTTCGTCGGTGACCCGCCTGGTCGATGCACTGGAGTCGGCGCTCGGTACCACATTGCTCAACCGCTCCACGCGCCAGGTCACCCTGACTGAGGCCGGCGCCCGATATTACGCCCGGGCACGGGACATCTTCGCAGCGTTGGAAGAGGCCGACGCCAGTGTCGCCGACCGTGGCAATGAGCCTGTCGGTGTACTGCGCCTGTGCCTGCCGGTGGAGTTCGGCCGGCGCGTGATAGCGCCGCACCTCGGGCCGTTTCTGGCGCGCCATCCTGCGCTGGAGCTGGACATCGACATGAGCGACCGTCTCGACGACCTGCTGGACGGCCGCTACGACCTGTCGATTCGCCTCGGCGACCCTTCGCCGAACGACGAACTGGTGTGCCGGCAGCTCGGCCGCTTCGAGCGTTGGTTGGTGGCCAGCCCTGAATACCTGGCTGGGCGCGAAGCGTTGCAGCACCCCGGGCAATTGCTGGAGCACGCCTGCCTGCGCTTTCGCTACGGGCAGAAGGCGCGGCCCTGGTGGTTGCAGCGCGGCGACCAGGCCCTGGAACTGGACGTGAGCGGCCCGCTGCGCAGTGCCAACGCCGACCTGCTGCGTGAAGCAGCATTGGCGGGCAGCGGCATCGCGCTGCTGGCCGACTGGCTGGTCCGCGAGGACGTGCTTGCTGGCCGCTTGCAGCGGCTGTTCAGCGATTGGCGGATCAGCCCTGGGGCCGCCAACGACAGCATCAATGCCTTGTACTTACCCAACCATCGCGGGTCACGGCGCGTTCAGGCCTTCATCACGTTCTGCGAAGGCCTGATAGCGCCTTGAGCTGCTGGCGTTGCGCCGGGCGCAAAGGCTCGTTGCGCCGCGCCTGGATTCCCTTGCCAGCACGGCCCCGCTAATGTGCCCGGCATATTCCACCCCAATGCCGAGGAATCTCGCATGAACCCCTCTCTTGCCGCCACCCAGGCCACAGCGCCGGGCCTGAGCCGCGCCCTGGTTACGCTGCTGGCGTTCTGCTGCGGCGCGATCGTCGCCAATATCTACTATGCCCAACCTATCGTCGGGCTGATTGCCCCGGACCTTGGCTTGTCCAGCGAGCGGGCCAGCCTGATCGTCTCACTGACCCAATTGGGCTATGCACTGGGCCTGTTGTTGCTGGTGCCGTTGGCCGACCTGGTTGAAAACCGCCGCTTGATGATCGTCACCGCAGTACTTGCTTGCGTGAGCCTGCTGTTGGCAGGCACGAGCGGCCAGGGTCAGGGGCAGTTGTTTCTCGGCTACGCCTTGCTGATCGGCTTCAGTTCGGTGGCGGTGCAGATGCTTATCCCGCTGGCTGCGCACCTGGCGCCGGAGCAACAGCGCGGCCGGGTGGTGGGCAACATCATGGGTGGCCTGCTGCTGGGCATCCTGCTGGCGCGGCCGCTGTCGAGCCTGGTGGCTGACCATTTCGGCTGGCGCACGGTGTTCATCGGTGCGGCGGGCCTGATGCTGGCGATCATCCTGCTGTTGGCGTTGACCCTGCCGCGGCGAGTTCCCGACCACAAGGCCAGCTATGCCCAGCTGATGGTGTCGTTGATCGCCCTGTTGCGCCAGCACGCTGTGCTGCGCCAGCGCTCACTGTACCAGGCGTTGATGTTCGCGGCCTTCAGCCTCTACTGGACGGCAGTACCACTGGCCCTGGCGTCGGAGCACGGCCTGTCGCAAAGCCAGATCGCGTTGTTTGCCCTTGTGGGCGCGGTCGGCGCCGTCGCAGCGCCGATGGCGGGCCGCCTGGCCGATGCCGGGCATGCCCGCGCCGCTTCACTGTTGGCCCTGATCCTGGCGCCCGCGGCGCTGCTGCTGGGGTTGACCACCCCGGGGTATAGCGTGGTCGGCCTGGGACTCACCGGCGTATTGTTGGATTTTGCCGTGCAGATGAACATGGTGATCGGCCAGCGCGAGGTCTATGCGCTGGACCCAGCCAGCCGCGGGCGGCTCAATGCCCTGTACATGACCAGCATCTTCCTCGGCGGGGCAGTGGGCTCGGCAGTGGCCAGTGCGCTGTTTACCTATTATGGCTGGCAGGGCGTGGCAGTGCTGGGCGCCGCCTTGCCTGGCCTGGCGCTGCTGGTGTTCCTGCTGGCTTCGCGGCGCAAACCCTAGCGCCCGAGCGGCAATGCCACGCCAATCAACGCAAACAAGCCCCCGCAGCACCGATTGAAACCTCTACCGCCCTTGGCCAGCCAAGGCTTGATACGGAACGCCAACCGCGCCAGCAGGTATTCGACCACGAATTCCACGCTGGCGAAGGTCGCTGCCATGATCACGAACTGCACGAACAACCCCCGCTGCGGGTCGATGAACTGTGGCAGGAACGCCCCATAAAACAACAGCACCTTGGGGTTGGCCATGGCCGACAGTAACCCTTGGCGGAACATCCCGGCATTGCTCAGCCGTGCAACCCGCGTATTCACGTCCAGCTGCAGCGCCGGGCTGCGCCACAGCTGGATGCCCAGCCACAGCAGATACGCGCCGCCCACCCACTTCAGCACGGTCAGTACAGACGCCGATGCCTGCAGCAGGGCAGTGAGGCCGAACATGGCCAAAGCGATCAATGCGCTGAAGCCGAACACCCCGCCAATGATGGTGAACAAGGTGCGACGCGCGCCATACAGCGCGCCGTGGGTCAGGGCCAGCAGGCTGTTCGGGCCGGGGGTCAGTGATAGGCCGATGCTCGCCAGCAGGTAGAGAAGCCAGGTGTCCAGAGCCATGTCAGTGCCTTGCTGTAGTCAGTGATCAAGGGCGCAGTTTAAGCGACCACACCGAACAAGCAGGGTATTATCCGGACATCTGATGGTTGTTTCTGGACATTCTTGCATGCCCCCCGATATTCGCCTGTTGATCCTGCCATTGCCGGACTTCGCCTTGCTGCCGTTCGGTGCGTTTCTTGACAAGCTGCGCTTCAGTGCCGACGACGAAGACTACAGCCGCCAACGCTATTGCAGCTGGACACTGGCCGGGCTCACCCGCGAGCCCGTGGTGTCGAGCAGCGGCGCGGTGATGCAGGTGGAAGCGATTGCCGAGCAGCTCGCGTTGGCCGACTACGACTACCTGGTGCTGTTCGGCAGCCGCAATGCCGCGGCCACTGCCGGCCTCGCGCCACGCTATAAAAGCCTGCTCAAGCGCGCCGCCAAGGCGGGCGTCAAGCTCGTGGCCATCGACAACGCGGCTTTTCTGCTGGCGGCCTGTGGCTTGCTGGACGGCTACAAAGTGGTTGTGCATTGGCGGCATGAAGCTGAGTTTCGCGCCTCATTTCCCCAGCTGCAGTTGCTGCACGAGCAGCTGTACTGCATCGACGGTGCACGTATTACCTGTGCCGGCGGTACCGCGGCCATCGACCTCGCGGTAGCCCTGCTGGCGGCCGCCTGCGGGCGGGCGCGCGCGCTCAAAGGCCTGGCCGACATGCTGGTGGATGAGTCCCGCGATAGCCGCCACGCCTTGCGATCACTGGACGCCGAGGCGGCGCATGGGCGCCAGGTACAACGTGCATTGGCGTTGATGCGCCATCATTTAGGGGAGCGTTTGACTATCGAACAACTGGCCGCGGAACTGGCGATCAGCCGACGGCAACTGGACCGGCAGTTCCAGGCCAGCCACGGCATGAGCGCCAAGGCCTGGTGGTTGGAAATGCGCCTGCAGCAGGCCCGTTGGCGCCTGCTCAATTCCAGCCACAGCCTTGCGCAAATCGCCGACGAGGTGGGGTTGGGCGATGCAAGCTACCTGGGCCGGTGCGTGCGCCGGCGGTTTGGCTGCACGGCGCTGGCGCTACGGCGTGATGGTCACTGCGGGGTACCGAACAACCCCGTCCAGTAGATGCCCGCATCGCTCTTCGGGTCCACCGCATAAGCAGCACCGACCTCACGGAAGTCCGGGTTCATCAACGTGGCGCAATGCCCGGGGCTGGCCAGCCAGCCATCGACCACTTTCTGCGCGGTGTCGCGCCCGGCGGCGATATTCTCGCCAATCTGTTGGTACAGGTAGCCCGCCAGCTCCGCACGGTCGCCCGGCGTGCGCCCGTCGCGGTCGATGTGGTCGAAGAAGTTCTGGTTGGCCATGGCCCGCGTATGGTTGGCCGCGACCCCCGCCAGGGCAGTGCTCCAGCTAAGCGCAGGGGCTGCGGCGAACGGCTGGCCACCGCATTGGCGCGGGGCCTTGCGTGCAACGTTGATCGCCTGCATCAGCTTCTGCCCCTCGGCCTGCCAGTCGCCGAGGCGCCCGCTAAGCAGGGGGCGCGCCAGCACCACGCGCCAGTCGCGGCCCTCCTGGCTGACGCCAATGTCGACGAATTGCGGGTCGAGCACCACCTGGCAGAAGCTTTCTTCGATGGCGTGCATGGCGGCGCGGGCATCGCGCGGGCCGGACAGGCTGATGGCCTGCACGTTGACCATCGGGTAGGCGGCACGGGTCATGGCCTGCTGCAGGTCGCGGGTGCCTTCTGGCGACAGCGCCAGGCGGGTATCGCTGTTGAGCGGTGGCAGCTCCAGCGATGCTTCGCCGCCGCAAGGCTGAGCCTGGCTGCGGTAGGCATTGATCGAATCGATCAGTTGCGCCTCTTCGCCGGTGGCCGCCAGGCTTGAAGTCGAAACGACCAGGCCCAGCGACAAGGCGGCAACGGATGACAGGACGCGCATGTGGATCTCCCTGTGACTGGCAGCGTCTTGGTATGCGCTGCTCATCCTACACAAGCCCAAGGCTTTTGGCCCGGTGTCGTGCAAAGCAATGAAAACGCCAGCAAAGGCTTGAAGGTGGCAAAAGAGGGAGTAGACCACTGTGGGCCTGAAAAGTGCGACGGTTTGGTAATCATTCGTAACTGTGCCGAGAAAGCAGTGGTCGCCAGGCTCAGGGCGACCACTGCCTGGTGAACGGCTCGGGTCAGCGCGCCAGTGCCTGGTTCGGCTTGTAGAAGAGGAAGTGTCGAGTCTCGGCGGTCCTGCGGTAGGCCTTGGCCCAGTCCGGGCGCACTCTGCGGTCATGGAAATACAGTGCGCCACCGGTGCTGTCCTTGAGCTGCTGGTTGAGCGCCTTGCGCGCAATCTCTTTGGCGATGTCATAGCGCGGCTTTTCCTCGACTTGGTCGGAGCGCCCGTCACACCACCAGGAAAACTGGCAGGACTTGCTCTCCACACCCTGCTTGACCACACCGCAGATCGAGTCGGGGAAGCCGTCCTTGCCCAATCGGTTGAGCACCACGCTGGCCACTGCGCTCATGTCCTTTTCATCGGCGCCTTTGGCTTCCCAGTAGATGGTGCGTGCCAGGCAAGTGATGCTGTCGTCCATCGGTGCCTGGCCTGCCGGGTCGACCGCCTTGACCTCGACGGGCGTGAGCGTTTCGGCCTTTTTCGGTGGTGGCGCGTCCTCGACCACTTTTTTTTCCAGCACCTCTGCCTTGTCTTCGGCCACTGCGGCCTTGGCAGTGTCGGCGGCATGTGTAGGGCCTGCGAGCAGGGCCGAGGTCAAGCCGATCACCATCCACGAAAGGCGCATGGTCGAGGTTCCGAACTGTGGGTTGCTTGACAGTCTAGCCAAGCGTATTCAATTCAGCGAAAGCATTAACACCAAGGGCAAGGTGACGGCGGCGGCCACCGTCTGCAGGGCGATGATGGTCGCCATCAACGGTGCGTTGCCGCCCATTTGCCGTGCCATCACATAGGACGACGAAGCCGTCGGCAGCGCCTGGAACAGCACCGCCACTACCGCCGCCTGACCGCCCAGGCCAAGCAGGCGGCACAGGCCCCAGGTGGTCAAGGGCATGATCAGGAATTTGAACATCGAGGCGGCCAGCAGCGGCCGCACCTGCCGGCCGATGCTGGCGCCACCCAGCGCGGCGCCGACGCACAGCAGGCCAAGGGGCAGGGCAGCCTGGCCCAATGCTTTGACCGTCGGCCCGATACCTGCCGGCAAGCCCAGGCCAGTGACGCGCAGCAGCAACCCACCGGCACAGCCGACGATCAGCGGGTTGGCGAAGATCGCCCGCAGCACCGTGGCCGGGGAGCTATGGCGTGCACTGAAACGAGCGAACACCAGCACACACAGCAGGTTCACCAACGGCACGATGGCGGCATTGGCCACCGCCGCCAGTGCAATGCCGGCACTGCCGTAGATACCCGCAGCCAACGTGGCGCCGATGTAATTGTTGAAACGCACGCCGCCTTGGAACACCGACGTGAAGTCCGCACCGTCGTGGTTCACCGCGCCCTGATAGAGCACCAGCAGCGCAGCGCCGAGCACGGTCGAGAGCATCAGCACGCCGACCATGCCCAGCACCGGCACGCCATCGAGGTTGGCGGTGGCCAGGCCGTGGAGAAACAGCGAGGGCAGCAGCACGTAGTAGCTCAGGCGCTCCGCGCCCGGCCAGAAATTCTCCCCGAGAAAACCACGCACGCGCAGCAGGGTACCCAGGGCGATCAACAGAACGATGGGCAGCAAGGTGGTCAGCAGCAACTGGAGCATGGGTGACGGTCCGTGGTCGGGTACCGGCACAGCGTAGCTTGGCTGACTGATTGGTAAAAACGCTGATTTCTGCAGTGACTGTTGAGAAAAACTGCAGGATTATCGCAGCCCGATCAAGCTTCCAGTGCGGTCTTCAACACTGCACTCAGATGCCGTCGCTGGCTTTTCTCATGCTCCAGCAACACCACCCGCCGTTTCAGCTGCGGTTCGCCAAACGGCAGGCAGGTGGCCGCCGGCAAGCGCTGCAGGTCTTCGTCCGACATGGGGATGATCGCAACCCCCAGGCCCATCACCGCCATGTGCGCCAGCGCTTCCTGGCTGTCGAGCTCCATCTGTTCGCTGACCTGCAGGTGCTGGCGGCGCAGTTCCTGTTCGATCTGCCGGCCAGCCCAGGCGCGCTTGTCGAAGCGCAGAAACGGCTGGCTGGCCAACAGCTGCGGCAGGCTCTGGCCAGCGAGCTCGGGGCTGGCAATGGCCCAGAAGCGGTCCTCGAACAAGGGGGTGAAGTCCAGGCTCTGCGGGTAGGGGCTGACTGGCTCGGTGGTGATGGCAGCATCCAGGTCGCCGTCCTCTATGCGCCGCGCCAGTTCCGCCGACATGCCCGACGCCACGCTGATGTGCAGGTCAGGGTGATGTGCCTTGATCCACACCAGCGCTTTGGGCAGGCGCCGGGCCAATACCGTATGGATCGCGCCCAGGCGCAGCCGGCCGCGCAGGCTTGGGCCGCTGGCCAGGGCATCGGCCAGTTCGTCGTAGGCCGCCAGGATGGTTTCGGCCCGCGCGACGGCCAGCTGCCCAGCCTCGGTCAGCACCACCTGCCGGCGGCTGCGGTCGAACAATGCCACCTGCAGCTCATCCTCCAGCGTCTTGATGTGCAAACTCACCGCCGAGGGCGTGAGGCTGAGCAGGTCGGCGGCACGCGCGAAGGTGCCATGGCGAGCGATGGTCACGAGGGTACGCAAGGCTTTGAGGGACACGCGGACAGGCTCCGGAAGGAAGTATTTCATTCTGTGGCCGGATGGAATGCCTGGCAACCTGCGCAGTCCCACCTGTTATGTGGGTACGACACCCGCGCATCCCAAGCCATGGAGACACGACATGAAAGCAGTGCTATTCACCGCGTTACTGGCCACCGCCGGCCTCGCTCAGGCCGCGCAGACGGTTGAGCTCAAGCTGGCTGGGCCCGATGGCCCCGGCAAAGTGATCGGCACCATCAGCATCGAACAGAACAAATATGGCACCGTGCTCACGCCGGACCTCAAGGACCTGCCGCCAGGTGTGCATGGCTTTCACCTGCACCAGAACCCCTCGTGTGCACCGGCCGACGAGAACGGCAAGCCCGTGCCGGCAGGCGCAGCGGGCGGCCATTGGGACCCGGACAAGACCAATGCGCACAAGGGCCCTTACGACGACAGCGGCCACCGCGGTGACCTGCCAGCGCTGTATGTCGGCGCTGACGGCAAGGCCACTTACCCGGTATTGGCGCCACGCCTGAAGGCGGCTGATTTCAAAGGGCATGCGCTGATGGTGCATGCCGGGGGTGATAACCACAGCGATCACCCCGAGAAACTCGGTGGCGGTGGTGCACGGTTTGCCTGCGGGGTCATTGAGTAACAACAGCGCCGGTGGGCTGGCTGCACATCCCGCGGCCAGCCCACCGTTTACACCTGGCCAGCGCGCTACGCACTTTCACGGCCTATCAGCTCACATTCCAGCAAGTTCAGGCGTTGCACCTCACCCTCATGCGCCACGGCCCCCAGGTGCTGCAGTACCCGCAACGCAGCCAACTCGCCGATCTGCCGCGATGGCGGGCGCAAGGTGGTCAGGCTCGGCAACAGCATTTCGGCAAACGCATAGTCACCAAACCCCACGATTGCCATGTCCTCGGGCAGCCGCAGCCCGGCGCGCTGGCCGGCGAGGAGGGCACCTGCAGCCAGGTTGTCGTTGGCGAAGATGATCGCCTGCGGCCGTGGGCTGCGCCGAATCAATGCCTCCATGGCCTGCTTGCCCGCTTCGAACGGAGCGGTATTGGCAGACGGCACAAACACCCATGGCTCTAGCCCGGCTGCCTTGAGCGTTTCGATGTAACCGTCGCGCCGCTCCAGGGCACTCAGGTCGCCCGCAGCGCTGTTCTGCACGAAGGCGATCCGTCGGTGGCCCTTGTCCAGCAGGTAACGGCAGGCCTGCACACCCACCTGGTGATGCAAAAAACCAACCTGCAAAGGCGACCGCTGCGGGCTGTAGTCCCAGATCTCCACCACCGGCACGTCGGCGTCCGCCAGCATTTTTTCGGTGCCCGGGCTGTGAAAACGGCTGGTGACAACCAGCGCAGCAGGCGACCACCCCAGAAACGCACGCACGGCGCTTTCTTCCTGCGCCTCATCGAAGTAACTGGAAGCCAGGAGCAGCTGATAGCCGTGCTGGCTGAGGGTGTCGCTGAAGGCCTGGATGGTTTGGGCGAAGATCGGTCCGGAGATGTTCGGGATCACCATGCCGACGATTCGCCCGCGGGCCGACGCCAGGCCGCCAGCCACCAGGTTGGGTACATAACCCAATGCTTGCACGGCGGCCTCGATGCGTTCGCGCAGGGGCGTTGACACCTGCTCGGGCTGGTTGAAGTAGCGCGAAACGCTGATGGCCGAAACCTCGGCCGCGCGCGCCACTTCGGCGAGGGTGACGCGGCCGGCGCCACGGCGTTTGCGGGGTGAATCCTTGGCTTGGCTCACAGGCGGATTCCTGGATGAAATGCCGCGATGTTAGCGCTAACGTGCACGCCGCTGGCAAATAGCTTAATGGCATATAAATCTGCTTTTTTAGTATTTGACCTGCTAAGCAGCGGTCCTGATACTTGCTCATGTTAGCGCTAACAAGCGCTGCTGTTGGCAAGCGCCTGCCACTCGCACGAGCGAGACCAGACAACCACAGCAACATCCGTGTCGGCCCGTGCCTGGGCCTGGTCTGGTCTCGATTGGCAGAGTGAGCATCATGCATATAAGCCGTAGCGCCTTCCCCTTTACCCAACGCCACCCTTTGGCTGCCGCCGTGCTGCTGGCCGCCGTCGGCCAATGGGCCCAGGCCGCCGAGACGGTCGAGCAAGCCCCACAGGCCACTTCGCTGGGCGCGGTGACCGTCACCGCCACCCGCCGTGAATCGACCCTGCAGGAAGTGCCGGTGGCGGTGTCGGTGGTCGATGGCGAACAGCTTGAGCGTGACAACCGCAACAACGTTGCCAGCATCGTCCAGCAAGTACCCACCCTCAACTACCGTGCCGGTGCTTCGAACAAGGACACATCGCTGTTCATCCGTGGCGTGGGCACCATCTCCACGTCCCCAGGCGTGGAGCCTACCGTGGCCACGGTGGTGGATGGCGTGGTGTTTGGCCGCCCTGGCCAGTCCACCCTCGACCTGCTCGACCTTGAGCGCATCGAAGTGCTGCGCGGCCCGCAGGGCACGCTGTTCGGCAAGAATGCCTCGGCCGGTGTGTTAAACGTGGTGAGTAAAGCCATCCCCGAGCACACCCAGGGCTACGTTGACTATTCACACTTCGGCGGGGGTGACGAAAACCGCCTGCGCTTTGGCATTGGCGGGCGCCTGACCGAGCAGCTCAAGGGCTCGTTGAGCACCTTGTGGGGCGACTACGACGGCAACGTCGAGAACGTCGCCAATGGCCATGACGTCAACGGCTACGGGCGCAAGGGTGTGCGCGGCAAACTGGAGTTCGAGCCCAGCGAAGCCCTGCGCCTGACCCTGATCGCCGACTACATGAAGGGTGAAGACACCTTGCCCAGCGGCGTGGTCACCCGCGCCAGTACCGGCTTCACCAACCAGCTTCGCCCGGTAACGCCAAGCGCCCACAACCGCGACATCAACAGCGACTTCAAAACCCATGTCGAAGACGAGAACCAGGGCCTGTCGGCCCAGCTCGACTGGCAATTGGGCGATTACACCCTGACGTCGATCAGCGCCTGGCGCGGCTGGGACAACACCCAGTACCAGGACGGCGATCGCCGTGCCTTGCTGCCCGTGACCGCCTCCCACGACAAGGGCACGGTTGATTACGACCAGTACAGCCAAGAGTTTCGCCTGACCTCGCCCAAGGGGCAGTTCAACGAATACGTGCTGGGCGCCTTCTACATGCATGGCACGTCCAACGAAACCTACCAGCGCCTGTCGGTCAATGATGCCGTGGCCAACCGCGGGCGGGCGGATTATTCCACCACCAACGACAGCGTCGCCCTGTTCGGCGAAAACACCTTCAACTTCACCGACGACTTGCGTGCCATCTTCGGCCTGCGCTGGACCCACGACGACCTCGACTATGACCACCGTCGCGTCTCCACATCGGCCACTGCCGTGACCGGCATCCAGCCATCCACGTCCAGCTCCGGCTCGGTGGACGAGGACGGCTGGAGCGGCCGCACCGGCCTGCAGTACGACTTCAACGACAACCTGACCGGCTACGTGACCTATTCGCGCGGCTACAAAGGCCCGGCCTACAACGTGTTCTTCAACATGCAGCCGCGCGACACCGATTCGCTCAAGCCTGAAACTTCCGACGCTTATGAAATCGGCCTCAAGGGCACCGCGCTGGACAACCGCCTGATGGCCAACCTCGCGGTGTTCCACACCGACTACGACGACTACCAGGCCAACTTCTTCGACACCGTCGCCAACCAGGTGGTCACCCGCCTGGTCAACGCCGGCAAGGTCAAGACCCAGGGCGTGGAGCTCGACGCCAGCTTCCAGGCCACCCGCCAGCTCAAGCTGTCGGCGGCGATGGCCTACACCAAGGCCCGGGTCGACCACTTCAACTGCCCGGTTGGCGCGGCGGCCAACTGCAACATTGATGGCGGCCACCTGCCGTTCACCCCGGACTGGAAAACCTACGTGCGGGCCGACTACACCATCCCGCTGGACAACGGCCTGGATATCGAGCTGTCCAGCGACTACAGCTGGCAGGACGAGGTGCAGTTCAGCCTCGATCAGAACCCCGACACCGTGCAGGGCGCCTACGGCATCTGGAACGCCAGCATTGCCCTGGCCGACTACAACGACGGCTGGCGCGTGGCGCTGTTGGGCAAGAACCTCGGTGACAAGTCGTACGCGCAAATGCTGGCCAGTGGCGGGGATTACATCTACCGCTCGGTGCCACGCGACGACGGGCGCTATTTCGGCGTGCAGCTTCGCAAGGATTTCTAAGCGCGTTTTTACCGGTGGGAGCCGGCTTGCCGGCGACGGGCCGCACAGCGGCCCCTGCAAGGAGATCGACATGAATCGTCAAATGAGCCTCGGCGCCTTCCTCATGGCCACCGGGCACCACCTGGCGGCCTGGCGCCACCCGGATGTGCCGGCCGACCCGATGGACTTCGCCAGCTACCGGCGCGCCGCGCAAGTCGCCGAGGCGGCCTGTTTCGATGCGCTGTTCGTTGCCGACAGCGTCGCCGCGCCGACCGATGCCCTGGCCAGCCACAGCGCCCGCTCGGTGTACTTCGAGCCCCTGACCCTGCTGTCGGCACTGAGCGCGGTGACCGAACGCATCGGCCTGATCGCCACGGCCACCACCAGCTATAACGAGCCCTACCACGTGGCGCGCAAGTACGCTTCGCTGGACCATCTTTCCGGCGGGCGTGCCGGCTGGAACCTGGTCACCTCCGATGCCGCCGCCGAGGCCGGTAACTTCGGCCGCGATGCGCATATACCGCACGCCGAGCGCTATGCCCGGGCCCGCGAGTTCCAGCAGGTGGTGCAGGGCTTGTGGGACAGCTGGGCGGATGACGCTTTTGTGCGCGACAAGGCCAGCGGCCAGTTCCATCGCCCGGACGCGGTACGCACCCTGGACCACGCGGGGGAGCACTTTCGCGTCAAGGGGCCGCTCAACGTTGCCCGTTCACCGCAGGGGCGGCCGGTGCTGGTGCAGGCAGGCTCATCCGAGGCCGGTCGCGAACTGGCCGCCGAAAGCGCCGAAGTGGTATTCACCGCCCAACCCAGCCTGGCCCGCGCCCAGGCCTTCTACAGCGACCTCAAGGGCCGCCTGGCCCGGCATGGGCGTGGCGAAGATTCGCTGAAAATCATGCCCGGCGTGTTTGTCGTGGTGGGGCGCAGTGCTGCCCAAGCGCAGGACAAGTTCCAGCAGTTCCAGGACTTGGTCGATCCCCGTGTCGGCGTCGCTTTGCTTGGGCGCATGCTGGGCAACTTCGACCTGTCCGGCTACCCGCTGGACGGGCCATTGCCCGAGCTGCCGCCGACCCAGGACGGCCAGCGCAGTCGTCAGCAACTGCTGACCGAACTGGCCGGCAATGAACAACTGACCTTGGCTGAACTGGGCCGGCGCATTGCCGGCGGGCGAGGGCATTACAGCCTGGTCGGCACGCCATCGCACATCGCCGACCAACTCCAGGCCTGGTTCGAAGGCCGGGCCGCCGATGGTTTCAACGTGCTGGTGCCGCACCTGCCACAGGGCCTGGAGGACTTCGCCAGCCAAGTAGTCCCCGAACTGCAGCGCCGTGGCCTGTTCCGCCGCCAGTACCAGGGCCGCACCCTGCGCGAGCACCTGGGGCTGGCGCGCCCCGTCAACCCCAACTTTGCCGAGCGAGGCCAACCATGAGCTACATCGCACACCCCGAGCGCTATGCGCGCATGCCTTACCGCCGTGTCGGCCGCAGCGGCCTGGTGCTGCCGGCCCTGTCCCTGGGCCTGTGGCACAACTTCGGCGATGCCACACCCATCGACAACCAGCGCGCCTTGCTGCGCACTGCGTTCGATGCCGGTATCAACCACTTCGACCTGGCCAACAACTATGGCCCACCCTACGGCAGCGCCGAGACCAACTTCGGCCGCCTGCTGCGCGAAGACCTGCGCAGCTACCGCGACGAGCTGATCATCTCCAGCAAGGCGGGCTGGGACATGTGGCCGGGGCCGTACGGGCAGGGCGGCAGTTCGCGCAAATACCTGGTCTCCAGCCTCGACCAGAGCCTGCAGCGCCTGGGCCTGGACTATGTCGACATTTTCTACTCGCACCGCTTCGACGCCGACACGCCGCTTGAAGAGACCGCCATCGCCCTGGCCGATATCGTCCGCCAGGGCAAGGCGCTGTACATCGGCATCTCGTCCTACTCGGCCGGCAAGACCCGCGAGATCGCCGCGCTGCTGGCCGAGCTGAACGTACCGCTGCTGATTCACCAGCCTTCGTACAACCTGTTCAACCGCTGGATCGAGCATGACCTGCTGGACACCACGGCTGAGGTAGGCGCCGGCGTGATCGTGTTCACCGCCCTGGCCCAGGGGTTGCTCAGCGACAAGTACCTCAACGGCATCCCCGCCGATGCGCGGGTGAACCGGGCAGGCGGTGGCTCGTTACTGCCCCAGCACCTGTCCGAGGCCAACATCGCCCGTGCCCGCGCCCTGAACGAAATCGCCCAGCGCCGCGGCCAGAGCCTTGCCCAGTTGGCCCTGGCCTGGACCCTGCGCGATCCACGGGTAAGCTCGGCACTGATCGGCGCCAGCCGGCCCGAGCAGATCATCGAGAACGTCGCCGCACTCGACAACCTGGCGTTCAGCGCCGAGGAGCTGGCCGAGATCGACCAGTACGCCGTGGAAGGTGGGATCAACCTCTGGGAAAAACCCTCGACCGACTGGAAGGAGTGATCAATGCGCCTTGTACGTTTCGCCCTGGTTGCACTGCTGGCCCTGGCCGGCCCGGTGCACGCGGCCGACCCTGCGACCTTGCGCATCGGCTACCAGAAGGGCTCGATCAGCCTGGTGCTGGCCAAGCAGCACCGCCTGCTGGAGCAGCGCTTTGCCAACACGCAGGTCGAGTGGATTGAGTTTCCGGCCGGCCCGCAGATGCTCGAAGCCTTGAACATCGGCAGCCTGGACATAGGCTCCACTGGCGACATCCCGCCGATTTTCGCCCAGGCTGCCGGCGCCGACCTGTTGTATATCGGCGCCGAACCACCGAAGCCGAAAGCCGAGGTGATCCTCGTGCCCAAGGGCAGCCCGGTCAACTCCGTTGCCGAACTCAAGGGCAAGCGCATAGCCCTGCAGAAGGGCTCCAGCGCGCACAACCTGCTGTTGCGCAGCCTGGCCAAGGCCGGCCTGAGCATCCGTGACGTGCAACCGGTGTACCTGGCGCCAGCGGATGCGCGTGCTGCGTTCGAGCGTGGCAGCGTGGACGCCTGGGCGATCTGGGACCCGTTCTATTCGGCTATCGACCTGGAAGGCAAGGCCCGCTTGCTGGCTGATGGCGAAGGGCTGGGCTTGATCGGGCCGTTCATGCTGGGTGCGCGCGGGTATGTCGAGGCCCACGGTGAGTTCGTCAAGCAGGTGCTCGACGAGATCACCCGCGCCGAAGCGCTGACACGCAGCGACGAAGCCGGCAGCATTCAGCTGTTGGCGCAGTTCATGGGCCTGCCGGAAGCGGTGGTGCGGCGCAGCTTCAGCCATCGGCCCGCATCGCCGGTGATTGCGGTGAGTGACGAGATCGTGGCGGCGCAGCAGCGTACCGCCGCGTTGTTTTTCGAGAACCGGTTGTTGCCCAAGCGGGTGGATATTGCCGGTGCGGTCTGGCAGGGGAATTGAGGTAGCCAATACCGGCCCTATCGCCGGCAAGCCGGCTCCCACAGAATGGACTGCCCCCAAGAAGTTGGACACCAATCCAACCCTTGGGGGATCTATGGGTAAGTAC